>DVJD01000024.1 GCA_018710785.1 Candidatus Fimimorpha excrementavium
AATCAAGTACCGACGTTTTTCAAAGCCCGTCAGGAAAAAGGTTCGCTTCCTTCGGCCTGTGAATGTTTTCCACTCCTCCATTGGGACGCTCGGCAGGATTTTGAAAAGCGGGCATGCAAACCATAGGAAATGGGGTTGACAACTGTTTTGCACTGTTATATACTGTTTGCAAGAGGAGGAGATACGATGAAGATTATAATCAACAGTTCATCCATGGTGCCGATTTATGAACAGATCATGGATCAGATCAAGGCCAGGATTACTGCCGGTGATTTGAAGGAAAATGATATCCTCCCCTCTGTCCGGACTCTTGCAAAAGAACAAAAAATCAGCGCGCTGACGGTAAAGAAAGCGTACGACAACCTGGAACAGGAAGGATATACGGTCACGGTCCATGGGAAAGGAACGTATGTCGCGCCTGCCAATGCCGAACGGATGAAGGAGGAACAGCGCCGGGAAGTGGAAGCAGACATGGAGCGTACGATACAGAAAGGCCGCCGCTTGGGGCTGGCGGATGAGGAAATCAGACAGATATTTGATATGATAATGGAGGATTTCTAAATGTTGGAAGTAAGTGGATTGAAGAAGAACTACGGCGATTTTAAGCTGAATTGTTCCATGCGGGTGGAAGACGGGCGGATCACCGGCCTGATCGGGGAAAACGGGGCGGGAAAGAGCACGGCCTTTAAGGCGATTCTGGGGCTCATCGCGCCGGATGAGGGGACGATTCGGATTTTCGGAAAAGAGAGGGAAAAGCTGAGTGTCGATGACAGGCAGAACATAGGCGTTGTGCTTTCCGATTCGGGGTTCAGCGGCTATCTTACCATAAAGGATATCATTCCGGTTTTGAAGCATTTGTACGATCGATTTGATCCGGTATTTTTCCGAAAGCAGGTGCGGCGTTTTCAACTGCCGACGGACAAGACGCTGAAGGAGTTTTCCACAGGAATGAAAGCGAAACTGAAGGTGCTGGCGGCCACCAGTGTCCAGGCAAAACTGCTGCTTCTGGATGAGCCGACGGCGGGGCTGGATGTGATCGCCCGGGATGAGCTGCTGGAAATGCTGCGGGAGTATATGGAGCGGTATGAGACGACTTCGGTTTTGATCAGCTCCCATATTTCCAGCGATCTGGAGACGCTGTGCGACGACGTATATATGATTCACGGGGGAAGGATCATCATGCATGAGGATGTGGATGTATTATTGAGCGATTATGCCCTTTTGAAGGTAAGCGAAGAGCAGTATGCCGGTCTGGATAAGCAGTACATTTTACGGGTAAAAAAGGAACCCTATGGATATTGCTGCCTGACCGATCAGCGGCAGTACTATCTGGAAAATTATCCGTCGCTGGCCATTGAAAAGGGATCCATCGACGGCACGATCACCATGATGATACGGGGGGAGAACGTATGAAGGGATTATTGATAAAAGATTTGAAGCTGATGAAAAATCAGAAAAATTTCTTTTTGGTGATTTTGGTTGTGATAGCCTTTCTGGCGGCGGGATCCGATGACCTTTCCTTTCCCATGGGGTTTACCGCGTTTATAGGGACACTGTTTACACTAAGCTCCATCAGCTACGATGAATTTGACAACGGAAATGCGTTTTTATTTTCTCTGCCCATTACACGAAAGCAGTATGTGCTGGAAAAATACGGGTTCGGCTTGCTTCTGGGAATCGGTTCCCTGCTGACGGCCGTTTGTCTGCTGTCTGCTGTGCGGCTGGTCAAGGGAGAGCTTTCTTTGGTCGGCCGTCTTTCGGAAATCGGTTTTACCGTGCTGGCCGTGCTGGCTCTGAACTGGGGATTTCTGGCGCTGATGCTGCCGCTTCAGTTAAAATTCGGAAGTGAAAAGGGGAGAGTGGCCATCCTGGGCGTATTCGGCGTCGCAGCGGTTCTGGGAATGCTGGCATCCAAATCGGCGGCCTTTTTCCGGATCAGCGTGACAGCTGTCTGGGATGGGCTGTCCGCCATGGGCGTCGGCATGGCAGGCGTACTGCTCCTGGTTCTGTCCTTTGGAATCCTGGTGTGTTCCATGGCAGTCAGCATGGCGATTGTAAAGAAAAAGGAGTTTTGACAAAATCACGAATGGCCGCCTGACCGGTCATCCGGAGCGACCAGTTTTTCAAAAATCAGTCCGGCCGTAAACCAGAGGGGCGCATAATCCAGACGGATCAGCCCGTTGATGTTAAATCTGGCATCGCTGTAGTCCCAGGGGCACATCTTTCGCTTTTTTAACAGGGAGCCGCTTACGTATTCCGCCGCAAAAATGCAGCAGGTATAGACCGTACCCCGCGCCCAGATACGGCGTTTTTTCAAAAGGCGGCTGATGGGGCCGAAAAAGGCCGCCGCCCCATAGATGGGAAACATCAGAATGGAGGTCTGCCCCATCATTTTGGGATCATGGCGGGCGATGGAGTGAAGGCCGGTGAACAGAACCTCCATGCACCAGCCGACCAGGCCGCATTTGATAAAATTCTGTCTCAGTTCATACATAATGGTTGGATTCACGCTCCTTTTTGGTTTGGGGGGGATTGGAGGGGATATCCGATAGTATGGACGGGAAAGGGGCGGGTTATGCAGTGAGATCGGACGATAATACAATTGTTTCAATATCTAAATGGAATAAGAAAGAGAAAAAGGAGATCCTGCAGAGTCGGATTCATTCTGCAGGCTCTCCTTTTGTGCGATAAGCCCGGAAAGCGGCTGCCGTGCTTGCACGGGCAGACATTTGCCGGGCAACGGACAGCGAACAGCAATGCTGTGAGCTGGCCGTAATATCGCGGCGGATAGGGGAAGATTTTGTTTCCCTATCCGATCGATGGGCCATCCCATGGGCCTATGGGATGTTTCGCGAAATCATACAGGCAGTGCAGCGGACTGCACTGCCTGACAGGGGAATTCCTCCGGTTAATTGGAATTCGCGTGATTCTGCATGAGTTCCAGACGATCTTCCGGGAACCAGATGAACAGGGCGACTTCGGAGAAGGGATCCCACAGCTCTTCGGGATATTCCGACCACCACATAGGCTCTGTAGTGGTGTCGCTGGACATCACACGCAGATCTAGATAGGAGCCAGATTCTTTATTCATAACCGTCATTGTCTCATCTGGCATGCCATGATAATTGTCGGTTTCCATCCATGGCTCCATCTGCTGGCGGAGAGACTGGAACAATTGGTTCGCCTTTTCACTGTCTTCCAGCAGAAACACCCAGCGTATTCCGGCCAGTTCGCCGTCGTCGGTGGCGTCGGTAAATCCGAAGGATAGTTTGGTTTTGACGGGAGTGCCGTCTGTCAATGTTTTATTCTGTGTATAGTGGAGCATGTCGCCCTCGTCCAGATACAGGGTGTGCTCCTTCATCTTTTTTGCCACCTCTTTTTTGGTTGTGTACCAGGGAATTTCGTTCCATTCATAAGAAGTATCGGTGCTGGTGATCTGTTCGGTGACAAAGGTATCCGGATCGACGGTGTCGCTGGTGGGTATGCTGCCGCAGGATGCCAGACTGAGGGTTAGGACAGATGCCAGAATCATGGGTAAAAGACGTCTTTTTTTCATATTGTTCATCTCCCTTCCATTAAGAAATTCGGTGTCAATCAACCAAAACCATAAGCAGGGGAAGCCAGCCATCTTTCATCGGGCTTGTGTATGACCGGCCTGAGAGAGGAGCGGTTCAGCAAAGTGTCCCCACCTCTCTCGGGCGTCCGATTCATCCATAAGAAAGGTCTAATTCTTATAACTGTATTTTACATCGGATCCTTGAAAATGTAAATATATTGACGGGACTAAAAAAATGTATTTTTGTAAAATATGACTGTTCTTCTTGACATTGGTTTGGAAGGATTATACGATAAAAGAAGCAGAAAAATAGAAAAATAATACATATTTTCGGAAGGAAACAGAAAAAGGGAGGACCAATCATGGCAAATCATGAACGATTTCATTTTAAAACCCTGGAAGAGTTGAGAGAAAAGATAGAGGAATTGGGCGTCTCCATTCCTTTGGCGAACGATCTGTCTGTTTTGCGCCAGCCGGTGCGGGTGGGGCATCTTACGGCGCCCAATGTGTTTGCGGTGCTGCCCATGGAGGGCTGTGATTCCAACCGGGACGGCAGTCCCAGTGAGCTGGTGAGGCGGCGGTATCTGCGGTTTGCAAAGGGCGGTTCCGGCCTTTTGTGGTGGGAAGCCAATGCGGTGGTGGAAGAAGGACGGGCCAATGAGCTTCAGATGATGCTGACCAGAGACAATCTGTCCCAGTTTCAGCGGCTGATGGAAGAAGTAAAGGAGACAGCCGGTCAGAATCATTCCCAGCCGGTGCAGATTTTGCAGCTGACCCATTCCGGGCGGTACAGCCGCCCGGTGGGGCATACGCCGCGGCCGCTGATTCCCCAGCATGATCCCATTCTGGACGGACGCTCGGGGGTGAAGGAAGATACGCCTGTGGTGACGGATGAATATCTGGACCGGCTGACACAGCGCTATGTGGAATCGGCGCAGCTGGCGAAAAAGGCCGGATTTGACGGCGTGGATATCAAAGCCTGCCACCGCTATCTGATCAGCGAACTTTTGGCGAGCCATACAAGGAAGGGAAAATACGGCGGCAGCTTTGAAAATCGGAGCCGGTTCCTCCTTCAGACCATCCGCGCGGTGAAAGAGGTGATGGGAGAGGATTTTATCGTGGCATGCCGGTTCAATGTGTTTGATGCCCATCCCTATCCCTACGGATTCGGATGTTCCAAAGAGGATATGTGGACCTTTGACGAGACGGAGCCCCTTCGTCTGGTTAGACAGATGTGTGAGGCGGGCGTGGGCCTCCTTTCCAATTCAGCGGGAAATCCCTACTATATTTATCCCCAGGTGACCCGTCCCTTTGACACCTCCAGCATGGGGATTCCGGTTCCGGAGGAGCATCCGCTTCAGAGCATAGAGCGGCTGTTTTCCTTTACCAGGATGATACAAAAGGAGGCCGGGGATGTGCCGGTGGTGGGAAATGGATACACATGGCTGCGCCAGTTTATACCCTATGCGGGGGCGGCCAATGTACAGAATCATTCCTGCAGCTTTGTGGGCCTGGGACGGTCCAGTTTTGCCTACCCCGATGCGCCAAAGGACGTGCTGGAAAAGGGAAGCATGGATCCGGGAAAATGCTGCGTGACATGCAGCAAATGTACGCAGATCATGCGGGACCATGGGCGGACCGGATGCGTGATCAGGGACAGCGCGGTCTATGCCAAATGGTATCAGGAGGCCAGGAAAGAGGCAGAAGAGAGGGAAAACGGATGAAGAAGACAGCGATTGTGACAGGGGGAGGAAGAGGCATCGGATTTGCGGTTTCCAGGGCACTGGGAAAAGACGGATATCAGGTGGTGATCGTGGGAAGCAGCAGGAGGGAAGCCTATGAGGATCATTTGAGGGAACTGGATTCCCTTGGCATTGTCAGCCATTACATTCAGGCGGATGTGGGGGACTGCCAAACCCATGGGCGGATCGTGGAGGAGACGGTTCAGACGTTTGGAGGCATCCATGTGCTGGTCAACAATGCCGGTGTGGCGCCGAATGTCCGGGCGGATCTTTTGGAAATGGGCGAGGAGAGTTTTGACCGTGTGCTTCGGATCAATCTAAAGGGAACTATGTTTTTGACCCAGGCGGCGGCAAAGCAGATGATGAGACAGCCGCTGGAGGGAAAAAAGAGGGGGACCATCGTCAATATCTCGTCCTGTTCCGCAGAAGTGGTATCGGTCAACCGGGGGGAATACTGCGTCTCCAAGGCGGGCATCTCCATGCTGACCCAATTGTATGCAGCCAGGCTGGCGCCGGAGCAGATCCTGGTCCACGAAGTGCGGCCGGGCGTCATCCGGACGGATATGACGAAGGGTGTGGGAGAAAAATACGACCGGCTCATACAAGAAGGGCGGTTTCCCATCGCCCGATGGGGAGAACCGGAGGATGTGGCGGATGCAGTCAGCGCCCTGTGCAGTGACAGGTTTTTGTATACGACAGGAGATGTGATCGACGTGGACGGAGGATTTCATATCAAACAGCTCTGAAAGGATGGGAGAAATGGAGATACATCAAATCGATACCGTGGTGGTGGGGAGCGGGTGTGCAGCGCTGAATGCGGCGGACTGGCTGCGGCAGCTGGGAAAACAGGATCTGGTGATCGTGACGGAGGGGCTTCTCAGCGGGACTTCCCGCAATACGGGGAGCGACAAACAGACGTACTACAAATTGTCCCTGTGCGGTTCCCACCCCGATTCGGTCTATGATATGGCCAGGACACTCTATGACGGGGGAGGCGTGGAAGGAGACATCGCATTGGCGGAGGCTGCCGGTTCCGTGCAGAGTTTTATGAAGCTGGTCAATCTGGGAGTGCCCTTTCCGACCAATGCCTGGGGGGAGTTTGTGGGATATCAGACCGACCACGATGCCACGAAGCGGGCCACTTCCGCAGGGCCGCTGACTTCCCGCTATATGACGGAAGCGCTGGAGAGGGAAGTAAAGAGAAAACAGATTCCCATCTGGGATTCCTGCATGGCGGTGAAACTGTTCGTACGGGACGGGGCCGTCCGGGCGCTGCTTTGCCTGGAAGAAGGGAAGGATCAAAAACCCCGGTTTCATTTGATTTTCGTCCGCCATGTCGTCTGGTGCAGCGGAGGTCCCAGCGGCTGTTACCGGTACCGCGTTTACCCGGAGAGCCAGACGGGCATGAGCGGTGTCCTCTTGAGGGAAGGCGCCAGGGGAAGAAATCTGCAGGAATGGCAGTACGGGCTGGCTTCGGTGGCCTTTCGCTGGAATGTATCGGGCACGTATCAGCAGGTGATTCCGCGCTACATTTCCGTGGACAGGGACGGGGTGGAACGGGAGTTTTTATTGGAGCAAGAGGATGCCGATCAAATGCCGAGCCTTGTCTTTTTAAAGGGATATCAGTGGCCCTTTGATGTGAAAAAGGCGGAAGGCTCCTCCCGCATCGACCGCCTGGTTTATGAGGAGACCATACAAAAGGGGCGGACCGTTTATATGGATTTTCGAAGGAATCCCGGCAATCTGGGCGATTTCTCCGGGCTTTGCCCGGAGGCCCATACGTATCTGGAGCGTTCCGGGGCATTGTTTGGGACGCCCATTGAACGGCTGGAGAGGATGAATCCCATGGCTGTCAAGTTGTACCGGGATCACGGGATTGACCTGCATCGGGAACCCCTGGAGGTCATGGTCTGCGCCCAGCATCACAACGGAGGCATCGAAGTGGACGCCGACTGGCAGTCTTCCATCCGGGGACTGTACGTGGCCGGGGAGGCGGCCGGGACATTCGGACCTTACCGGCCGGGAGGAACGGCTCTGAATTCCGCGCAGGTGGGCTCCATGCGGGCGGCCCAGCATATTGTATCCCTGGAGAGACAGGAGAATATGGACGGATGGAACCTGGATGAGAAGGAAAAAGCACACTGGATCCGTGAGGCGGATGCGTGGATCCGGGAGGTGGGCCGGGCCATGTCGGAAAAGGGAGGCGGAAGGGAGGAAGTGGGAGCCTTTCGCAGACGGCATCAGGAACAGATGTCTTCCGCGGCGGCCCATATGAGAAGCCGCCGCCGGATGGAACGGTATCAGAAGGAATGGGAAGCGGAGGCCGCCCATTTCTTTGATCGGGTCTATCTGGCCGATGAAAGAAAGCTTCCCCTTTTGCTGAAGACGTATGATATGCTGCTGACCCAGTGCGCCCTGCTGTCGGCGATGCTTTTGTCGGCCGATGTATTTCACAGCCGGGGAGGTGCCTGGGTGGAGGATGACCGGGAAAACGAAGAACTGCGGGGCAGAGGGAAGGAGCAGGAGTCTGAGGCGGGGAAGAAGGAACGCGTGAATCGGAAAATCGTGACCGTTCGGCAGGATGGCAGGTTCGTCAGCGTCTTGGAGCCGGTGGCGCCGATTCCTGTCCGGGACGACTGGTTTGAGGCCGTGTGGGCCGAATACCGGACGCGGCAGGGGATGGATGAAACAGAAAGAGAGGTCTGACCATGAAACGTTTATTTATCGCAGCAAAGAAAGAAGCATTGGAACGGTGCTTTACCGAATCGCAGATGGGAACCAGCCGGGTGGTTTCCACGGAAGAGTTTTACCAAAATCCCATGGAGTATCAGGATGTGGAATTTATATTCTCCACCTGGGGCATGCCGCAGTTTTCCGAGGAGGAGATCCGACGGTATTTTCCGAATCTGAAGGCCGTATTCTATGCGGCGGGAAGTGTGGCGGCGTTTGCCCGGCCGTTTTTTCACTGTAATGTCCGTATATTCAGTGCGTGGGCGGCCAATGCCGTTCCTGTGGCGGAATTCACTGCCGCCCAGATCATCCTGGCCAATAAGGGATATTTCCAGATGGCGGGACGCTACCGGAAAGGAGTCCGGGAGGCGGTGGACTATGCGGAATCCTTTCCGGGCAATTACGGCACCCGGGTGGGGATCATCGGCCTGGGGATGATCAGTACCCATGTGATACGGCTGCTGAAGGCCTGCCAGCTGGAACTCTATGTCTATTCCCGCCATCTCACAGAAGCAGATGCCAAACGGATGGGGGTGCATAAGGCGGAGCTGGACGAAATATTTGAAACCTGCCAGACCATCTCCAATCACCTGGCCAACAAGCCGGAAACCGTGGGATGCCTGAATGGCCGCCTGTTTTCCAGGATGAAGCCCAATGCCACCTTTATCAATACGGGGCGGGGCGCCCAGGTGGATATGGAGGCCTTGAAGCAGGCCATGCGGGAGGAGCCGGGCCGAACAGCGCTTCTGGATGTGACGGATCCGGAACCCGTGGACGCAGAGGATGATGTCTGGGAGATTCCCAATATTTTTCTTACGCCCCACCGGGCCGGTTCCATGACGGCCGAGGTGCGCCGGATGGGACAGTATATGATGGAAGCGTATGAAGCATTTTCGGATGGGACGCCTGCATGGGAAGTGAAGGAAGAGATGCTGGACACCATGGCCTAGCGGCCGGAGAATCGCCTGGGCTTCAGGGCCTTGGAAAGAATCTGGGAGAAAGGCAGAAAGGAATGGAAAAGAATATGAAGATTGGCTTGGTATCGGTGACGTTTCGGAATAGGAGCGCGGAGGAAGTTCTTTCGCTGTGCAGAGAAAATGGCGTGGATGTCATAGAGTGGGGAGGAGATATCCATGTGCCGACAGGGGATTATGAGACGGCAAAACGGGTGGGGGAGATGACCAGAGCGGGCGGTATGGAGGTATTTTCCTACGGCTCCTATTACCGCCTGGGAGAGCAGGAAAACTGGGAAGAGGCATTTGCCCCCGTGCTTCGGACGGCGGAATGTCTGCGATGTTCTTATATCCGTGTCTGGGCGGGGACCAAAAGCAGCCGAATGGCCGGAGAGGAAGATTTCAGGAATGCGGAAAAAGAACTGAGACAGATCTGCCGGATGGCAGAACAGAGCGGGATGCGCATTGCTCTGGAATATCACAGCAATACCCTGACGGAAGACTGGAAAAGCGCCCTTCGCCTGGCGGAGGAGACAAAAGCGCCGAATTTATTTCTCTACTGGCAGCCGAACCCGGACATATCCCAGGAGGAGAAGCTGGAGGAGCTGCGCCGCTTAAGGGATTGGATCTGCAATGTCCACACATTTTTCTGGGAAAAAGGAAATATCCGCAGGCCGCTGAAAGAAGGGGAATCCATGTGGCAGGAGTATGCGGCCATACTGAAGGGAAGGGATATTCCGTATATGCTGGAGTTTGTAAAGGATGATGAGGAACAGCAATTCTTCGAAGATCTTGAAACACTTCGGCATCTGCTTTAGCAGCCGCGCCGGATACATGGTTTTGGCTTCCTCTCATTTTCGTATTTGAAACAGCAAAGTTATAAAATATACAAAAAACCGTTGAAAAAAATTCGAAAATAGTTAATTTTTTGATAAAACAGGTCAATAAAAGTACAGAAAGATATGGGTAAAATGAATATAATAAGAATATCAATAACGGAAGGAAATAATAAATGTTTCAAATACGAAAAGATGGGAGGAATCATTTATGAGAAAGACCAAA
>DVJD01000025.1 GCA_018710785.1 Candidatus Fimimorpha excrementavium
CAGGAAAAAGGTTCGCTCTCTCCGGCCTGTGAATGTTTTCCAGAAATAGAAGAATTGGTGAGGAGCGATTGGAATAGAGGGAATCGAGAGATGAGAGTTTACGCGGCTTTGAGAGTTTCGCAATTACCTAATAATTATACATTAGTTGAAAGGATATGCTGGATTACAAACGTATGATTTGAGGAGAAGTGTGTATGAAAAGGAGAAAGAAGAAAAACATCATGGGGCAGAAAATAAGTGCATCCCGTATTCAGGCGAAGCAGGTTAACCAAGGGGGTGAGGTTTCGCAGAATGAAACAATGGAATTTCTTAAACAAAATATATGGAATGTTCTTGGGACAGGAGCGGCGATATTGCCAACAGTAGCGCAGGCTATTATTATGTTCATATCATACAGGTATTCACAGGGATGGTATATTTGGGTGTTTTTTTATTTTAAGAGAGCCATCTATAAAAGAGAGACCTTTGAAACGATTAGAAAAAATAGTATATTCCACGATGATTGGAATCTATTTGAGCTATACAGCTTTCGGTGTTTTTGTATGTATGGATAATGACATCAGTGGCAAACGAACTTATGAAGTGATTGATGGTAATAAAGCTGTGATTACAACCTATGAGGGAAAGTTCCTGGTTATGGATTGTGAGATTCAAGGTGATACTCTGTATATTGATAAGAGTATGTATTCATTCATAGAGATGAATGATATTGAAATTGTAAATCATAAATATGAAAATGTATTTGTAAGCTAGAAGGAAGGCCTGAAATATAATATCGTTCCATTCATTATTTAGGATAACCTGAAAATGTTCTACTATAAAGAATTGAAGGATTGGGACAATGAAAAGGGCTATCTGACAGATAGCAGCCTGACCGTACAGGAGCGATATAGAGCGTATTTGGATTATTTTAGGATCAAATATTTTTAATGAGATCGCATATGAAAAATAATATATTTCGATGAAAATTCTGCTACAGATTATTTGACCGTTTTCAATGGCCTTACAAATCTGAAAGGCGCTTACTGCACCATTATTGAAAAAAACTTGATGTGACGAGTTTTATAGACGTTACTGTAAAGCGAGGAACACCAGCATGACGTGTGCGCCGATACGTTTGTTTCCGTCCACAAAGGGATGATTTTTTACCAGACCAAAGCAAAGACGGGCTGCCTTCTGCTGGAGTGATGGGTAGACATCTTCTTCAGCAAAGGTCTGGAAGGGGGCATTCAGCGCAGAGTCCAACATTCCTTCATCGCGCAGGCAGGGTGAGCCTCCGGTTTCTGCAATGAGTTGTTCATGCAGCAAAAGTATCTGCGGTTTGGATAATCGGATCATTTGGCAAGTACCTCGTAAGCCTGCCGGTTTTTCTCGATGAGACGTTTGGAAACGGCCATGACATCTTCATCGATGGCAAGCTGTTCTTGTTCAGCGGCACTGAATTCCATGACCAGATATCGGGGAACGTTGTTTTTTAATATGATAACAGAACCGTTCTCATCTACGAGGCGGGCCACTTTAGAGAAATTTTGATTGGCATCGGTGATAGAAACCAGGTTTTTTGTGTTGATATTCATAACGAGACCTCCTTTGCTGTTTACTTTTATTATATCCAAAAATAGGATAAATTCAACCTATTTTCAAAAAATACAGGCAGGGACGGTCAAAATTTTTACGGCGGAGCGGCCAAGGAACGAACGTGGTAGCAAGTGAACAAAAATAGGAAATAAATGGGGAATTCACACTTTCTGTGAAATGAAGCGAGAAAGAAAAAGATAAGGGCATTTGCAATGAGACATAGAAGAAGCATAGAAATGGCTATCGGCTATAACCTAGATTCCTTATCCAACCAACTGGAAAGAACATGACGGCAGAAGGTACAGCACGATCAAGGCAGTCCGGGGTAAGCTACGGCCTGTTTTTCAGATGGCGGTGGATGATGATGTCCTCTGCAAAAACCCATTTGGCTTTGAACTTGCCACGATGGTAGTCAACGACAGCGTGACCAGGGAGGCGCATCTCGGAATTTTGTGGACTGACACGGAAGGATCTTAATACAGAGACAAATCTTAAAATTAAAAATAGAGAAATGAAATTATCAATAGATTATTGTATTTGGCATAATAAAAATATACCAGCAATATATTTACAGGTATATGACTTCTTTTCTTTTTTTAGTTTTAGGAGATCTCAAAAAACGGGAAAGAGAGCTCACAGCTTACCTATGAAAAATTTTTATCATGTGCATTAAGTTTGGAAAGTGAGTATACACGACTATATCCAAGTAAAAAGGATGAAAATGAAAAATTTGCATATGTACAAGGAGTGTTTCAAGAATCCGCAGAGAAGATGGATATGTTGTTTGCATTAGCAGCGGAGAATAGAATATCGCGTGATGAATTTGAAAAATGCTTTTATGGTGATATAAATTCAAGATTGAAAATTTTTTTTGATAGTATGTCAAAAACGAAAGTTAAATCATACCAAAGCTATTATGTAAAAATAGTTGATGCATTATCAAAAATAGATTATAGATTAGGAGAAAAGTATAAGAATGCGTTAAATATGCATATGGATTTGATAAAACCTGTTATGGATAGAATGAGTTCCGCTAACGGCGTGGCATTTCCAAGTGCAAATGAGGCAGGGAAAATATTTGCAGATTTTAGGAATGGGATTGCCCATGGAAATCCACCAGAGATAGAAAAGATTCATTGTGTGCTTTTTGAAGTGGCCAGAGCATTGATTTATATAATGATATTGAAAAATGCAGGAATGGATGAAGAAAGTATTAAAAATATAGTAAAAAAGCTGTTTTGAGGATAGGTTGATTTGAGATAGTATTTTGAATATTGATTTTTACATTACGGACCATTGAATTTATGCTAAAATAGGAAAGTAGTAACACCCCCATTCTTACTACGTTTTTACTACTTTTGACGGCCCGGGTATGCCACATTTTGCCCCGTTTTGCTTATTCTGTGATTGTTTTAACAATCTCGGCGGCAACTACATACTTGGCAAATTGCGGCAAAACAGGGCAAACTAACGCAAATTAGGAGGACTTTAAAATATGATACGAGTGCTTTTCGTGTGTCACGGCAACATCTGCCGTTCCCCCATGGCCGAATTCGTCATGAAGGATCTGGTCAGCCGCCGCGGCCTGGCTGACCATTTTGTGATTGCCTCGGCGGCAACCAGTACGGAGGAAATCGGAAATCCGGTTCACCGGGGAACGGTGAAGAAACTGGCCGAGTACGGGATTTCCACCAAGGGAAAATATGCTGTTCAGATGAAGAAGTCCGATTATGACCGGTATGATCTTCTGATCGGTATGGACCACTGGAACATACGGAATATAATGAGAATCTTGAAGAAGGATCCGGAGGGGAAAGTGCATCTTCTCCTGGAATTTGCCGGTCAGGCGGATGAGATAGCAGATCCCTGGTATACAGGGAATTTTGATGTCACATACGAGGACGTGCGCCGCGGCTGCGAAGCGCTTTTGGAGGCGGTTCTGCGTCAATATCCGGCTGAGTTTGGCGGCAGCAGAAACGAAACATAACGGATGCCGCGGTCAGAACATCTCATTCCATATCCAATTCTTTGTTGAATATTCGAACAAGCAAGGCCTGTGTGTGAAGTGCGCAGGCCGACATCCCGAAACATGTCGAGTATTGTAAGAAAATTCATATTTATCCAGCTGTTCAGAAAAAATTCCCATTAAATGATTGAAAAAAGGTACAAATAGCCCCGAAAAAAGTAGACAAAATAGCATAAAGCCTATATAATAGGGGAATGTTTCCTGATTTTTGCATATTTTCCATAATGTGGCAGTAAAATCAGAGAAACCAATAGGGGAGTGGGAACGTAGGAGCAGACCCGGCCGGGCTGGATAAGCTTGCGGGGATGGGGACGACGAATGAAACACAGACTAGAAGCTGGGAGAGGAGAACAGAATGAGAAAAAGACGGAGTAAGCGGACTGCAGCGCTGCTGAGCGCAGCGCTGGTGGCATCCACAGTTTTACAGATCGGCAGTCCGGTTATGGCAGCAGAGAAAACTGCAGCTTCTTCCGAATACGCGGCGGAAACCACGGAAGCGGAAACCCAATCGGCGGAATGGACTTCGGAAGCCGAAACAGCAGCGCAGGAAACGACAGCGGAAGAGACAAAGGCACCGGAGACATCAGAGGCAGCAGAGACCGGGGAACAGGGATTGGAGGGAACGACTGCTCCGGAATCAGCGGAAGCGGAGACACCGGCCGATACCAACACATCGAATTCTGAAGAGGAAACGCAGGGGACCTCTGTGAATGCCGCAGAAGAGACGGCTGCTTCGACGGTACAGGAGAAGCCGGAGAAAGAGTCTGAGGCAGAGAAGCAGAGCAAAAAGGAATGGAAATTTGATTTTAATATCACAGGTTCCTCTACAGCGGAAGGCTGGACGGGCATCACGGTAAAGGACAAGCAGGGAAATGGAAATGAGGATTATCTCTACACAGCCGAAAAGGGATATGGGCTGATTACCAACCAGGCTGTTCAAGGCCGTACCGAGTCTGTGGGAAACAATGAAGCATACTCCTATCCATCGGAGGTGTACACAGACTTTGCGATTTTAAAGGACAGCGAATTTGTGGTGGATCTTCCCAACGGAACGTATGATGTGGAAGTGATCGTCGGATCCACGAATTCGAACACGACGAAGGTAACCGTGGAAGATACCTATTCGGACTCCATCAATCCGGGAAAATCCCAGTATGGTGTGCTGGTGATACCGGGAGTGGAAGTCAAAGATGGTCAGATGAACATGAGCTTTGGCGGGGATGCCAGGGTCAATGGTATTGTGATCACCGATGTGACGCCGGTGGAGATGAGTTTTGATTTCAATATTACCGGAAGCAAAAACGCGGAGGGCTGGACGGCTGTCACCGTAAATAAAAAGGGCGGATCCAGTGAATCCGATTATTATTACACCGAAGAAAAGGGATATGGAATCATTGCCGATGCCGTGATTGAAGGGCGTTCCGAGGCCGTTGGAAACAACGAAGAATATTCCTTCCCGGAGGAGGTTTATACAGATTTTGCAATCTTAAAAGACAGCCAGTTTGCGGTAGATTTGGAAAATGGCGTGTATGCAGTGCAGTTTATCGTCGGATCGGTGAACTCCAATACCACCAAAGTCCTGATTGAAGATACCTACGACGGAAGCATCAATCCCGGAAAAGACCAATACGGTGTGCTTTCCATGACAGGAGTGGAAGTCAAGGATGGCCAGATGAACATTGATTTTTCCGGAGACGCCAGAGTGAACGGAATCGTAATCAGTACCGTATCGGCACCCACTCAGCTGGAAGCTTCTGTGAATGTCAGTGACTTGACCGTGGATCTGAAGTGGAATGCCGCCGACGGCGCGGAAAAATATAATATTTACCGCACCGATGCAGCCGCCAATGTGACCAGTAAAGTGGGAGAGGCAGTGGATTGCAGTTACCAGGATGCCTCAGTGGAGCTTCTGGGTGAGTATACCTATTTTGTAAAAGCGGTCAGCACCAAGGGAATTGAGTCAGAATCCAGCAATTCCGTATCTGTGGCCATCAAAGATGCTTCCATGGCAGTTCCCGCGGCTCCGGTCAATGTGATTGTGAGCGGACAGACCGAGGAGTCCACGACACTTCAGTGGGATCCGGTAGATGGCGCAGCGGAATATCAGATTTACTGGTCCGACAGGGAACGCAGTGACCTTTCGGGTACCGAAGGCTATGCCCTGGCGGGTAGGGCAAAGGATACCACATTTACATATGAAAAATCCACTCATATGAAGCGGTATTTCAAAGTCGTGGCAGTGAATGCGGGCGGCGAATCCGAACCTTCCCAGGCTGTGGAGGCAGGCGTGAAAAAGACGATTCTGGCACAGGCCGAATATCTGGACAGAGGTCTGGTGGCAGTGCAGACAGCCGCAGGTGTATTTACCAGCTGGAGAATCACCGGAGATGAATATGCGCAGAATGCATCGTATGAGCTGTACCGGGATGGAAGCCGGATTGCTACCATCGGAGCCGGAGAAAACTCCAATTATCTGGATGCTGGCGGAAGCATCGATTCTGTTTACACCGTCAAGGCTGTGATTGGCGGAACCGCACAGGCAGCCTGTGATCCGGTTTATGTGTGGGCAGACCAGTATCTGGAAGTGAAGCTTCAGAGACCAGAACCATATCATGATGACAAACTGACACAGGACTATGTGTATACACCCAATGATACCATCGTGGCAGACGCCGACGGTGACGGTGAGTATGAATTGTTTGTCAAGTGGGATGGCGTATCCCATGACAATTCCGAAAAAGGCTATACGTCTCCTGTATACATCGACTGCTACAAGCTGGATGGAACCCTGCTTTGGAGAGTGGATCTTGGAATCAATATCCGTGCCGGTGCCCATTATACCCAGTTCCAGGTATACGATTTTGACGGCGATGGAAAGGCAGAAATGATCTGCAAGACGGCCGACGGATCTGTGGACGGCAAAGGACTGCCGGTGGATGGATCGGAAGACGTGGTGGATTATCGAAATGATACCGGATATATTTTGGACGGACCGGAATATCTGACCCTGTTTGACGGAGAGACCGGAGCTGCTTTGGATACGGTCAACTATGATCCGCCAAGGGGCGATGTTTCCTCCTGGGGAGATGCCTATGGAAACCGTGTGGACCGTTTCCTGGCCTGTGTGGCCTATCTGGACGGAACGCATCCCAGTGTGGTTGTTTCCAGAGGATATTATACCAGAGCGGTGATATGCGCTTATGATGTTGTAGACGATAAGCTGGTGCAGCGTTGGAAGATCGACTCCAATGACGGAAACGACAGCGCATATCTGTACAATCAGGGCGCTCACACGATGACGGCGGCGGATGTGGATAATGACGGATGCCAGGAAGTGGTATTTGGTTCAGCCACCGTCGATCAGGATGGTCAGCTGCTGTACTCCTTAAGCCAGCACGGCGATACGCACGGCGGCCATGGCGATGCAGAGCGTATCAGTGATTTTAACCTGAGAAATCCAGGTCTGGAAATTTTCATGGTGCATGAGAATAAGCCATTGGATGCCGGAATCGAGATGCACAATGGCGCAGACGGCAGTTATATCTTCTCCTTCCCAACCGTGGCTGATATCGGACGCGGTGCGACGGCGGATATTGACCCAAGATACGAAGGAGCAGAATCCTGGGCCAATAACAAAGACGATCAGGAATTTCACTATATGGTAGTATCTCAGGATGGAGAAATCATTTCCAATGCCATGCCGGTGGCCAACCATACGATTTGGTGGGACGGTGATTTGGGAAGAGAGATCCTGGATCATACCTTCAACAATGACAATGGTTTTGAAGCATTATCTTCTTATATTTCCAAGTGGGATTGGGAAAATGAGCAGGAAGTAAAACTTCTGGAAGTGACAGATGCCTTTACCGTCAATGGAACCAAGGGAAATCCATGTTTCCAGGCGGATATCTTCGGCGATTGGAGAGAGGAAGTGGCATGGAGAACTGCGGACGGCAATATCCGCATCTATACGACTGTGGATCTGGCGGATTATCGCCTCTATACGCTGATGCATGATATTCAGTACCGTGTTCAGGTTTCCAGTCAGGCAACTGGCTACAATCAGCCGCCGACAACCAGTTTTTATATCGGATTTGATGAGGATTTGATGAATGTACCAGTGCCGACTCTGAACATCATCAAGGGATCCGGAAGCACCGAACCAAGTGACCCGACCGGTCCAAGTGATCCGACGAATCCAAGCGACCCGACGAATCCAAGCGATCCAACGAATCCAAGCGATCCGACCGGTCCAAGCGATCCGACGAATCCAAGTGACCCGACGAATCCAAGCGACCCGACGAATCCAAGCGACCCGACGAATCCAAGCGATCCGACCAGTCCAAGCGACCCGACCAGTCCAAGTGACCCGACGAATCCGAGCGACCCGACGAATCCAAGCGATCCGACGAATCCAAGTGATACGACCGCGCCGGATGGTCAGAATCCTTCCGATGGCACTGGGGATCAGGGAACCAATGGAACGACTGCAGGCAGCGGAAATCAGGGAGATATCCATTCTCCCGGAACCGGTGACAGTGCAGCACCGATTTGGATTTTAGCTGCGGTTATGGTAGTAGCAGTCATCATTGGCGGAGGTGTCCTGGTGATTGGAAGAAAAAAGAAATCATAAATCATACGGGTTAAAATTGAATATTTAAAACAGATGCCGCAGTATTTCGCAGCATTTGGGAGCGCAGCTGGTATGGCTGCGCTTCCAGGCTGCCTTGCTGCGGCTTCTTTGTTTTGAGTGCGGACATTCGGCTGTCCGTAAAATCGGATTTTGCCCGTCAGCAAGTCAGCACAAATAGATACCGGATGTCATAAAACGTGACTGGAAGCCTATTCTGGATCTTGGCTATACTAAAGGTGAGATTCTGAACGTGTATCCCTTTAGCGGCAGGATCCAGAATAGGAACGAAGAAAGAGAGGAGGATACTATGAAAAGAAAACGATGGCTGACAGCGACTATGGCTGTCCTGCTGGCAGCTTCCGGTGTAGGGGGCAGTCTTTCGGTATACGCAAAAGCGGAAGAGGCATCCGGTCCGATTTTTTCTGAAGATTTTGAAAGTCCGGATACATGGGAGCGCTGGAAGATCAACAATCAGACCGATCTGACATCGGTGGAGATTCAGGACAGAAATGAAAACCAGGTACTCTCTGTAAGGCAGATCGCCGACGCTACCGGAACGAAAAATCTGGAAATACTCCATGAGATGGATCCTCAGTCGGGGGATTTGGTACTGTCCTTTCAGGCAGCGGCAGAAGACTTGACCAAGGGGGCTTTTTATCTGCCCACTCTTTACAGCGGCTCTTCCAGGCTAATGGAAATTGCCTTTAATTATTCCGGCAATATTTCCTACAAGCCTGACGGCGGTTCCTTGGTTTATGTGGAGGCGCCAAAGTACGAGGCCATGCAGTGGTATCAGATTCAGCAAGTCTATCATGCCGAGGAGCATACCATGGATTTGTATGTGAATGATGAAAAAATTTTTGAGGGCCAGGCAGTAAAAACAGGAGAAGACGGAGAAGCCCTGCGGGTGGATCGGATCGCCATGTCCAGCTACCGAAAAAATGACGGCTCCTGGTTTGTGGATGATATTATGCTGACCAGCGGAACCGAGCGTCCGAAGATGAAGGAACTGCCGGATTTGGAATATTCCGAGGTGCCGGATGAGACCGAACCTCCGGCCGCCAGCGAATCGTCAGAGACGGAGATTCCATCGGAAAGCGAAAGCATACAGCCTTCAGAAATTCCGTCGGAAAGCGAAAGCATGCAGCCTTCGGAAACTCCAGCGGAGAGCGAAAGTGCTGACAGCAGTGAAACCGCGGCGGAAGATCCGGATGGGGAAGGTATCCTTTATGAGGAGGACTTTACCGGCGATACGGGATTGGATGCCGCATGGTCTGCTGCCAATCAGGGAAATGCCGTGATAGCGGTGGAACACAATGGAGACAATGATGTGCTGACCGTATCCCAGGAAGGCAATGAGGCCAGTATGACCCTGCGGCGGGCTCTGGGACAGGCATATGAGCAGAAGCTTTACCTGTCTTACAGTGTGGCGGCGGCGAACGACACATCGGGGGCCATGTACCTGCCCACCTTCTTTGGAGAAAGCAGTGAAATCATCAAACTTCAGATGAATGGAAGTTCTTCGGCAGGAGGAACGTTTAAATATCAGCCCGCCGGAGGGGCGGCCACAGATCTCGGTGTGACATTTGAACCCATGAAGTGGTATACCATTAAGATGGTATATGACGGTCAGTCCGGTGTATATGATCTGTATGTGAACGGGGCACAGGTTTTATCACAGGAACCGGCCTATAAGGCAGTGAAAGCAGATAAGATCGGGTTTGGCATATACAAGGAAACCAGCAATACCTACTACCTGGATAATTGGAAGCTGACCACAAAGGACCATGAACCGGAAGTGCCGGCAGCATTGATTGAGGATCCTTCCGACGTGCCGCAGGGCGGTATTGCGTATACAGAAGATTTTGCAAATGTGGAAATCGGAACCTTGCCCAAGGGATGGAGTCTGTCCAATACAGAAGAGGGAACTGCGGTCGGTGTGGAAAACGATGGAGACAATCCGGCGCTGAAGATCGCTCATCCTGCAGTACAGTCCGTTTCCATGACGGCCAAGAAGCCTTTGGCGGGTACGGCTCAGAAGGGAGTTCTTCAGTATCGGGTAAAGGCAGAAGACTCCAATGGAAGTCTGTACCTTCCCACCTTCTACTCGGATACCAGACAGCTGGCCAAACTGACCATGAACAGCGGAAAGATTCAGTATGATAAAGACGGTGCATGGGCAGATATCATGGAATACGAAAGCGGCCGCTGGTATGACATTACCCTGGTTATGGATCAGGATGCCGGTGTGTATGATCTGTATCTGGACGGAAATCTGATTTTGGCCAGAGAGGAAGTGGACGCGCAAGGTCCGATTAACCGTTTGGGATTTGGCGTGTATAAAAATACTGTCAATACGTTTTGGCTGGACGATTTTGTTATCAGCGATTTTGTGGAGGCGGAATCCGCATCGTTGGAGGCGGAATCCTATGTGGTTGGAAAGGGAAAGCAGGTTCAGCTGGCCCTGACCATGGAACCGGCAAATGCGTCGGACCGGACGGCAGTATGGGAAAGTTCCGATCCATCCATTGCATCCGTTGACAATCTGGGCGTAGTGACAGGAGTGAAAGAAGGAACCTGTATGATTACAGCCGTATCCAATGCCACAGGACAGACCGTAAGCGCACAGGTGACGGTACATAATAAGAAGGCGGAGGAGATTGAAATATTGCCGGAGACGCTGACGATTCCGGAGGGAAGTTATGCGTTTATCAAGGCAAAGATTCTGCCGGAAGATGCCAATAATCAGAACATTCGCTTTGAATCCGACCAGGAATCCGTCGCAACGGTGGACAGCTATGGAGAAGTGCACGCAGTCAGCGCCGGTACGGCAAAGATCTGGGCTGTGGCAGAGGAAGAGGAGACAGTCAGAACCGCTGTGGAAGTGACGGTGACCGCCCGCGGCGTCATGGCTGAGTTTTACGTTTCCCCGTCCGGAAATGATGCCTCGGACGGACGGACACCGGGAAGTGCTGTGCAGACCCTGACACGGGCCAGAGAGTTGGTCAGAAGCTGTAATCAGGATATGACCGGTGATATCATCGTCCATGTGGCAGGCGGGTATTACAACCAGACAGAGACGTTTGCGCTGACAGAAGCAGATTCCGGAACCAATGGCTATTTTGTCCGTTATGTGGGACCGGAGGGAGAATCGGCCCAGATCGGCGGCATGCGTACCATCACCGGCTGGCAGCCCTATGAAAACGGTATCTATGTGGCCGATGCGCCGGGACTGGTAACCAGACAGCTGTATGTGGATCAAGTGAGAGCGGTGCGCGCCAGAAGCGAGGGCGGTCTGACATCGGCCGTGCAGTGGAAGAATGGAACCGATTATGTGGGCTTTTACTCAGCAAATACCGAATTTCTGAACTATCGCCATCCGGAAGATCTGGAATTTGTATTCCAGGAGCAGTGGACCAATTCCAGATGCCAGGTGGCGAAGGTGGAAGCGGCTGAGGATGGCCGGGTAGCTATCACCATGGATCAGCCCGGATGGACCTATTGTGCCGATAAGGGTCTGACTTCTGCCACGACACCGGTGTATTATGAAAATGCGCTGGAACTTTTGGATGAACCGGGAGAATGGTATCTGGATACCGCAGAAGGGAAGCTGTATTATATGCCGCGTCCATGGGAACAGATGGATCAGGTGACCGTGACCGCCCCGGTTTTGGAGGAACTGGTGACCGTGACGGGAAGTGATTATGATCATATGGTCAGAAATATTTCTTTTGAGCACCTTACATTTGCAGATACCACCTGGAATCGCCCCAGCAGTACAAACGGCCATGCGGATTCCCAGAATAATCACATCCGTGAGCACGGAATTTCCGACTATCTGGCCCCGGCGGCGGTGACGGTGAAGAGAGCCAATACGGTATTATTCTCTGACTGTACATTTACCCGTTTGGGAATCATCGGTCTGAAGATGGTGGAAGGAGTGCAGAACAGCACCATTCAGGGCAATCACTTCTATGATATTTCCGGGGATGCCATTTGCATCGGTGATCCGTATACCAATGTGGCAGACAATTACAATCCTTCGGATTTGCGTAAGATGATGAAAAATGATGATGTACTGAATAACTATATCCACGACATCGGAGTGGATTATCAGTCCAGTGCTGCTGTATCGGTGGGATTTGCCGACTACATGGATCTGAAATACAATGAAATTTTTGACATTCCTTATTCCGGGTTCCACATCGGATACGGATGGGCAAAACGCTTTGAAAATGTACAGAGAAATATGCACATAGAACATAACTTTATTCACGACCTGATGGGAGATGGCATCTATGACGGCGGCGCATTCTATACCCTTGGAAATTCCGGCGGAACAGAGGACAATCCCAACACGGTCATGTATAATTATGTGCGCAACCAAATGGATCTGAACGCGCCTTTGTATTCCGATGAGGGAACCACCTACTGGGATTTCGCCCACAATGTCATTGACCTGACCGAGACGCCAAAGTGGCATAACAATGCGGACGCCCGCTTTATGCTGGTTTATGTAACGACCATCGAGCATCTGCATGTATATGACAATTATGTAACGACGGACAACAAGTATGTGAATCCGGGTGCTGTCAATGATGTAACCGTGGAAGATATCCATGTCTATCCGGATGCCAATTGGCCGACAGAAGCCAGACAGATCATTGATGAAAGCGGACTGACTGCTGCGTACGCAGGACTCCGCAATCAACAGGCAGAGCGGGTAAAGGTAAATACGGCCAATGGAGAAATTTCCATTCCAACAGGAGGAACGTTCCAATTGGCAGTCACGGCGACTGACGGAAAAGACCGGGCAGTGGATATGGGCCATAATCCAGTTTATTACCGGGTGGAAAATCCGGAAATCGCAGAGGTATCCGCAGACGGACTGGTAACCGGAAAGCAGGCAGGAAAGACGACAGTGGCTGTCTATGTAAAATCCAATGGAATCCTGAAAACGCTGAAACAAACCCTTTATGTGGGAGATATCTTTGACACCTTCCTGTTTGATGAGATTCCGGGGGATGAAATCTCCATCGGCGTGACCAGTTCTGGTATGAATCTGACTCCGGCTGGTATGACAAACGAAGGACGGCGGGTTTCCCTGGACGATGTTTCCTATGTATTTGCCGATGCATCCATCGCAAAGATGGAGACCAATGAGGATGGAACCGTTCGTCTGATTCCCCTCCAGTCCGGCGAAACCCAGCTGACGGTAACTGCCAGCGCTGAGGGCAGTACGGTGGAAAAAACATATCGGATTACGGTATTGAAGGAACAAAAGTTTGTGGAAGACAACATTCCGGAAATTTATGAAGATGCAAACCGCTGGACGGTGGGAGGAGGCTCTTTGGAGGTCAGCGATACCAAGGATCAGGTCGTTTCTTCTTTGACATCGTATGCCTATTATACGGGGGAAAAATATCTGAATGAACTGCTTCATTTTAAATTGAAAGTGGATCCGCAGGGAACCTGGCCGAGCATCGTGCTTCGTTCCCAGTCCAGTGACCAGGCAGTATCCGGCGGAGCGACCGGATATATCATCTGTATCACACCCAATGGACTGGAACTGCAGCGCTTTAACGATTCTGCCCGTACCGTGATTTACGGAAATGTGGAAGGCAGCCCGAGTATAGAAGGCGATGTGATCGCGCCGAATCCGGTGACCTATGGAGAAGAGCATGATATTAAAGTCGGAGCGCTGACCAATGGGGATGAAGTACGTCTTTATATGGAAGTGGACGGCGCGGCAGTCTTCGACTACACAGATACTGCGGACAATGCAGTGACGGCGGCCGGATATTTCGGACTCGTGGGCAGAAGCGGAGATACCTTTACACTGACTATGGCAGAAGCCCCAAGCGACCCAAGCGATCCAAGCGACCCAAGCGATCCGAGCGATCCGAGCGACTCAAGCGATCCGAGCGACCCAAGTGACCCAAGCGACCCGAGCGGCCCAAGTGATCCGAGCGGCCCAAGTGATCCGAGCGATCCCAGTGATTCCAGCGATCCGGTAAATCCAAGTGATCCGGCCGACCCAAGCGATCCGACGAGCCCAAGCGATCCGACGAGTCCCAGCGATCCGGTAAATCCAAGTGATCCGGCTGACCCAAGCGATCCGGCCGGACCAAGCGACCCGGCCGGACCAAGCGACCCGACAAGTCCAAGTGACCCGACGAGTCCCAGCGATCCGACAAGTCCAAGTGACCCAACGAATCCAGGCGATCCGACGAGTCCCAGTGACCCGACAGAACCAAGTGAGTCCGTCAGCCCAAGTGAGTCGACGAGTCCGACGGTACCGGAGGAATCCGGCAGTCAGAATGATAATCATTCTGCCGGAACGGGAGATCATTTGATGCCTGTATGGATTCTCATCGGCGTCATGGTTATGGCAGTTGTGATAGGAGGCAGTGTGCTGCTTCTTGGAAAACGAAAAAGAAGATAAGAGAATGGAAGGGTGCTGAGAATCAGCACCCTTCGTGTTCATGTTGTTGGAAATCAGCCGGACAGGAAGAGGAAACAGCGGACAGAACGATGGAAACAGAGCCTTCTTCGCCTGTCCGGGCGCGCAGCACCGTGCGGTAAATGGTGTCTCCCCATACCGGCAGCAGTTTGGGATCGGTGAGGGGGATGGTTTCCACATCGATCCCAAAGTCGGCCCCCATGCCGGTCAGGTGTATGGAGGTATCCGGAGACAGCGGGATGGTCAGGGTATGGGAATCGGTGATTTGGGGCTTTTTCTGGGTCATAACATTCCAGGCAATGGAATTTTCCGGCTGTAAAAACGCGTACTGATCCCGGATGACGATGCGGGAAACCGGCTGCGGCGACAAGGAATCGGCGCCGTGGTTGGGATCCGTTTCGGACGGCAAAGGCCGGTCATAGGTATAGGTGCGCCGGTAGCTGCGGATGCCTGCCGACGGCGGATAGATCCCGCCGATATCCAGAGAGAAGGACACCTGGCTGTCGCCGGAGGAATAGGATACCCCGCTTGCCGCGTATGCTTCTCCCGGCAGCTGCTGGCAGCCGTTGATGGTGGGCAGATTGTGGTACTGGGACTGCATGGTCCAGATGGTATAGCGTTCTTCGCTGAAGGTTTTTGCCGTATACGTTTCCACACCCACGTCGATCAGGACGGGGATTCCGTCATAGGAAACGATGCAGGAGCCGATATCGTTGTGATTATGGCTTTCTCCGTTGCTGCCTCCCTTGGCGGCCAGATAGAAGCCCCGGTCACTGCCTTCCTGCCAGCGGGCGGCCATGACTTGAATATCGCTCATCCAGACATCCCGCAGATAGGGCGGTGTCATGGTCTGACTGGAAAACTCATGTTCGCAGAACAGATCGGGAAGAATCCGGCGCAGGGCTTTGGGAATATCCGGCGGATCCTCTGAAACCGGCGAGGAGGCTCCCAGAGCCATGAGGAGAGGATCCTGAATCCGCCTGCCGTACCGCCATACCATCTCACGGGCGATGGAGACTTTGGCGCCGCCGGATGCCCGGTACAGCTGATCCACACAGTCAAACAGCGTGCCTCCGGCATAGTTCCAGTAAGATGTGCCTTCCGCGCATCCGCCGTCGGCCCCGTAGGTGGCCATAAAGTGATCCAGACATTCAAACATTTTGTAGATGGCCTGCTCGCGGCGGCAGGCATCCTGCTCGGTATATAAAAATACACTCAGCAGGTTGGAAATGATCCAGGGATTCCAGTTGTTGATCTGTGCGTCGTGAAATCCCATCCACCAGAAGTCTTCCCGGTATAAAAACGGCAGACGGATGCGGCTCTCCAGCTCCCGGTCAATGCGGCGGCAGATCTGAGGCGTGACGGCGTCCAGCCGTTCTTTCAGGAGATAGACGCAGTGGACGAGAAGCCCAGGTAGGATTCGGCCTGCGCGATCCATGAGGCGCGCAGGGCGGGGGAGAGGGACTCCCAGGCCGCGCGGTCTGCGATTTTGGGATACGGGTAAAAGGAGGAAACAGGAAGCAGCGCCTCCCGGATCCGGTGGGATTTGGTCCATTCGATAAACATAACACACCTCTATATCAGTAAAATAGTAAAAAAAGAAATATAAAAAAATAAGTGCAGGAATTTCTTAATATCAGTATAAAGTTTTGCCATCGGGGCGTCAATCCATTTTCCATCGGGATCAGGACAAACGCATGAGTGAATAAATTGTGAACAAAACGAAGACCCGGACGGCCGAAGGGAGTGAACCTTTTTCCTGTCGGGTCGCTCTCGCTCAGTGAAAAACGTAGCGGTACTAAGATTTTTCTGCGCTCCAAAGGAGCTGGAAAAATCAAGTATCGACGTTTTTCAAAGCCCGTCAGGAAAAAGGTTCACTCCCTTCGGCCTGTGAATGTTTTCCAGAGGTTCATGTTTTAAGCGAGAGCGTCCCGATGGAAGATGATTTGTTCCCCTGCGGTTGTGCGGGTATCCATTTTGTTCACAATTTATTTACGCATGCGTTTGTCCAGCGTATGCATGGATTTGTCGTGGAAAAAGAAACCGTCCCGTGATAAAATGGTGGAGAAAAGGCCGGTTTTGCCCGCGACGGGCAATCGAAAAACAGGGCTGCAGGAGGCATTGGATGGGAGAAAGAAAACAAAAGTGGATTTATGAAAATGAGGAACTGGTGGAGCAGGTGATACAGCTGGTAAAGCGTGTGCGTCCCTTCTTTTTTAACCAAGGGATGTCTGCCCATATCCGGGAGAAAGGGGTGGCCGATTTTGTGACGGAAGTGGACATGCGCGTCCAGGAAATCATAAAAGGAGAGCTGGAACGGATTGCTCCGGGCGTACAGTTTATGGGAGAGGAAAAGGACAATGGAGAGATTGATTTTTCCGGCGATTTCTGGATTCTGGATCCGGTGGACGGCACCACGAATCTGATCCATGATTACCGGCAGAGTGCGGTGTCGCTGGCGCTCTGTGAAGCGGGCCAGGTGACCCTTGGCATCGTCTATCAGCCGTATACGGAGGAACTGTTTTTGGCGAAAAAGGGAATGGGAGCCTGGCTGAATGGGACGCCGATCCACGTAAGCAGCGCGAAGAAGCTGGAGGAAAGTCTGGTCTCCGTGGGGACAAGTCCCTATCGAAAGGAACTGGCGAAGGAGAACTTCAAAAATTTTTACCAAATTTTCATGCGGTGTGAAGATATACGGCGCGGCGGGTCAGCGGCCATCGATCTGGCCTGGGTGGCATGCGGCAGAACGGATGCCTATGTCGAGCGGAATCTGAAACCCTGGGATTATGCCGCGGGCATGCTGCTGGTAGAGGAAGCGGGCGGCCGCGTGACCGGATTTCACGGGGAAGCAGTGGGCGTTCGCGCGCCGTCCGACATCGTCGGCGGAAATGGTACCATTGGGCAGCTTTTGGCGGAAGAAATCCTGCGGTAGGCGATGGATTGAAAAAATGCTGTCTGTGGTGGAAAAGAACCTCTTGTTTGTTGTAAATATAACTAAAAAAAGTTGATTTATGGATATTGGATTGATATAATTGAATTAAATACAACGGGAAAACAGCAGGCAGACATGGCGGTCGGGGACGGAGCGATAGAAACGGAGGTAATATTCCATGTGATGGAGCCTTAGAGCGGATAGGACTGGGAGGAGCATATTCGCTGCTGGGGAGGAAGGAGGTTACGATGAAAAAGCAATTGTGTTTCAGAAAATGGTGGATTTATTTGGGCGTATTCATTGGATTGTCAGGTCTGGCCGCCTGCGGAAAGGAAGAACCGCCTCCGGTGGCAGAAGAAGTATACGAAGAAAGCAACTATACGCTTCGCGTGAAGAACGTACAGGACTTTGAAATGGAGAAAGAGCACGAGTATCAGGAAGGGACGGACTGGGACTGGTCCTATCTGAACATACATACGCTTTCGGCTTTTGCGAAGGGGGAAAAGGGATACTACGTGCGGCTGGATAAGCATATCTATTTCTGCGATTTCGAGAAAGGGACGTTGACCCCTCTCTGCAGCCGTCCGGACTGTCTGCATGATAAAGAAACGAATACTGCAAAACAGAAAGAATGTACGGCCTATCTTCCCTGGGGAGGCAAGGGGGAAGGAATCCAGTATTACGATGGAAAATTGTATGCAAATTCATATGCAAACGAATTTACAAATGAAGGCGGAATCCGGTTTTCGGGGGATCGGCTGGTGGCCATCAGTGAAGATGGAAGCAGCCGAGAGGTTTTGGATTATGAATTAGAGGACTGCTATAATTTCATGCTGCATCGGGGAAGTATTTATTACACATCCTATACGACAGACCCGGAAACATTGGTAAATACACAGACGGTATATCGGATCGATATGGAAAGCGGGGAGAAGAGTGCGATTGTCCGTCTGGATGGCTGGCCGGTGACGCGTGTGTACCCGCTGGGCGGCTATGTATACATCTTTGTGCCAAACGGAGAGGGGCCGACTGTTCGAAAAGTGATTTATGAGATTCAAACCGGCAGGGCTAAAGTGGAGGAGGGAAACCTGCAGGAAACGCTGCTGCCGGATAAAAAGGGAAAGCTTTTATTAGGTACATTGGTAGATTCTAACCAGCTGACGGTGGAAGAGATCAGCATGGATGGAAGCCAAAGAGAACTCGTGGGGGATCTCTCCATCACAAATTTGAACGATTTTACGATCAGACAGGGAAGTGATCCGCTGATCTCGTATTGGTTTACAGCAGATGAATCGTATTTTTATGTATTCGGATTCATAGATGATCACTCTGAGAGTAATGCGATGCTGGATCATCCATTGGAAGCCATCTTTGATCGAAATACCGGGGAACTGCTGCGGGTATTTGAATTGGAGTCCCGTCCGCCTGCCCAGAATTTCGGAGCGGATGATGCGTATCTTTTCTATGTGTGCGATGCGACGTATAGCGGTGAGACGAAGGTTTACTGGATGAAAAAAGAAGACCTGTTAAAGCCGGAGGCGAAGTTTCAGATGATGGAGCCGTGAGCATCGGATCGAGTGAAATGGGGGTATGAATATATGAAACTGGAATTAAAGGATGTCACACATGTCTATCCCAATGGAAAGAAAGCCCTGGATCATGTTTCGCTCGGCCTGATGCCGGGGATATACGGCCTTTTGGGACCGAATGGAGCGGGGAAAAGTACGATGATGAAGATCATCACAGACCATCTGCTGCCCACGTCGGGGCAGGTTCTGTTTCAGGGAAAGGATATCCGGAAAGTCAGCCGAGAGTTTCGCAGCTGTCTGGGCTATATGCCGCAGCAGCAGGGGATGTATCAGCAATTTACCGGAAGACGGTTTTTGTGGTATATGGCATCCCTGAAGGGGCTGCGGCGCAGAGAAGCCAAGGACAGGATCGCCCATCTTTTGGAAGTGGTGAATTTGACGGAGGCGGCAGACCGGAAGATTGGGGGATACTCAGGCGGGATGAAGCAGCGCCTTTTGATCGCGCAGGCGGTGCTGAATGAGCCGGAAGTGCTGGTTTTGGATGAGCCGACAGCAGGTTTGGATCCCAAAGAACGGATCCGCATTCGAAATTTTGTCAGTGAGTTGTCCAGGGATCGGGTGGTAATTTTTGCCACCCATGTGGTATCGGATGTGGAATGCATTGCCCGGGAAGTCATGCTGATGAAAGAGGGGAAATTGATCAAAAAGGGGACTCCGGCAGAACTGACCGGAGAGATGGAAGGATTGGTTTGGGAGTTTTTGGCAGATCCCAGTGAACTGGAAGCGATTCAAAAACAATATCTGATCAGTAATTTGGCTGTGACCGGCGAGGGGATTTTGGTGAAGGCGGTGGGAAATGAGCAGGAAATTCCGCGAAAAAAACAGCCGGTCAGAGCCAGCATGGAAGAAGTCTATTTGTATTACATAGAAGGACAGGGCGCTTCAAACGAAAAGGGAGGGATGGAGGATGAAACGGTTCGGGTATGAGTGGGTGAAACTGACGTGGAATCGAATCCTTCTCGCGGCGGTGTTTTTATGCCTGGCAGCGGTGCTGTTTTATCAGTGGCAGAATGCCCCGAAAACACAGCCGATGTTTGACAGGGAGCAGTATCAGGCAGTGCTGACGGCGGTGATGGAACGGGAGCCGGAGGAAGCGAAAAAATGGATCGAAAAGGAAACTGCCTGGCGCCGCTTTTTGGTGAGTATGATTTATTTTGCGGAAGAGAAAGAAATCCTGGATATGCAGCTGGCTCAGTTGGAAGAGCAGTATCCGCAGACGGATTGGGAGGCGCGGCTGGAAACGGAGACCAAAGAAGGAATCGGCGAAGAGGATCTGCTGCAGGAATCCAGAATTTATGAGGAAGTGGCAGCCAGAGTGCAGTATCAGGCGTCTTACCCCGAATTTCTGGAGACCGTGCAGAGGCAGGCGGATTCCATGCTGGATCTTCCCCTGTTTTCGGATATGAGTGTATTCAGCAAGAGGAATATTGTAAAAACCGCAGAAGTGTATGGAAGACTGACCGGTCAGTCTCTGGGGCTTGATTACAGCGTCGCACCGGTGGTATGGTCGGAGAGCAGGCTGGCCGATGCTTTGATGCTGGTATTGATTCTTTTGTTTGGCTGGCAGATTTTTTGCCGGGAGCGGGAGGAAGGCTTGTATCCGCTGCTGCTGGGAACCAGAAACGGAAGGCTGCCTCTGGCGGCCGGAAAGATGACAGCGTATGTCTCTGCGCTGGCTGTGACAGCCGTCCTTCTGTACGGGGGACAGATGCTTCTGGCTTTTGGAATGTACGGCGCGGGGAATATGAGCCTGCCGCTGGCGTCTTTATCGGAGTTTCGCGACTGCCCGTATGAGATCAGCATTGCCCAGTATGCCTGGTTTTACCTGGGAGTGAAAGTGATGGGAGTGGTTCTGTTCGGCGGTTTTGCCATGGCGCTTCTGACCGGCTGCCGCAAATATGGAGCCGCAGTCTGCCTGTATTTTCTCATCATTGTACTGGAATATCTTCTGTATGTGCGTATGGACAGCGCATCACCATTCAACGGATTAAAATATTTGAATCTGGCAGCTGTGCTGGATGCGAAGGCATGGTTTAGCACATATCGAAATCTCAATCTGTTTTCCCATCCGCTTTCGGTGATGCCTGGAAAACTGATTTTTGCGGGAATTTGTGCAGTGGTTACGACCGTGCTGGCCGCCTGGGGCTTTTGTCGGCGGACACAGCAGCGCAGCCTGCCGGGATGGAACGCCTGCATGGAACAGGTGCAGAAAGGGATGGCCCATCTGCCCCGCCCGGGCGCCCATGGCAGTCTGTTTCTGCATGAAGGATTTAAGCTGTACCGGCTGGGCGCCATGGCTTTGGTGCTTTTGGTTTTGGCAGCGGGCTCTGTGCGGATGGCGACCGGAATCCCGGATCGGGAAGGGGATCCGGATCAAAGGGCCTACACCTATTATCTGGAGCGGATCCAGGGACTCTATACAAAGGAGACGCAGAACCTGCTTCGGAAGGAAGAGGCAGTGATGGCGCTTCAGGATGAGGAAGCCAAAGAAATGGAGCGCGGATACCAGGATGGAACCATCGGAAAAGAAGAATATGCCGAGTGGGGGGATGAGCGGATGCGGATGATCCAGGCCAGAGGTGGAGGACTGGATCAGGTATTGGAGCAGGAGCGAGTGATTGTACAGACGATTCAGGAGACCGGGGCGGAGGAAAAGGTGGGATTTGCCGATGTGAATCAGCTGTCCTATCTGTTTGAGGATGACGAGAGACAGATGGCATATGCCATGGTATTTCTGGCAGTCAGTACCCTGGCGATCACCAGGCTGTTTGGGATGGAGTATCAGGGCATGCAGCCTTTGCTGGTATCCACCGTGCGGGGAAGACGGCCTCTGTGCGCGAATAAAATGCTGCAGTCCATACTTTTTCTGACGCTGCTGTATGGGATTTTGTACCTGCCGTATTATTGGGCCATATGGGAGGATCTGGTCCGTGTGGATACCGGACTCTGGCTGCGGGGCGTCATGGGATATGAACGGTTTGAATATTCCATTTCCATCGGGCAGGCATTTGGAATGATGGTGGGGATTCGTTATCTGGCAGCGGTAAGCTGCGGCATGATCGCTGCGGGAACCGCGAAGCTGGTGCACCATCCGGCGGTGGGAAGCGCGGTTTGTTTTCTGCTGTTTTTGGCGCCCTGCTTTTTATATTTGATGGGTGTGGATTTATCCGGCTGGACCTGTGTCGGCGGATTTCTGCCCCAGCTGGTGTACAGAAACGGCGGGGCAATGGCATATTTGGGAAAACTGGGGATTCTGCTTGGAATCGATGGGATGGTCGGTGTGTTTCTGCTCAGGGAGAGAGGCAGGAGGATGTAACCACGGGATAAAGCAATGAGGAAATAAAAGAATTGCTGGAATACCCGGACGGCTGCAGGGAAGCAAACCATCTTTCGGCGGGACGTTCTCACTTCTGGGAAACGAAAGGGTTTCAGTTATGAAAAAAATGATTGGCATCGTTCTTTTTTGGATTTTTTTGGCAGAAGGCCTGTTGGGCTGCGGAAATCCCGGGTCTGTGGGGAAAGGTGATGGATCGAAACCCGTCGGTGAAAGCGGGATCCATGGCTCGGATACGCCGGGAGAGACAGAGACGGCGGGAGAAGAAGAGGGGCAAGACAGCGGCTGCGCGGATCCCTTTCCGACAGAGGCGGAAACGGTGGGCGAAGAGGAAGAAGAACAGATTTTGGAGGAAGTACAGGCAGCGGCCCTTACGTATCAGGATCTTTATGCGGCAGCCGAAAAAGGGGAAGCTTTGAATGCCGTGATTGACGCGGAAAGCCTGCATGCCATAGCGGACCGCATGGCACAGGCCGGATATACGGTGACGTGTGATGACAATGACCGGAACATGGCCAATTGGGAAAGTCTGGATGCGGCCCTGAGCAAGGCGAACGAGGGGGAAACGGTCTCTGCGGTCTTTTATTCGCTTGCGTCCTATGGCGGTTTCCACTGCTATCAGATGGCGTTTTCCCATGGGGAGATGCTCCTCACCACGGCGGAAATGGACTGGTCGGAGGAGGGGGATCCTTATCTGTCTTATCTGGAGCGGATCCGTGTTTACAGCTGGGAGTATACCGAAAAAGGATGGCTCATCTGGGAGAAAGAACCATCCAAAAACATGGAAATGGACCGTCACACCCTGACCCGTGTCAAACCGCTGGAGGAGACGGCCCGCATGCTGTGCGAAACCTACATAGAACCGGTGGGATATGCCATGACCAATCTGTTTTTGACCGACTGGTCGGCAGACGCTCCGGGAGATTTGGCACTGAATGATACCTTTGGCATTTTGTATTTTTATCAGTACGGGCAAAATCCGCCCTATGAAGATCAGGTTCCCGCGCAGGAGTGGGAGGCGGTCATGACCAGATTTCTCCCCTTCTCTGTGGAAACGCTGCGGCAGAACTCTGTGTATGAACCGCAGAGGGATTCCTATGCGTGGAAATCATGGGGATACGGAAGCGGGATGGCGCTGCCGTCCCTGCCGTTTCCGGAAGTGGTGTCCTGGGAGAAAGCAGACGATCAAATCTGGGTGCTGGAGGTGGAAGGCGTGTCCAAGGAGGAAGGCATGGACTGTGCGTTTGCCCATGAGGTGACGCTGCAGATCCATGAAGATGGAAGCGCTGTTTATCTTTCCAACCGGCTGATACCGGAAAAGAAAAACAGTGTGCCGCGTTATCGGATCAGGAGCGGAACATAAGAGGGTTAAAATAATTCCTCCTTATGAGAGCGTGATGTTAGCCGTCATGGCTTGAGTACCACTTTTATGACATGATCGTTCTTTTGTTCAAATAGTTCATAGGCTTCCATGGCCTTCGCGAGGGGATAGCGGTGGGTAATGAGACTGGTGGTGTCCAGCTTCCCTTCGGCGATCAGCTTTAAAATCTCATCGCAGTGGCAGCCGTCCACGCCTCCGGTTTTAAAGGTCAGATTCTTTCCGTACATATCCGGCAGGGGAAGGGGCTGGGCTTCTTCATACAGTGCTACCACACATACGACAGCATTGGGACGCGCGATTTTCCAGGCGGTCTGGAAGGTATCCCGGCCGCCTGCCACCTCCAAAACCACATCGGCGCCGCGTCCGTCTGTGAGGGATTTCAGAATATCCTCCGGGTTTTCTTTTTGAGGATTCACCGTGATATCTGCCATCCCTTCTTTTTTTGCCAGATTCAGACGAAATTCGTCCGTATCGATGGCGACGATGCGGGCCGGATGATAAAGACGGCAGCAAAGCATGGTGCAAAGTCCTGTGGGACCGGCCCCGATGACAGCCACCGTGTCTTTCGGCCGGATGTCACTGATCCTGGCGCCCCAGAAACCGGTGGCAAGGATATCTCCGGTAAAGATGGCCTGTTCATCGGATACGCCATCCGGGATACGGTTCAGCCCGTTCATGGCATAGGGAACCCGGACATACGCGGCCTGGCCGCCGTCGATGCGGCATCCCAGTGCCCATCCGCCGTTCGGATCGGTGCAGTTATTGACAAATCCCCTTTGACAGAAAAAGCATTCGCCGCAGAAGGTTTCCACATTGACCGTCACCCGGTCACCCACAGAAAAACCATGGACCTCCCGTCCCAGTGCGGCGATTTCTCCCACCATCTCATGGCCGACGATGATCCCGGGCCTGGCTTTGGGGACACTGCCGTGTTTGATGTGAATATCACTGGAACAGATGGAAGTGAGAGTCACCCGGACGATGGCATCCGTGGGCGCTTCTATCTGCGGGACCGGGCGCGTTTCCAAAGCAAAGATTCCCGGTTTTTGATAAACGACAGCCTTCATTTGTTTCTGTGCAGTATCATTCATAACACGTTCCTCCTGTCAGGGAAGGGCGCGGTTCGCCGCATCCCTCCATTTGTTTTTATCCTACAGCGGACAGGGAGAAAAATCAAGGAAATCTCTGCCTATGGAAGAACAAATCGCAGGGGGATCTTCGATTACGTACTATCATACGGTGCAGATCCATGATATAATGAGCGTATGCAAGCCTGTGGGATCTTGCACGCATATGGCGAACGGCGGATGCTGAGAAATATGCTGCTTTTAAAGAGAAAGATGGAGGTGAAGACGATGAAGTATGCATTTTTGCTGATGGGAGATTATCAGCCCGGGAAGGATCATGCGGAAATGAAAGAAGGACAGGTGCGCATGATTGGTGTCTCCAGTCTGGACGAGGCGGAAGAGGCGGCAAAAGAGCTGGCTGCAGACGGAGTGAAGTGCATCGAACTGTGCGGCGCGTTCAAGGAAACAGGAGCCAGACGGATCATTCAGGCAACGGAAGGAAAGGTGGCGGTGGGATTTGTCACCCATTTTCCGGAGCAGGATGATCTGTTTTTTGCATTGTTTGGCAATTAGGTAAGATTTGTGCCCAATGCCGTGCGGTTTCTTGTGTTTATGAGGTATATATGCTATACTTTCCCAAATCAGATGGCGGCAGTCTCAGGAGCTGCCGTCTGACCCGAAGACCATATCAGAACAGAATAGAAACTGTTGGAAATAGGAGGAAAAGGAGAATGAAAGTATTAAGTATTGGGAACAGTTTTTCCACGGATGCCACCGCCTATCTGCATCGGGCAGCGGTCAGCGCCGGAGTGGATTTGGACACTTACAATCTGTACATCGGGGGATGCTCGCTGGAGCGCCACTGGGACAATGTGGTCCGTGAAGCGAAGGAATATCTCCTGGAGATCAATGGGGAAAGCACCGAAAGGATGGTATCCATACAGGATATGATGGCGGATCACTATGATGTGATTACCCTTCAGCAGGCCAGCCACTTCAGCACCAGGTATGAGACTTATCAGCCGTATCTGAATCAGCTGACGGCGTGGCTGAAGGAACATGCCGATTTTGGAGAGCTGGCTTTGCACCAGACCTGGGCCTATGAGCAGGGAAGCAGGCGCCTGACGGAAGAGATGGGGTATGAGGACCAGTGGGAGATGTTTCGGGATCTGAAAGAAGCCTATGAGAAGGCTGCCGGGGAATGCGGCATTTCGGTCGTGATTCCCTGCGGGCAGATGTTCCAGTATTTTTTGGCAGATGGATTCGGCAAGATTCACAGGGATACGTTTCATGCCCTGATTCCCTTGGGGCGGTATGTCTTATCCCTCGTCTGGCTGGCAGCTCTGACAGGGACCTCGCCAAAACGGGTGACGTTTTGTCCGGAAGGCATGCATGAGACGCTGGCAGAGTGCGTCAGAACGCTGACGGCAGAACATCTGCGGGAATATGAAAAAGTGAGGAAATCATGATGCTGTATGATTATGAAAAGGTGGAGCTGCCCAAACAGTGATCGAGGGGAGGAAAACCATGGGATTTTTTATCGGCGGTTTTGAAATTATTTTCATGCTGGTCTTTTTCTTGGTGATCGTCACCATGATTGTGACCATCGGAAGAAATCTGAAGCAGTGGAATAAAAATAATCATGCGCCCAGGCTGGTGGTGGACGCCCAGGTGGTGGCCAAGCGCGCGCGGGTAGGGCGCAGCGGATCGGGAACCCATACGGCGTCCCATTCCTATACGGATTATTATGTGACGTTTCAGGTGGAAACCGGAGACCGGCTGGAACTATGGGTGAATGGTTCGGATTATGGAATGCTGGTGGAAGGGGACCGCGGAAGGCTGACGTTTCAGGGGACGCGGTATCTGGGATTTGAGAGAAGGTAGAAGAAAAACCCGGTATGGGGCAGGTAATAGACCGGTCCGGTATCCGGGAGACAGATATCATTTTTGGAGGTTTACATATGGAAAAATACAGTATGTTGTATCCGAGATCCACAGCCACAAGGCGGGTGCTGGATCTGAATGGAATGTGGAAGTTTCGCCTGGATAAAAAAGGAGAAGGAGATGCGGAAAATTGGAAGGATGGCATTCCAAACGCCGACTGGATTCCGGTTCCGGCCAGCTTCAATGATTTTTATACGGACAAAGAATCCAGAGAATTTACCGGAGATTTTTGGTACGAGACTCAGGTATATGTGCCTTCGGAATGGAAGGGGCGCCACCTGGATGTGCGGTTTGCCGCTGTGACCCACCGGGCGGTGGTGTATATCAATGGCGTGGCGATCACAAGCCATGAAGGCGGTTTCCTTCCGTTTTGTGCCAGGATGGATGACGTGGTCAAATGGGACGCGCCCAATCGGATCGTGGTAAAGGGCAACAATGAACTGAGTTTTACCTCCCTTCCGGCCGGAATTACCGTGGATCTGGGCGATGGAAGAAAGATGACCAAACCATTTTTTGATTTCTTCAATTATGCCGGGATTCAGCGTCCGGTGAAGCTTATGGCGTCTCCCATGGAGCAGATCGTGGACGTCACGCTGAATCACCGCCTGGAAGGGGCAGATGCCTTTGTGGAGTATTCGGTGGAGACCACAGGGGATCATGAGACGGTGCTGTTTCTGTACGATGAGGACGGAAATCTGGCGGCCGAATCCAGAGGAAAGGAAGGCGTTCTGACCGTTTCGAATGCCCGCCTGTGGGAAGTGAGAAATGCCTATCTGTATCATCTGGTGATCCGTATCCTGGATGGGGACCGGGTGGTGGACGAGTATTTTGATGACATCGGCATCCGTACCTTCTGTGTGGACGGCAATCGTTTCCTCCTAAACGGCCATCCCGTTTACCTGAAGGGCTTTGGCAAGCATGAGGACAGCGATATCGTGGGAAGAGGATTCAACATCGGCGTGGTAAAGCGGGATTTTGAACTGATGAAATGGATCGGGGCCAATTCCTTCCGCACCTCCCACTACCCCTACAGCGAAGAGGTTTATCAGATGGCGGACCGGGAAGGCTTCCTTGTCATCGATGAGGTGGCGGCAGTGGGATTTTTCGAAAGTCTGGTGAACTTTGTGGATGCGGTCAGCGGAAAAGCCACCACCTTCTTTTCCCGCCCCACTCTGCCCCAGCTGAAGGCCAATCATCTGGCTGCGCTGGAGGAACTGATTACCAGGGACAAAAACCATGCCTGTGTCATCGCATGGAGCTTGTTCAATGAGCCGGATACCATGCATGAAAACGCCTATCCTTATTTTAAGGATATATTTGCCAGAGCCCGGGAGCTGGATGTGCAGAAGCGGCCGTGTACCTTTGCCATGGAGCTGAATTCTTCCCCGGAGAAGTGCCACTGTTATCAGCTCAGTGATTTCCTCTGCTTTAACCGGTATTACGGCTGGTATCTGTTGGGTGGATACGAGATGGTAAATGCCGAGGCTGCGTTCCGTAAAGAGCTGGATGCCTGGCTGGAAAAAGGGGTGACCTGTCCGTTTGTTTTCACGGAATACGGCTGTGATCACCTGGCCGGGGAGCATAAGCTGCCCAGTGTCCAGTGGAGTGTGGAGTATGAGCAGGAATATCTGGATCTGTATCACCGGGTATTTGACTCCTATGACTGCATCAAAGGAGAGCAGATTTGGAATTTCGCGGATTTCCAGACCGTGGAGGGCATCATGCGTGTCAATGGCAATAAAAAAGGGGTATTCACCAGACAGAGACAGCCCAAGGAGACCGCATATATTCTGAAAAAACGCTGGGAACATCTGCCGGTGGATTACAAAGGATAACCGCAGCCATCGTAAGGCCGCATAAAAAACCATAACAAAAAACGCATAATAAAAAAACGCATAACCCAAAAACGCGAATTGGGAAGGCGCAGTTTGAGACAGAAACCACTGTTTCAGACTGCGTCTCTTTTTTGTGCATGTCTCGAATAAAAAAGGCGGTCTTTTCACATATTAAGGATAAAAAGAATGCTGTGTCCGAAGCAGCTATCGTTCTGCGCTTGGCAAACGATCTGGGACAGAGCAAAAAAAGAGAAAGGGCACGGTTGGATGCGCAGCATGAGGAAAGGAAACAAGAAACCATATATTTATTTATCGTCTCCCCATATGTCGGAGGAAGCCTATGAACAGGCCTATGTGAAAGAAGCTTTTGATACCAACTGGATCGCTCCCCTGGGAAAAAATGTGAATGAACTGGAACGGGAGATCAAAGAAAAGCTGGGGACAAACGATGCGGTGGCCCTGATGACAGGGACTTCGGCCATACACCTGGCTTTAAAGCTGATCGGCGTCAGAAGAGGGGATGTGGTCTTCTGCTCGTCGTTTACCTTTGCCGCTTCGGCCAATCCCATCCGATATGAAGGGGCCGCACCGGTTTTTATAGACAGCGAAGAAAGCACCTGGAACATGAGCCCCGAGGCTCTGCGGCGGGCCTTTAAGAAGTATGCCTTTCTGGGAAAGCTGCCCAAGGCGGTGATCGTGGTGCATTTGTATGGGCTCTGTGCGCGGATGGATGAGATCATGGAGATCTGCAGCCAGTATGGCTGTCCGGTGATCGAAGACGCGGCGGAGAGTCTGGGCAGCCGGTATCGGGGCGCGATGACCGGACAGGAGTGGAAGTATACGGGAACCTTTGGCGATTACGGAATCATCAGCTTCAATGGGAATAAAATCATCACCGGTTCCGGAGGCGGCATGCTTTTGTGCAATACGGCCGATGGGGAGGAAAAGGGAGAAAAGGCCAGGTTTTTAGCCACCCAGGCCAGAGAGCAGGAACGGTGGTATCAGCATGAGGAGATCGGCTACAACTATCGGATGAGCAACATCATAGCGGGCATCGTTCGGGGCCAGCTCCATGTTCTGGATAAGCGGATTCAAAAGAAACAGGAGATTTTCCAGTTTTATCAGGAACGGCTGAAGTATCTGCCCGGCCTTTCCATGATGCCCCAGCATGGGTGGCAGGAAAACAATTGCTGGCTGACCGCAGCCCTTCTGGCAGATATTTTCCGAAAAGGAAATCAAAAAATCACGTCGCTGGAAATCATGGAACGGCTGGGAAAAGAATCCATTGAGAGTCGGCCGGTCTGGAAGCCGCTCCATCTGCAGCCGGTGTTTTTTGCCTATGATTTTGTGTCGGAGTCGGAGGAGCTGGAGGGGCGGCATATCGTGGATGATACCATGCGGTCGGATCAAAGCATCTGCGGGCAGATTTTTGAAAAGGGGATTTGCCTGCCCAGCGATACGAAGCTTAGGGTGGAGGATTTGGAGAGGATTTGTGCGGTGGTGAGCAGGTGTTGGGAGTGAAGGGGGGCAGGATCGCGATTCGGATGGTGATCCGGACGGCTCCAGGGACGGTACGCTTCCCCTGGCGGGCCGCTTTCGCTCAGTGGAAAGCGCAGCGGTACTAAGATTCTTCGGCGGCCTGTAGGCCTGGAAGAATCAAGTACCGGCGGTTTCCAAAACCCGCCAGAAGAAGCGTACCGTCCCTGGAGCCTGCTGGTGAGCCAGCCGGTGAGGAGAGTGGGATTCTTCGGCGGCCTGCGGCCTGGAAGAATCGAGAAGAGGCGTTTTCCAAAATCCGCCGGAAGAAGAGTATTGTCTCTGGAGCCTGAGGGTGAGGCGGCCAGGTGAGGAGAGTGGGATTCTTCGGCGGCTTGGAGGACTGGAAGAAGGAGAGGAGGAATTGGATGAGGAGTTGGAGAAGAAGGGAAGTTGGGCATAGGAAGGGGTTTTATGAGTTTTGTTTGAAACGGCCGTTGGATGTGATTGGGGCTGGGGTGGGGCTTTTGGTGCTTGCGCCGGTTTTGATGGGGATTGGGCTTTTGGTGCGGGTGAAGCTTGGGAGTCCGGTGATTTTTGCGCAGAGGAGGCCAGGGCTGCATGGAAGGGTTTTTACGCTATACAAATTTCGGACCATGACGGAGGCAAGGGATAAGGATGGGGCGCTTTTGCCGGATGAGGAGAGGATGACGCCGTTTGGAAGGTGGCTTCGCAGTACGAGTTTGGATGAGCTGCCGGAGCTGTACAATGTGCTGAAGGGAGATATGTCGCTGGTGGGGCCGCGGCCGCTGCTGCTGAAGTATCTGGTTTTGTATAACCGGCATCAGATGCGCCGCCATGAAGTGCGGCCGGGGGTGACGGGATATGCCCAGGTGAACGGCAGAAATCGGCTTGGCTGGGAAGATAAATTTGATATGGATGTGTACTATGTGGATCATGTCACCTTTCGGGAGGATGTCCGCATTCTTTTGAAAACGATCCGGACGGTTTGCAAGCGGGAAGGAATCCGCGGCGCCGGAGCGGCGACGGTGAAGCCATTTCAGGGAAACCGGGGATAGACAGGAAGAATCCGGACAGACAAAAAGATCAAAAAAACGGCGGCAAAGGGCAGTATGAGCGCAGGGGTATGCGCGGAAATGGGGCAGATGATGAAGAGACGACTATTGATATTCGGGTGCAGCGGTCACGGAAAGGTGATTTGGGATCTGGCACGGAAAATGAAACGGTATGAGGAGATCTGTTTTTTGGATGATAACCCGCAGGGCAGAGGCGTCATGGGAGCGCCCCTCATAGGAGGTCGGGAATTTGCTGATTTTAAAGCGGCGGATGAGTTGATTGTGGCCATTGGAAATTGCGGAATACGCGGGAAAGTGCAGAAGTATTTTGCCGATAAGGGTATGAAAATCGCCACACTGGTTCATCCTAACAGTACCATCGGAGCCCATGTGACGCTGGGCAGAGGAACGGTGGTGATGGCGGGGGCCGTCATCAACAGTGAGACGCAGATCGGAGAGGGATGCATCATCAATACGGCGTCATCGGTGGATCACGACTGTGTGCTGGGAACGTTCTGCCACGTGGCTGTGGGAGCCCATGTGGCAGGCGGCGTCCATGTGGGAGATTTCACCTGGATCGGCGCCGGAGCTGTGGTGAGCAACCATATTTCCATCTGTGCGGACAGCCTGATTGGAGCCGGAGCCGTGGTGGTCCGGGACATCGAAAAGCCCGGCACGTACATGGGGGTTCCGGCCAGAAGCAAGGCACCGGAAAGCCGAAGGAAAACAGGAGGAAAGGTTTCGGTTGGATGATGCGGGGCAGCAGATGGAGAACGGACGTTCCAAGCGGGCGTCATCCGTCACATTGCGTATAGAAATGAGGAAAATCATGGAACAAAAAAAGGTTTTGATGACGGCCAGTGTGCCGTCCATGATCGGTCAATTCAATATGGAAAATATCCGTATTTTGAAGGAACTGGGATATGAGGTGCATGTGGCCTGCAATTTCAGTGACAGAAGTGTATGGACCGGGGAAAAGACGGCCCAATTTCAAAAGCAGATGTACGAACACGGAGTTGCCTGTGAACAGGTGGCGTTTTCCAGAAGCCCGCTGACGCTTCGGCAGCATATCCGGTCTTATCAAAGTCTGTGCCGCAGCATGAAACGGGAGCACTACGCCTTTGTACACTGCCACACGCCCATCGCCGGTGCCATCACCAGGCTGGCCTGTGCCAGGACCGGCACGAAGGTGGTGTACACGGCCCACGGATTTCATTTTTACCGCCATGCGCCCCTGTGGAATTGGCTCATTTATTATCCGGCGGAAAAATGGCTGTCCCATCTGACTGATATGTTGGTGACCATGAACCAGGAAGACTACGGGAGAGCCAGGAGACGGTTAAGGGCAAAGAAAACGGTATATATTCCGGGTGTTGGAATTGATACCGGGCGGTTTCAAGCCGCAGGAACCGGAAAACAGCCCCATTCCATGCATCCGCCGGATGAGAAAAAGCAGGAGACAGCCCTGGATGAGAAGAGAAAGCAGCTGGGGATTTCAAAGGAGGATTTTGTCCTGCTGTCCGTGGGAGAACTGAGTCGGCGGAAGAATCACCGCCTGGTCCTGGAAACCTTGTCCCGGATAAAAGGGACACAGATCCGCTACGTGATCTGCGGAATCGGGGAAGAGGAACAGGCGCTTCGCAGAGAAGCTGCAAAACGGGGTCTGGATGGACGGGTAATTTTTGCCGGTTACCGTACGGATGTGAAGGAATTTTACGGGATGGCGGATTTATTTGTCTTTCCATCCCTGCAGGAGGGACTGCCGGTGGCGCTCATGGAGGCCATGGCCATGGGACTTCCCTGTCTGGCTTCCGATATACGGGGAAACCGTGACTTGCTGGAACATGAGAAAGATACCTGCCTCTTCTCTCTGGATCATCCGGAGATGTTTCGAAAAAAGCTGGAGGCGCTTATGGGAAATCCGCTGCTGCGGGAGCGTGTGAGTCGGCAAAATCGGGAGGAGATACGGAGATTTGACAAAAAACGGGTGAACCGACGGATGCGGCAGATCTACGAAGGGATGGGAGAGAAGATACAACGATGAAACGCTTTGGCATGTGGTTTTCCGTATTTCTTATGACAGCTCCCCTCTTTAAAATGTATGCCATTGCTTCCGGCATCACCATGGCGGACGGGATCCTGGTGCTGTTCTTTTTGGGGGGAATTTTTCTATTTTTTCAAAAAAAGAAATTCCGTGTCAACCGGCTGCTTCTGCTGTATGCCTGCCTGGTGCTTTTTCAGTTTGCGCTGGTGAGCCTGTGGAACCGGACGGACGAGTTTCTTTTTTCTGACGTGTTGTTTCGGACGCTGCGCTATACATTTTTCCTGCTGGTACTGGCTGTTTTGGTTCCCAACTTCTTTCAGGAAGAAACGGCAGTCAAAACCATGGAAGCGGTGGCAGTCTTTGCGACGGTCTGGCTTTTGCTGCAAAAGGGACTTTTGGCGGCGACGGGCAGATACCTGCCCGGCTATCTGCCGGGTCTTTCCCTGTCGAGGCCGGAGATGGCGGAGCATGCCGCCGCATTATTCCAGTACGATCCCAGGCCCAGATCCATTTTTGAGGAACCTTCCCACTACGCGTTTTATGTATTGATGGCCATGGCATATCTGCTGGGAAAGTCCCGGCTGACACGCAGAGAGACAGGGATGTTTTGGTTTCTGGCATTGGGAATTATCCTTTCGGCCTCGTCTACGGGAGTCATCGCCCTGGCGGCTCTTTTGGGGATCTGGGTGTTTCTTTCCGGCGGAAAAAAGCGCAGGCGGGTGATTCTGTCTGCTCTGCTTTTGCTGCCTTTTGCGGGAATGGCGCTTTATCGGATACCGGCGTTTCAGGTTTTTTTGGAGCGGATGGCCAAGGGCGCGTCGTCATCCCAGCACCTGGGGGCCTATGGCGTGCTTTTGACCTTGAGGCAGAACCCGTTTTCCATTTTCCTGGGAAATGGAATGATTGACACCACCACCCATGGATTTTTGCCGGGCTACTGCAGGCTTTACTATTATTACGGAGTCGTCGGTCTGGTTTTGGTCGGAAGCCTGCTTTTTTATCTGGTGTGGTATGTCAAAAAAGAATATCGGTATATGGGGATTCTATTTCTGATTCTCTGCGTCAGCGGCACGGAGCTGTTCGGGATTCAGATATTTTTGATTGTTCCGTTTTTGGAATTGTCAGAGGCGGTGAAAGAGCCAAAGGCGCGGCCGCTGTGGAATCTGGCAGAAGCGGATGGAGGTGGACTATGGAAAAAGAAAGGTTTGTATTGATTTCGTATCTGTCCAATTATGGAGGGATTGAGACGCTGATGCTTCGGATGGTGAAGTGGCTGGCGGAAAACGGGTATCCGTCCATGATTGTGACGGACCGGGAGAGGAAGACGGATCCGGATCTTTTCAGGGAGCTGGAACGGGAGAGTGTGATCAAGAAGATCGCCTTCCGGGGATATCAGGAGTTCTCGGCCAAACAGGATTTGGGAATCGGCGAAGAAGAAGCGCCGAAGCTGATGGTCTTTTCCTATCCGGGCTATCTGATCGCCGATGAGATCCGTCGGCAGACGGAAAAAAGTCAGATTATTTTTTATGATCCCCACCAGTACGGGCTGATTCTGGAATTTTCCTTCCATAACCGCTTTTTAAAAAAGGCCGCCCATATCTGGGGAAAACGCCTGGCAAGGCGGATGGACAGACAGCATGAAATCGCCTACATGGATGGCCTTTGCATGGAACGGACGGCCCGGACCTACGGATGCGCAAGCCGACCGGATCTGGTGGTTCCCCTGGCCATGCAGATCCATGCCTTTGACCGGAAGCAGGCGGAAGCCAGGTATGAAAGGAAGGCATTTCATATTTTAACGGTGGCCCGCATGGAATTTCCGTTTAAAGGGTATGTCATCGGCCTGATCGGGATCTTTGAACAGCTGTGCCGCCGGTATCCCGGGCTTCATCTGGATCTGGTGGGGGATGGAAGCAATCACCGGCAGCTGGCAAACCGCATCCGCCATCTGGACCCGGACATCCAAAAACGGGTGCACTGGCATGGAACTGTGCCGTATCGGGATCTGGATGCTTATTTTGAGAAGGCCAAGCTGTATATCGGCATGGGCACCACGGTTCTGGACGCGGCGAACCACGGGATCATCAGTCTGCCGGTGGGCAGCTATACGTATCACTGCAAGGGATATGGATTTTTGCAGGAGGATGCCATGAACCTGGGAGGAATCGGGGGAAAGACGCCGATGGAGGGGCTGATCCGGCAGGTGCTGGGATTTTCTGAGGAAGAATACTGTGACTGTGTGAAGAAACAGTTTGACGCCATGGCGCCTCTGTATGAGATCGACGCGGTCATGCACCGGCTTCTCACATGGAACAACCGGGGGCATGCCAGCATTTTGGGTCGGTGGGAGCGGATGGCCATCCGGCTGGGGCGATGGGCCTATCGGAAAAAGGAGGCCGTAAAGGCTTGTTCCCCCAGGCGATGTCTGGAATCGCTGAAGCGTCATCCCCGCCTGTTTCGATTGGTGCACAGGGCCGGGATCACGGCACTTCGGATTCCGGTTTTGATCACCGGGAAAATGCGGGCGTATGGCTGGATCTGTGATTCCAATACGGCAGCGCTTCGCGCCTATCAAAACAGCCATCTGGGAGAGCGGTGCGTGCTGGTGGCCAATGGCCCCAGCCTTTTGCCGGAGGATTTGGAGAAAATCAAGCACGAGTGGACCTTTGGGTGCAATAAAATCTACCATATGTTTCCCAGGACCAGCTGGAGGCCGGATTTTTACTGCGTGCTGGACGAGCGCTATGTGGAACGAAGCCAGGATGAGATTTTTTCCAATATCCAGGCGCCCATCTTCACCAACGATGTGATCTACCGGGCGATCCGGGCGGAAAACAAAAAAGGAAGAAAAATTCTGTATTCCAAGCAGATCCGCTATGAAACCTTCAAAGCCTGGCCCAATCTTTTGGAATATACGTATGCCACCAATCAGGGAACCGTACTTTCGTTTGTCATGGCGCTGGCCATCTATATGGGATTTCAGGAAATCTATGTGCTGGGGGCGGATAATACGGCGACTGCGGCGGGCAATCATTTTGCGGGACATGCGGAGGATAAAGGGCTGGAAGCGATTCAGAAAGCGCGCCTGAAGGAGAACGGATGGAATGAAAATCACTGGAGGGATCAGATGGAACTGGAGATGGAAGCCTTTGCCCGGTATGCGAAGAACCATGGGATTTCCATCTGCAATGTGACCCGGGGAGGCCGCCTGGAAGCCTTTGAAAGGAAAAATTTTGATGAAGTATTTCCGTAAAACCAGCCGCGCGGGGGAATGGAGGGCAACCCTTTGGTATACGGCGGCCAGCCTTTTTACAAAAGCATTCGGCTTTCTGACGATCCCGCTTTATACCAATCTGCTGACCACCGGCGAGTATGGCTATCTGAACACGTACAATGCCTGGATCGGTATTTTAAGCGTGGTCCTGGGACTGTCGTTAAACAGTGCGGTGATCAGCATCCAGAAGGAGAGAAAGGAGATCAAAGCGGCCTACCAGTCTTCGGTTCTTGGCCTCTCCCTCATCAGTTTCCTGGTGATGGGCGGCGGGATTCTTTTGGTCTGTCAGCTGATATGGAAACGGATACCGGGACTTTTGTCCCTGGCTCTGATCCAGTCCTATGCCACCTTCGTTATGAATATGATTCTGCAGGAAATGGTGCTGGATAACCGTTATGTGAAGTATTCCCTGCTGTCCATCGTCAGCGCGGTGATTCCCATCCTGATCACCTGCGCCATCCTGCCGTATCTGTTTTTGGACCGGCGGTATCTGGATGTGATTCTGCCAAAGGCAGCCGTATCGGCAGGGATCATGGCGGCGGTGATGATCTACCTGTTTGGCAGAGGAAAAGTTTTTTACAGCCGGGAGTATTGGAAGCAAAGCCTGTCTTACTGTGTGCCCGTCATTTTTCATACTCTGGCGTTATCCATCATGCTGCAGGCAGACCGGATCATGCTCTCCTACTTCCGGGGATATGAAGAATCGGGCATGTACAGTTTCATTTACAATGTCACCCTGGTGATCGGCGTGGTGGTGGCTGCCCTGGAAAACACATGGAAAACCTGGTTTTTCCAGGCGGCTTCCTTAGACAGAAAAGAAGAAAAAAGCAGGCAGATCAGGCAGGCGGGCGCAGGGAGTCTGGCGCAGGCGGTCAATAAACGGGCAAGGGTCTATCTGGTCTGCGGAGAGGCGGGAATCCTGACCTTTGTCTATCTGGCGCCGGAATTTATCCGCCTGCTGGCCAATGAAGCCTACTGGGACAGCGTCTATCTGACGGCTCCCATCGCCTTTGCCTATATTCTGAGCCTGTTTTACGATTTTCTGGTTTACTATGAATACTATGAAAATGCCACGAAGCGGATAGCGGGCGCCAGCCTTATGGCGGCGGGGATCAATGTTGTCCTGAATCTGGTTTTCATCCCCCTGTGGGGAGCCATGGGAGCTGCCTTCACCACCATTTTGGCCCGCTTTGCCCAGTTTTTTCTCCATCTTCGGACCGTACACCGGATGGAAGCGTCGGTGCTGCCGTTTCGGCTGTATCTGCCATTTTTCCTCCGGTCGGCCGGGATGACGGCGGCGTTTCTGCTGTTTTACCGGCTGCCGGGGATTCGTCTTGGCATCCTGGCGGTGTATCTTCTGACGAGGATTCGGGGGATACGGGAGTTTTTTCAGCTGTAATGGAGGAATGTTTCATATTCCGGACGGCCGGAGGGAGCATACCGTTTCCCTGGAGGGCCGCTTTCGCTCAGTGAAAAACGCAGCGGTACTAAGATTCTTTCGCGCCCTGGAGGGCTGAAAGAATCAAGTACCGGCGTTTTTCAAAGCCCTTCAGGGAAACGGTTTGCTCCCTCCGGCCTGTGAATTGCTCAAGGATGGAGAACGGATGAGGCGATATAGGGATCAAGTGATTTGAGATTAGAAAGTCTATAAGGCTTTGAGAACTGCGATGGAAGAAGCGGATGGAGGTATGTGATGCAGGTGGTAAAGTATGCGTTTCAGCAGCATGGGGATGAGAGGGGGCAGCTGGTGGCTTTGGAGGAGTATCGGGATATACCGTTTCAGATCCGGCGCGTTTATTATATGTACGCGACGAAGGAAGGGGTGCGGCGGGGATTTCACGCCCATAAGTCGCTGGAGCAGATTTTGATTTGCATCCACGGCACGTGCAAAATTCTTTTGGACAGCGGGACGGAAAAAAAGATTGTTTCTTTGGAAAAGCCCTATGAAGGGCTGTATATTGCCAGTGACATGTGGAGAGAGATGTTTGATTTTTCTCCCGACGCGGTGCTTCTGGTGCTGGCGTCGGATTATTACGAGGAAGAGGATTATATCCGAAATTATGAGGAGTTTTTGGCGTTTGTGAAGGAGAAGGAGGCGAAGACATGGAGGTAGCGTTTTCCACATTCCGCCCCATGCATGAGGAGGTCCGGGAAGAGCTGGAAGAGGCCATGCGCCGGGTGATGGAAGAAAGCTGGTATATCCGGGGAAAGGAATGTACCGAACTGGAGCGGGAATTTGCCCGCTACTGCGGCTGCCGGTTCGCAGTGGGAGTGGGAAATGGGCTGGATGCGCTTTATCTGATTTTGCGCGCGTTGGGAATCGGAGAGGGAGACGAAGTGATTCTCCCGTCCAATACGTTTATCGCCACTGCTCTGGCCGTTTCCTATGCCGGAGCGACGCCGGTTCTGGCGGAGCCGGATCGAAAGACCTATAACCTGAATCCGGAAAACCTGGGGCGGGCCATAACCGGGCGCACCAGGGCCGTCATACCGGTCCATCTGTATGGAAGACCGGCGGATATGGAACCCATATTGGAGATCGCGGAAAACCACGGGCTTTTTGTCATCGAGGATGCGGCCCAGGCCCATGGAGCCCGGTACCGGGGCAGAAAAACCGGTTCCTTTGGCATCGCGGCAGGATTCAGTTTTTACCCGGGAAAAAATCTGGGAGCCTTGGGAGACGGCGGGTGCGTGACGACCAATGATCCGGATTTGGCGGAAAAGGTGAGGGTTTTGAGCAATTATGGATCGGCAGTCCGCTATCACCATCTGCTTTTGGGGACGAATTCCAGGCTGGATGAACTGCAGGCGGCGTTTCTTCGAATCAAGCTGAAAAAACTGGATCAGTGGAATCAGGAGAGAAAACGGATCGCCTCCCTTTATTTGGACGGGATAAAAAATCCGGCCGTCATCCTGCCGACAAGGGACGGAGACGGCTATGAAAGTGTATGGCATATTTTTGCCGTGCGCTGCCGCCAGAGGGACGCGCTGGAGAATTGGCTTCGCGTCCATGGGATCGGGACGGCGAAACATTATCCCATTCCCATCCACCGGCAGGAGGCGTATCGAGAGCAGTACAGAGGGATGGCGTTTCCGATTGCCGAGGAACTGGCAAAGACACAGCTGAGCCTGCCCATGTTTTATGGGATGCGGGAGGAAGAGATTCAGGCGGTGATACGGGCGGTGAATACGTTTGCGGAAAGGTGAGGGTTGGAAATCCGGACGACCGCAGGGAACGAATCGCTCCCCGGATGGGCCGCTTTCGCTTAGTGGAAAGCGCAGCGGTACTAAGATTTTTCGGCGCCGTGTCCGGCTGGAAAAATCAAGTACCGGCGGTTTCCAAAACCCATCCGGGGAGCGATTCGTTCCCTGCGGTCTGAGGAGTTTCGAAGGAAGGGCGATAGGAGGATTTTTCGGCGCCGTGTCCGGCTGGAAAAATCAAGTACCGGCGGTTTCCAAAACCCATCCGGGGAGCGATT
>DVJD01000026.1 GCA_018710785.1 Candidatus Fimimorpha excrementavium
AAAAATCTTAGTACCGCTACGTTTTTCACGAGCGAGAGCGCCCCGACAGGGAAAAGGTTCGCTCCCTTCGGCCGTCCGGGTTCTCGCTTCAAAACTTCTCTCTCTTCCAATGAGTTTCGCAATCGCCTATCTGTTTTGCTTCCCTATACTTGTTTAAACATCTATGTCTTCGTTATAGCATAGTTGTTTAAACATGTCAACAAAAAAGTCGGGATTTCTATTGACTTTTTTCCGTATTTTTTTTATTCTTATCAGCAGAAGGGAGGATTTGAAATGCCGAAAGTAAAATTTGATGCCATCTATAAGGATTTAAAACGAAAGATCGAAAATGAAGTATACCCATTCCAATCCCTTCTCCCGTCCGAAAACAGTATGGTGACCACCTACGAATGCTCCCGGAACACCATTCGACGAGCGATATCTGCCCTGGCTTCGGAAGGCTATGTCCAGTCTCTGCACGGCATCGGCGTCCGCGTCATCTTCCAGCCTGTGGAGCAGGCCGTATTTACCATGGGAACCATCGAATCCTTTCAGGAGTCGGCTGCCCGGAATCATCTGGATGTGACCACCAAGGTCATCTGTTTCATGGAACTGACCGCCGATGAACGCACCGCCCAAAAATATGGTTTCCCGGTCGGAAGCGATCTATACTATATTCAGCGGGTCCGTTATGTGGATGATAAGCCGCTGATTCTGGACATCAATATTTTTTTGAAGGATGTCGTCAAAACTCTCACAGAGGAAATCGCAACCGGTTCCATCTATGATTATCTGGAACATACGGTGGGTCTCTCCATCGTCACCAGCAAACGGAAAATCACAGTGGAACATATCACAGAAATCGATGAAAAATATCTGGAACTCAGTGATTATAATTGTCTTGCCGTCGTCACCAGCCAAACCTTTGATGCCGACGGCGTCATGTTTGAATATACCCAATCCAGGCACCGCCCGGACTATTTTTCCTTTCAGGACACGGCCGTCCGCAGACACAGCATAACCTAAAAAGACTGCGTTCCTTTTCCGTGTCCCCATTCCTTTATTTTACCTCTGCCCGGCGAATGAGGCAGTAGGAACCGGCCATGAAAACTGCCGACAGCCCCAGAAAGGTCAGAAACGGATACAGCATCTGAAGGCCGTTCTCCGTGATCCCCATGACGGCCAGGAGAATCGGCAGGATGCGGTCGGCAACCGCTCCGTCCAAAAAGTTATTGACAGCAGGCAGCAGGACCACCAGGATCAGCCCCAGGGCGATGAGAATCAGCACAAATGCCCGTTTTCCGATCCGGTTCTGCAGTATGCTGGATAAAAAGGCCAGGTTTGTCACCATGAAATACATACCGATTCTCCAAAGCCATTTCACCAGGATAACGGGATCTGTTCCGTAAATCAAATCAAACATGGATACATATTCCGTGATGTTATTTAAAATCAGGGATTCTACCAGCAGTTCAAACGTTCCCATAAAAACCGCGGCGATCAGAAACAGGGTCATCTGACATTGAAATATGGTCCGTCTCGTCAGTCCGTTTTGAATAAAAAACTGAAAATCTTCCAAAAATGCATAGACTCCGCAGAACATCAGAAAAATGATGGAGCTTACATCCAAACCGCTGAATCCTCCCGCCTCATCTCCCATCAGATACATGGCGATGGCGGTCACTGCCAGCGCCCCTCCATACAATACTGCATAAAAAATCGCCATGGGCTTTCCCAGATCTGTCAACTGATATTGTATCGCCGTTTTCAATTTCATGTTCTTCACCTGCCCTCTCCCCTCTCATTTTGTTCCGTCAGCTTCACAAACAATTTCTGCAGATTCATGGCGGAAACCGCCAGACGCCCCAGTTTCTCTTCCTCGGTTTCTCCCATGATGTAGGCCACCTTCAGGCCTCCCAGCTCATCGACGCCGATGACACGTTTTCCCCGGCAGTAGGCATCCACCTCTGCCGCCGTCCCGGAAACGCTGTATCCCTCGTTCATAAGTTCTTCCACCGGTTTCTGAAGCAGCACCTGTCCCTTGTCAATGATGATAATATCTTCCATCAGCCCCGCCACTTCTTCAATCAGATGGGTGGCGATGATGAACGTCCTGGGCTTTCGGCTGAATTCCTCCAAAAGGAGTTTGTAAAACAGTTCTCTGTGGTTGGCATCCAGCCCAAGCACCGGCTCATCAAAAAAGATATACGGCAAATCCAGAGACAGCGCCACGATCAATTTGAAAATGGAACGGTATCCGGTGGACAGCTCACCGATCTTCTTTTTTGTATTCAGTCCGAATCGCTCACCATACTCCCTGGCCCTTTCTTCATCAAATTCCGGATAAAATCCCCTGGTCAGCCAAAAGGCCTTCTGTACCCGCATGTTTTTCGGATACAAATCCTTTTCACTCATGCAGAATACCTTGGACTGGGCGGACTCCTGCTCCATGGCCTCTTCCCCGTCGATAAACACCTGCCCGCTGTCCGGAAAGATGCGGTTATTGATGATATTGATGATCGTCGATTTTCCCGCCCCGTTTCTTCCCAGCAGCCCGTAGATCTTTCCGTCGTCCAGACGGAATGACACATGATCCAGCGCCGTCACATCTTTATACGTTTTTACCACATCTCTGACTTCAATTCCGCTCATCTTCATATCCCCTTTCTACCATGGCAATCACCTGGTCCTTTGTCATGCCCAGTTTTTCTGCCTCCTGTATCATGGACGCCACATACTGTTGGAAAAATGCATCCCTTCTCTTTGTCCGGATCTTCTCCACTGCTCCTGCCTGCACAAACATCCCCAATCCTCTCCTTTTATAAATGATTCCTTCTTCCACCAGCCGATTCATCCCCTTTAAAACCGTGTGGGGATTGATATTCAGCAGAACCGCGATTTCATTGGTAGACGGGATCTTTTCCTCTTCCTGAAACACTCCGGTGAAGACGGAATCTTCAATCTGCTCTGCAATCTGCACAAAAATCGGCTTTTCACTTCCGGCATCGATCTTCAATGGACCACCTCCTCACTTTTCTAGTTTGTTACTCAAGTAACTAACTACCTTACCCAGAGTATATCTCACCATCCCGCCGTTGTCAATCCCTTTTCCACATAGTTTTTGTCAAACCGGACAAAAAAAAGCCTGCCCCGGCAGATGAAAACCAGGTACAGACTCTTTTGCGCAGAAGCGCGGCAGAATGATTTAATTTCTGGAACATTTCTCGGCATCAATGGCCAGCACCAGCATCAGCGCATACAGCGCGTCTTCCGGATCTTTTACATCAATCACGTAGGTATCCGTCCAATGCAGAATTTCCTTGCTGACACTGGCCACGGTCCGCCCGTGTGCGTCCCGGATCTCATAATCCCACTCCAGAAAATTTCCCTCCACCTGCCATCCGTTGAAGTCCACATGAAATTTGGGGGTCAAAAAAGAAAATTCTTTCTGGACGCTTCCCCGCAGCACGTCCCCGATATAGATTTCAAACTGGGGCAGAAAACGGAACACTTTCTCCTTTAAGGTTCCCACATGATTTCCGGCCGCATCCATTACCTGGAGGCAGTGGCCAAAACTCATCTTTCCCTCCACGGTATACAGCGTCGCCCCCTCCACATCATAAATATCATAGCTGTCCAGCCATGAGAAAAAACGCTGTTTAAACACCATTCTCATCTTGCATTTCCTCCATCATCCGGTATGTTGGAATCGCGCAGGAGCAGGATCGCTTCCTTCGGCACATAAAGGGCCTCGGGCAGATGAAATTCATGCGAATATTCTCCTGCCTGCTTTCCTTTTTTCCACCATAATCCATTTTCCAAGGTAACATACCACTCAAAAGGCATTTCTGAAACCCGGGCCGTTCCGGTCCGTACCATGTTGTTCCCCCTGCTGTCCGTCCCCTCCTTCCAGCCATCTGCCGGAATCATATCGTGAGCCCGGATGCCGATATGGGTCACCGACTCGTCCACACGCTGCCCGACTTCCAGTTCCTGATTCCATTCCACCGCTTTGACCCGGTGCTCATTGATCGGAATAATCCTGGAAATATTTTTGCAGCCTGTGAGTACAGCCGCTTTTACCGTACCCGGATTTTGAAACAGTTCTTTGGTCCGTCCCTTTCCTATGATCCGCCCCCGCTCCATCAGAAGCAGATATTCACAGATCTGATACGCCTCGTCTCTGTCATGGGTCACCATCAGAGCCATCCCCTGATATCTGCCCAGCACTTCCATCAGTTCCAGACGAAGGCGTTCTCTCAAGTGGGCGTCCAGAGCAGAAAACGGCTCATCCAGCATCAGCATCTCCGGCTCATAGCATAAAATACGCGCCAAAGCCACCCTTTGCTTCTGTCCGCCGGACAGACGGCCCGGATACTGCTTTTCCAGTCCTTCCAGCCGAAACAGACGGAGCATTTCCTGTACTTTTTCCATCCGCTCTTTTTCGGATAAATGCATCCGCTTTCGGTATATCCTCGTTTTCAGACCGATGGCAATGTTTTCTTCCACCGTCATATTGGGAAACAGCGCATAATCCTGAAACAGATACCCCACCCGCCGTTTCCTTGCCGACAGATTCGTTCCCGCTTCGGAATCATAAAGCACTCTCCCGTTCAGGCAGATCCGTCCTTCCTCCGGCGTCACGATCCCGGCGATGGATTTTAACATCATGCTCTTGCCGCAGCCGGAAGCGCCCAAAATCCCCACACAGCCCGGCTGTACCCCGCCGTCCCTCCCCCGACTGTCTCCCATGGGCAGAGTCTTCTCCATGGAATTTGCCAATTCCATAGAAGACCTTCTTTTGCCGGAAACATCCATGGATATATTCAGGGAAATATCCAGCGAAAATTCCCGAAGCTGTTTTCGAATATTTGCCTGCAGACCCGCCATGTTCTTCGCCTTTCCCTTTCTGTGTCAACTTCATATCCGGCAGCCATGATTCTGACCGCTCGGGGTCATCGTTCTCCGGCTTCCAGAAATCTGTCCGTACCTTTGCCGCCGTCTCAGCGCCTCCGGTTCTTCCAATTCCCCGCCATATTCATGAGAAGCACCGCCAAAAACGCGATGACCGCGATCACCAGCACATAATCCCAGGCCTCCTCCATATGTCCGGCCGCCACCTCCGAATAGACCGCCAGCGGCAGCGTTCTGGTTTTTCCGGCAATATTTCCGGCGATCATGGCCGTGGCGCCAAACTCCCCCAGTCCCCGGGCAAATGCCAAAACGCCGCCGGAGACGATCCCCGGAACTGCATTGGGCAGCAGAACGCGGAAAAAAATCTGTCCCTCCCCCATCCCCAGCGTTCTGGCAGCATGAATCAAATTGGAATCCACCTGCTCCAGCGCGCCTCTGGCAGACCGATACATCAGAGGAAACGAAATCACCGTAGCTGCAATCACCGTGGCTCCCCAGGAAAATGCGATTTTTACGCCGAAATAATCGATGAAGAACTGACCGATGGGCCGTTTTACCCCCAACAGGTACAAAAGGAAAAAACCGGCCACCGTAGGAGGAAGCACCATGGGAAGGGTCAAAATCCCATCCCAGATCATTCTAAAGCGGCTGCTTTTCATCCTGACCACCAGCCAGGCCGCCAAAAGTCCCAGAAGAAACGTGATGACAATCGCCGCCGATGCAGTCTTTAACGATATCCATACGGGAGACCAATCCATGCATTTCCTCCTCTCGTCATACCGGTGAGAACCCATACGCTTCAAAGACTGCCATGGCTTCTTCACTCTGCAGAAATTCTACGAACAGTTCCGCTGCCTCCCGGTTGGCAGAGTCCTTTACCACCGCCACCGGATAAATCACCGGCTCCTCCAGACTGCCCTCCGGCGCCTCGGCCACCACAGTAACCTGATCCGTAGTCGCAGCATCCGTCGCATATACGATTCCTGCATCGGCGCTGCCCTCAGCCACCCAGTTCAATACCTCCGTCACATTGGTGCCGAAACTTGCCCTGGCAGACACCGCATCCCAAAGCTCTAAACTGGTCAAAGCCTCTTTGGCATACTGACCAGCCGGCACACTCTCCGGATCTCCCAGAGCGATGGTTTCCGCCTTTTCGATATCTTCAAAGGAACTCAGTCCGCTTTCCGATCCTGCCGGTACGATCAGTACAATCTTATTCTCCAAAAGCCGGACTTCATCAGCCGGATCCACATAACCGCCTGCTTCCAGATCCTCCATCTGCTGCATGGCTGCCGACATAAACACATCTGCCTCCAGCCCTTCCTCAATCTGCGTCTGCAGCTTCCCCGAGCTGTCATACGTTCCCTCCACCGTGATCCACGGATACTTGTCCTCAAATATGGGAATCAGTTCTTCATCATAGGAATACTTCAGACTGGCCGCCGCTGCAACCAAAATCGTCACCGGCTCCTTCTCCTGCGCTTCCGTTTCCTCACCGGCGGTCTCTGCCTGATCCTTCTTTGTCCCGGCCGTCTGCGCCTGTCCCTGCGTCTGTGCCGCTCCGCTTCCGCACGCACCCATAAGTCCCACTACTGCCGCCACAGCCACGCATTCCAATATTGGTTTCTTCATTGGCATCCTCTCTTTCATCCTCCAATCTGCCACATATCCTTCCCATCCTGTCTGCTCATTTCCTTCTTCCATCCATCCAGCGGATGCGCTGCCGGTTTGGCAAATACAGCCTGGCAAATCGCCTGTTTCATCGCTTCCCGGCTCCATTTCTCCCGGAGCATGACCGCCAGATCCACCCCGTCTTCATAGGCCAGACAAAGGCGAAGCTTTCCATCCGCCGTTACGCGGATCCGGTTGCACGAACTGCAAAAAGGAGCTGTCACCGCGCGGATCAGGCCGATCTGTCCCTTCCATCCTTCCGCGTCATAATACACCGCCGGTCCGTTTCCAAGCGGCTTCTCACAGGGCCTCAGTCCGCCTTCCATGGCATGCAGGCGCATAAGAATCTCTTCCCCGGAGATGGTTTCAAACCGTTTTCCTTCCCCGATGGGCATCATTTCAATAAACCGCACTGAAACCGGTCTCTCCCTGGCCAGCTGCACAAAGGAGGCGATTTCCCCGTCATTTTTTCCTCTCATCAAAACCGTATTGACCTTCAAAGGAAGGCCCAGCTCAAGCGCCCGGTCCATCCCCCGCAAAATCCCATCCAGCACTGCTTTTCCGTTTGTAATTCCTGTAATCGATGAAAACACATCCGGCTGAAACGAATCCAAACTCACATTGATCCCGTCAATGCCCATCTTTGCCAGTTCCTCTGCTGTATCCCAAAGCATCCGGCCATTGGTGGTGAGGGTGACACTTGACAACCCCGGAAGTTTCTTCAAACGCCGCAGCAGCGAAAGAATGCCCGGCCGCAGAAAAGGCTCCCCTCCCGTCACCTTGATCTTTGTAATCCCCAGCTCCGAAAATATCTCACACAGCTGATACAATTCTTCCAGCGAAAGAAGCCGGGAACCTTCCTGTCCCCGGAAGCACTCCCCCTCCGGCCGACAGTAACAGCAGTTCATATTGCAGCGGTCCGTCACGGAAAGGCGCAGATAATCAATGGTGCGCTGATACTGATCAATCACAGCACTCATCCTCTCTTCTGTAAATGCCGCTTTTTCCGCCCCGTTTTTCCACAAGACAGATGTCGCCGATCACCATGCCTCTGTCCATGGCCTTGCACATATCGTAAATGGTCAGAAGCGCCACGCTGACGCCGGTCAGCGCTTCCATCTCCACCCCGGTTTTTCCCACCGTCTTCACGGTGCAGACCGCTTCGATCTGAGAAGCCTCTTCATGCATGATGAATTCCACTTTGCAGGACGTCAGCATCAAAAGATGGCACATGGGAATCAGTTCACTGTTTTTCTTTGCCGCCATGATTCCGGCGACCTGCGCCACCCCCAGCACATCTCCCTTTTTAACCGTTCCCTCTGTTACCGCCTGAAACACCGGGCGGCTGACCGTGATGACGCCTCTGGCCACGGCCATCCGTTTTGTCTCCTCCTTTTCTGAGACATCTACCATAACTGCGTTTCCGTTTTGATCAAAATGTGTCAATTCTTCCATTTACTGCTCCGCTTTTCTAAATATATTTTTGAACTATAAACATTCTATCACAAAGAACTGATTTGTAAATGCACTTTTCTGTGTCTTTTCCACCTTTTTCCCAAAAAAGAGATACCGAAAACGGTGCATTCCAATGCATATCTGTTTTCGGTATCTCTTTCTATCCTTTTATCTAAGACCGTTCATAGATAATTGCGAAACTCTATAGGCCGCATAAATCCTCACTTTTTGAGCCTTACCATCTTCATTGCTCCTCACCAATGCTTTTGTTTGCGGAAACCATTCACAGGCCGGAGAGAGCGAACCTTTTTCCTG
>DVJD01000027.1 GCA_018710785.1 Candidatus Fimimorpha excrementavium
GCTTTGAAAAACGTCGGTACTTGATTTTTCCAGCCGGACACGGCGCAGAAAAATCTTAGTACCGCTACGTTTTTCACGAGCGAGAGCGCCCCGACAGGGAAAAGGTTCGCTCCCTTCGGCCGTCCGGGTTCTCACTTTAAAACTTCTATTCCTTCCAATGAGTTTCACAATCGCCTATTTACTAATGGATAATCTCATTCTCCTCAACCTGTGAAGCGTCCAGCACAATGTAATCATACGGTGTAATTCCGTACGTCGTCCCCTCTTTGACTATATAATATCCATTGTCATTTGTCTCACTCAAAACCTCGATTCTCCTAAATGTACAGAATCCCTGGTTTGCGTTGTAAACGCCTTCCAGCGGAGCACTCACTCCCAAAAGATACGTTTCCTGACTCCCCGGTTTCACTATGGTATCTCCGGCCTGCAGGCTGTCTGTGCTGATATAATAATCGGTCTCATTGGACGAATATATGGTAACCGGAACAAATTCCACGCTTCCCGTGCCGTCTTCCAATACCACCTGCTTGTACACACCATCGGAAGACTCATTGCCTCCCTTGGTGATATATTCCTGGGGTATCGTAAGAAAGCTCTTCTCCACCACCGCGGATTTCGGAATTCGGATTCCTGTGGCGGAATCTTCTTTAATCTTAAACGTCACATATCGCTCATTCAGGTAGGAGGATCCATACTTATCCAGCACGATATTTCCCATGTGCGTCCCGTCCGACGCAGTGGTGATGGAAAAGTCTCCTGTCACCTCCGCCTGCAGCGGTTCCAGTTCAATCTTCAAAGTGGTATTATTTCGAAACAGATTTTCATCTTCCTCCGATAAAGCAAACGTAATGGTGAAGGTGTCATCCGCTATGCTTTTGTACGCCACCGAACCGGCATCCAGTTTTTCCCCCGTCTTATAGATCTGCGATTCGTAACTTTTTCCTTCCAGAATTTCCGAGGTCACAGCATCCGCGGTCAATGCGTCATAGGTATCCGTCTTCAATACCAGAAATCCGCTGGTCTGCGCCTGATATTCAGATAAACCTGCCGTATCCAGGTTTTCACTGATCTGCTCCATGGCCGACTGATTAAATGCATCCAGAATCTCAGAATCCAAACTCCCCTTATTTTCATACACACGGTTAAAATCCATCAGATCAAACGAAAGGCTATCATTGACAAGGGAAGTTTTAATGGAGCGAATACTTTCCGCGGAAAGTGTGGTATTTTCATCGTACAGGCTCTCCAGCATTTTGGAAAAATTCCCATTCTCATCGATGGTATAGACGGTATTTCCCTTATATGTTTTCTTTCCATCCTGGACATAATAATTAATATAGCCGGTTTTATCCATATAATAGACCGTTTCATTTCGCGTGATGACCCCGGTATATTCGGGACTGGAAGTATAGGTGGCTGCCGTTCCGACTTGGTATAGACTGACATGTCCCTTCGTCAGATAGCTGACCAGCTGAAAGATCAAATATACAAAAATAAATAGAAACACAATGCCTGTAAACGTAATGCGGATCGGCCTGTGGTACGCAACGATTTTCCCACTGCGCTTGTTCATAAAACACCTCCGTAACAAAACTCCGGTACATGGTCCGCGTACATTATACCCCGTTTTTTCCAATAAGGAAAGTTGAATATGAAAAAATTCATAAAATTTCATTTTTTACCATCGCAGCTGCCGTCTCAAAATCCTTCCTTCTTCCAAAGTTTTCCTTACATACTTCAAACAAAAATTTCCATAATAATAAAAGAAACAAGAAAACTCTATGGAGGTGTTTTATGAGTACAAAAGTTATTGACTACATCGCACTTACCATCGCCATCATCGGCGCTGTAAACTGGGGCCTGATCGGGTTTTTCCGTTTTGATCTCGTCGCCTTTTTATTTGGCAGCATGACGCTTTTAAGCCGTATCATATATGCTGTGGTGGGAATCTGCGGTCTCTATCTGATTACTCTGTTCGGAAGAATCGGCGGCATGGGCAGCGATAACGCTTAAAAATGACAGAGAAAAAAGAAACCGGTTTCGCGGAAGTCTTTTCCCGAAACCGGTTTCTTTAAATAAAACATTATAAGGAAATGACAATATACGGTTTCACGCTGTCGGCAAGATCTGCTTCATCCGCTGAAACACTAAGTACAAATGTAACACCAAAATCCTGACTGATCTGTTCCAGAAGGGCCACTTCTTCGGAAATGTCTTTTCCCTCCAAATGGGAAAGCTTCAAAAAACTGTCTAAATAAATCTGTTCCAAATCATGATCCTGAGAAATCAAACCACAGATAAATCCGATAAATCCATTAAAGGAACGAACTGGATAATCCGATACATTAATCAGACGCACCTTGTTGCTCAGTTCATACATATGCTTTGCGCTCTTATCCAGATACACGATGGATCCGTTTGCTTCGTTGACTGCGTTGTTTGCCTTTTCCAAAAGATATTTCGTTTTTCCTTTGCCTTTCTTACCTGAAATAATTTGAACCATGTCGATTTCCTCCTTATGTTAAATTATAGTATAAATCGTGGGCAATTTCCCATTTCGTATTACCATAATTATAGTACAAATCACGGAAAATCTCAATCATTTTTTGAGAATTTTAGAAATTTTCCCGCTGTTATTCGGCGATTTTAATCAACAATTTATTCATTTCATCATACAGCGTGTCACCATCCGCCGCTCCCAGCACAACAGATATGTATGTTCTTCCCGCTTCATCGGAAGCATAAAGCATCAGACAGCATCCGGCCAGTTCCGTCGTTCCCGTTTTGCCTCCGTAAAGATTGACGCCGGATGGGAGTTCCTTTTCCCCTGTCAAATATTCATTGGTACTCATCCAAGTCACTGTTTTTGACGTCCCATCGGCTTTCTGATAGGTACAGTCATAAGACGCAGCGGATATGATCTGCAAAAATGCATCATACTTCAGACACTCAGAAAAAATCAGATATAAATCGTATACGGTGGTCAGATGTCCCTCGGTATCCAGGCCATGGGGATTTTTAAAATGCGTGGAGGTGGCTCCCAAACGGTCAGCTTCCTCATTCATCATTTTAACAAAATTCTCCACACTGCCGCCCACGGCAACCGCCAGCGCCGCAGCGGCATCATTTCCCGAATAAATCAGGGAAGCCCGCAGAAGCTGATCTACGGTCAGTGTATCGCCGGGCTGAAAATAACATAATTTAGCTCCTGGTTCTGTAATCAGAACCTCCTCCCCCACCGTGACACTCCGGCTTAAATCCGCATGTTCCAGCGTAATCAGCGCAGTCATCAACTTTGTCAGACTGGCCGGAGGAAGGGATTGAAAAGCATTTTTGCTGTATAAAATAGTTTCCTTATCCAGGCAAAACAAACCGGCCGCAGCGGCATTGATCTCCTCCGCATCATAAATGGATTCATCATCAATCACACATCGCCCGGCTGCCATCCCCGGCTGACGATACAAATTGCGGTACAGTTCGTCATATTCTTCATATTCTACTTGATATGGTTCCAGATATACATCCCCGCACCCGCCCAAAACATTGACCGAAAGGAACAAACAGACAGCCAATGCCGCCGCCTTTCTCCCTATCATTTGTATGCATCTCTCCATTCCAGCTCACCGCGTTCCAAGGACTTAATCAGAACTTCTGCAGTTGCCAGATTCGTCGCGAGCGGTATGGAATTTGAGTCACATAGTTTAATGATTTGATTCAGTTCCATCTCTTTGGATACCGGCGTTAAAGGATCTCTCAGGAAAATCATCAGATCGATCACATTATGCTCAATCTGCGCCCCCAACTGCTGCTCTCCTCCCAGTCGGCCCGAAAGGAATTTTTTTACATTTAAGTTGGTTACTTCCTCAATCAGACGGCCTGTGGTTCCCGTCGCAAATAAATTGTGTTTGCTTAAAATTCCACGATAAGCAATACAAAAATTCTGCATTAATTTTTTCTTTGAATCGTGCGCCATAAGCCCAACATTCATATTCTCGCCTCCTGTTAAAAATCATATTTCTTCCTTTGAAGTCCCACATTCAGTACAATCCCTATCATGATAAAGGAACTGATAAGAGAACTGAGTCCTGCACTCACAAACGGCAGAGGGAGACCGGTATTGGGGATTATCTGCGTTGCCACTCCTATGTTTACAAAACTCTGAAACGCAAACAATCCCCCCACTGCACTGGAAAGCAGCCGCCCCTCTTCATCCCTGCTTTTCCCGGCCATGCGGATACATTCAAAAACAATCAAACCGATGAGCAAAATCACCACACAACTTCCAACAAAGCCCAGCTCCTCTCCAACCACTGCAAAGATAAAGTCACATTGCTGTTCCGACAGAAAACTTCCGTTTTTTACTGATTCATAGGTGGAGGTATTTAGTCCCTTTCCCGTCAGCATTCCGCTTCCTATGGCCATGACAGAATTCCTCTGCTGTCTGACCTGGTCTGGAAATTCATCGGGGAAAAAATAACCGTTGATACGTTCCATCTGGTGATCCTTGAAGATCATGTTCAACACAGTCTGATCCGGCTGGTGAATCAAAATCAGAAAAGCGCCCGCCAAAGGAATCATAACTCCCAGAACGCCAAGAACCCATTTATAACTGATTCCGCCCACAAACAATGCTAAAATCACAGTAAATAAAATCACCAGCGTTGTGGACAGATCCGGCTCCTCCAATACTAAAATAGCTGGTGGGAGGACAACCACCATATACAAGAGAAGCGTCCCAATCCGGCTTATTTTATCTTTAAATTTCATGATAAATACAGTCGCCGTCATAATCATGACTATCTTTGTAAATTCAGATGGCTGGATGGTTCCCAAGCCCGGAACATGAATCCATCGTTTGGCCCCCATCACATCATTGGCAAAAATTAACAGATATGCCAACACAGCGATATTGATAATATAGAGAACCGGAGTCCACCGAAGAAGTGCCCGATAATTAATCGTCGCCACAATGAGCATGATGATAATCCCGCCGATGACACCGATCACCTGTTTTACTGTTGTTGTCAGAAGACCGGTCTCTACTTCATTTTTCGTGGCGCTATTGACCATTAGAATACCGATTACACTCAAGATTACAACATATAAAACCAGTTTGAAGTTAAAATTCCGCAGATGATAATTCTGTTTTTTCAGCTTATCCAGCAAATTAGATCCCATACCTTTCCATGTATCTGTTTTCTCTCATAGGTGAACACGATTGCATTCCTCATGTATCTTCTCTACCGTTGTTTTTCCTATGCCGGAAGAATCCGGCGCATTTATTTATTTTCTGTCCGCTTCCTTCCCTTAATCGGAATATTCGCATACAAGGCCGGAGATGCATCTTGGTCCCCATTTTCTGTATTTTTGGTAATCTGTATATCCAGTCCTTCTGTATCAATTTCCATGTATTTGGAAATTACCTGAATAATATCATTTTTAATCATTTCCATAATTTCCGGCGAACAGTCAGCCCGTTCTGATACCAGCAAAAGTTTCAGCCGATCTTTTGCCACATTACCAGAGTTTTTCTTCTTAAAAAAGTCCATCAACCCCATCGTTTCGCCTCCATCTATTTTTTACTAAACCAAGATGCGATACGACTGAAGAGACCAGTTTTTCCCTCCAGATTCAGCAACTCCACTTCTTCGCCCATGATACGCCTGCTGATATTTAAGAATGCCTGTCCCGCCAGAGAACTGCTTCCCACCAGCGGTTCCCCCGTATTTGTGGCGATTACAATATTTTCATCATCCGGCACCACACCGATAATGGGTACCGCAAGGATCTCCTGCACATCTTCCATGGACATCATGTCCCCGCGCTTCACCATGTCCATGCGAATCCGGTTGACAATCAGATCGATCGTTTTCATCTCGTCTGCTTCCAGAAGACCAATGATGCGGTCCGCATCACGGATCGCCGACACTTCCGGAGTCGTCACCACCAATGCGCGGTCCGCTCCGGCGATGGCGTTTTTGAATCCCTGTTCAATCCCCGCAGGACAATCCAAAATGATATAATCAAATTCTTCCCTCAGTTCTTCCGTCAGCTTCTTCATCTGTTCCGGCGTCACGGAAGTCTTGTCCCTGGTCTGTGCCGACGGAAGCAGCTGGAGATTGGGGTATCGTTTGTCTTTAATCAACGCCTGTTTGATACGGCAGTTTCCCTCCACCACATCCACCAGATTATAGACGATGCGGTTCTCCAGTCCCAAGACAACATCCAAATTTCTGAGTCCAATATCAGTATCAATCAAAACCACTTTATTTCCCAACTGAGCCAGGCCGGTTCCCACATTTGCCGATGTCGTCGTCTTTCCAACCCCGCCTTTTCCAGATGTAATTACAATTACTTCGCTCATATCCTATCCTCCCAGCTGCTGACCTCAGAATTTATTTTACAATAAAAGCCAGCAGATTACCAGTTTTTCTTTTTTACATTCTAAATGCATTCTGAATAAGATCCATCTGAATCCGATTCCCGCGAATCATCGCGATTCTCGGTCCTTCCAGAGGCATTTCGGAAAGTCTGTCCTCCGGATTCAAGATATGTTCATGAATTCTAAGCTGTGTCGGCACCATATTCAGCGCAGCGATAAACGCATCTCTCTTTCCGTCACATCCGGCAAAAGCTGATCCTTTCAGGGTTCCCAGGATCACAATATTCCCCCTTGCAATCACTTTGCCGCCTGGATTTACATTTCCCACTATCACAATGCTTTTTTCAGATTCCAAAATCTGCCCGCCGCGCAGCGTCCCCCTGTAGAATTGCCCCGGCTTACTGGGAGGGCTGTCATCTTCCATTAAATCATATGGCTTTGTAGTTCCTATTTCTCTCTTAATCTGTTTTTCCTGATTTTGTTCCATTTTCCCAACTGCAATTTGCTGTTTTGCCAGTGCCAAAGCCGCGGCAAAACGCTTTGCAGTATTTTCCGAATGATCCATAATACAGACAATCTTTAGCTCGCTGTACGTCTCAATGAGGTCCAGAACTTCCTCTTCTTCTTTTTTCGTCAGATGTCTTCCCTCAAAGGCCAAAGCCATCCTGGCATCCTGGAAGAAATCGGAAGACTGAACCAATTTTTCTTTCAGTAGTGCTCTCAACTCCTCAAAAGGCGTTGTTTCATCAAATCGTATTGTGATTCCGTATTTATTGCCTTTCATCACAATGGGTTGACTCATTTTATGCACCTTCTTTTTAATTAGTCGGAGAGACTGACGCTGCTGCTGTTTCCTTTGGCGATATTTAGTATATCTTCCAGTGTCGTATCTCCTATATAGTAATGATAAATATCATTCGTCACCATGGCTGCATTTCCCGACGTATACGCATTGGGAAGGGAGACAGCCGTCACAATCTCCGGGTCCTCGTAGGGGCCAAAGCTGACAAAAAGCGCATGGTTGGCCCTTGTGGTATCCTGCTGTGCGGTACCGGATTTACCGGCGATATCAATTTCCAGATCGGTAAACGCAGCTTCCGCGGATCCGCCGGGATGAACCACGGCGTACATTCCTTCATGGAGCACATTCCATGTACTCTCCTGCAGTTCAATGTGGCTTTCCACCACAGGGGAAGGATCCTGAAGTACATTGCCGTCCGTATCAATCACCTTATCCAGGAGTTTAAACTCATACAGATTTCCTTTTGTGGCCACAGCAGTGGCATACCGCGCCAGACTGGCCGTGGTGAAGTTATTAGTACCCTGTCCGATGGCGGATACCACTGGGAATTCATCGGAAATCTGGGGTTCATTTTCCACGATCTCCAGGCCGGTTTTGGATCCGAATCCGAACAGTTCCGCATATTCGCGCAGTTTCGATAAGCCCAGTTCCTGATTATACCTGCCTTCTTCATCCAGGCTTAAACGATATCCCACCTCGTAAAAGAAAATATTGCAGGAATTCTGCAGAGCCTGAACCGGATTCATCCATCCATGCTCATGCCGCGGATCGTTGTAAACCCAGCACTTGGGATGATCCATTCTCTCATATTCACCGCTGCAGTAGATGGATTCATTGAGACCCACGACTCCTTCCTCCAAAGCTGCCGTATCCGATACCATCTTATAGGTAGATCCCGGTGATGTTCTGGATTGTGTTGCATAATTATATAGAGGGTGGGATAAATCCGAGTTCAGTTTTGCATAATAGGAAGCATTCGTAATCTGATTCAGATCGTACCCGGGGTAGGATACCAGTGCCCGAATCTCACCGGTATTTTCATCTACAATAACCGCAGAGCCGGAACAGGGATCCAAAGCCAACTGTGCCGGTGTGATTTCTATATTTCTGATCTTTTCCACCATGAAATTAAACGCTGTCGTATGATCCCCTGTGGACAGATTCAGAATCGCTTCATCATCTTTTTCAAGGACACCCTGATCGAACAGAGCCAGACAAATCTCGTTTCCTGTGATGGTCTCATCCTGAATCAGGCTGTGGTACACGGACTTTGAAAATTCAATGCTGTTTGTCAAAAGTTCCATCAATCTCACAACCAGATTTTCATACACCGTCTCAGCGCTGCTGTATTTGTCATCGCTGTCGGATACCTTCGTAGAGTCGATCCACCCCGCCTCAATCGCATGGCGCAGAAATTCCTGGAAGCTTGTGGTTCCCTCTCTCCAGCTCTGATACACTTCATCCGAAGTGTCAATATTTTCTCTGACCAGAATCGCCCGTTCGGTATCGGCGAGAAGATCATAGGCCACTTCAAAATACTCCTGTTCGCTGTCGCTCTGACTTTCCATGGAAGCCGGATCGCTTCTTCTCAGCTGATCTTCCACATAAGTCAGCGCCTTCTCATGGCGCGCCGTATACTTCTCATAGATGCTTCGCTCCGTCGCGGAGGCATCTTCTGCGGAGAAATGATCCATATCCAGCACATTATTATTAATCATCTGGAAATAGGCATCTTTCACCGGAATCTGGAACTGTGCCGCCTGAATTCCATCCCAGGATTCAAAGTCAGCATCCACCAGTTTTTCCACTATGATACGGGCCAGATTCTGCTCAATAATATTATAGACAGCAATCGTCAGATCCTTATCAATGGTAAGCTGAATATCATTGCCATTGACAGGCGCCACGGAATCAATGGTTTCCATGACCAGCCCCACATTGTTCACATAGACCGTATCCGCACCCTTGGTGCCCTGCAGTTCCAACTCATACGCCTGCTCAATGCCGGATTTTCCGACGATATCGCCGTACACATAAGAATCATCCTGCGCCTGCAGTTCTTCCAGTTCCTCCTCGTCGGCGCCGCCCACATATCCCAGCAGATTGGAAAAATACTTGCTGTCCGGATAATAGCGGACCGTATCCGTCTCCACATCCACGCCCTGCATGTTCATCTGCTCTTCCAGGACCGCTGCCCTGACCTCATCGCTGATGTCACTGCAGATGGTGGTAGAGCGGTATTTGGTATAGGAGGTGGCGCTCATGGCATAGCGGATATTGCAGATGGCCAGAATCTCATCTTTGCTCAGAGATTCCCAGCCCTCCCAGTCATTGTTGAATCCATAGCTGGGAAGCAGCTTTTCCATGACCGTCTCGGCACTGTAGCTGTAGGGATCATTGCCTTTTCCCTGCTCCTGTTCGATCACTTCCGCCGTATAGACATCGCGGATAAACCGTCTTATGGTACTCTGTGAACCGCTGAATTCGTATTCATTGTGTTCATTGATAACGATTGGAATCGGACTGACAATTTCCTGATCATACCGATTCAGCAGGCGAATCAGACGAAGCAGCATTTTATTGAACTCCGCTCTGGTGTCATAAATTTCCAGATCCTTAATGGTCACCGAATAAATGACTCTGTTTTCCGCCAGCACTTCTCCGTTGCAGTCCAGAATATTGCCGCGCGGAGCCTTGGTATTGATTTCTCTTTTTGTAATCTGAACGTATTCGTCGTAAGATTCCTGTCCGTTCAGAATCTGAAGCTGAAACAGACGCCCCACCAGTACGGCCAGCATTACAAAAAATACAGCCCCCACAAGAAACAGACGGGATTTTACAATTCTCAATAGGTTATCCCGGATTAATTCCCACAAATCTTTAAGCAAATTTCGTCGCTCCCTTTTTCTCATCTCGTTCCAGCCAACGGTTTATCAATAAAATAACACCGTAGACAACAACAGTTGCAAGCACGGTCAAAAGGAATTCCGGCATGATAATCGAGTGAAAATAGCTGCCAAAATCCAAACGATTGCGAATTAAAAATCCGAATACATAAACATAACCGCTGTAGAATATTTCATTGATCAGGCAAAGCCCCATCGGAAGCAAAATGACATCTGATACCAGATATCTGGCCAGAATTCCATTCATATATCCGATATAAATAAATATCAGGGTGTAAAAGCCGATGACGCCTCCATGGAACACATCCATCAAAAGACCGCTGATCAGCCCTACGATCATCCCTTCCATCCGTCCCCTCAAAAATCCGAAAGAAAATGTTGCAATCAGCATCAGATTCGGAACCGCAACCAGATAGGGAATACGCGGCAGCATCGCCGTCTGGACCAGAAACAGGGCGAGAATAATACAGAATACAATTAAAACCCGCTTTATGATATGCTTCATTCTTCTCCCGCCTCCTGTCCATCGGTTGTCTCTTTCAGAGTGGTGATGACCAGAACCTCACTCAGATTTGAGAAATCCACAGCAGGTTCCAGATATCCGCTCTGGGTCAGTTTATCATCGTTCAGCGTAACATTCGTGGCATATCCGATCACGATGCCCGGAACATATTTATCACTGATATTGGATGTCACAATCAGATTATCTTCCGAGATATCGAAATCCGTCTGGATGTAATCCAGCTTCAAAAGCCCATTTTCCATGGAACTCAGATCTCCTGTCACGATACAGTTGCTCTGGGTGCTTTTGATCATGCCGCTGACACGGCTGCCATCATCAATGATGGAAGTCACCACGGAAAAATTCGGACCAATCTCGGTGATCAGGCCCACCAAACCTCCGTCGGCGATGACGTTCATATTAAGTGCCAAACCATCGTTGGTTCCTTTATCAATCGTAAATGAACTGTACCAATTGCCGCTGTTCTTTGCCACAATACTTGCGCCGACCGTTTCATATTCCTTGTACGTATCCTTCAGCTCCAAAAGTTCCCTGAGCCTTCGGTTTTCCAACGATGCGTCCTGATATTTTTCCAGATTATCTTTCAGTTCCTGATTATCCTGTTCCAATTGTGCAATTTGACTTTTGGCCTCTTCCAAATCCAGACGGTCCTGGGTTCTATCATAAAGCCAGGTTCCGATACTATTGATTCCCTTCTGCATCGGCACCACCAGATATCCGACTGCCTCTCCCACAGATACCGCAGAATCCTGCCGGAAATATGTAATGGCAATCGAACCGATGCACACTGCCGTCAGTATAAATAAAATCAATTTGGGTTTTACATGAAAATTAAATTTCGAATTCATACTTTTCCTCATTTCTGCGTAGCTTTCGGTATCCATCAGACTTGAAGATTCTGATTTATAACATGCCCTGCTCTTTCAGGCTGACATAAGATCTCTCACCAATGATAATGTGATCCACCAGTGAAATCCCAAGCATCATCCCTGCCTGGGCCACCCGGCTCGTCACACGGATATCCTCCGGGCTTGGGCTCGGATCGCCGCTTGGATGATTATGCATCAGAATAATGAAAACCGCGCCATTGCGCAAAGCTTCCATGAAAATTTCTCTGGGAGATATCAATGACGCATTCACCGTTCCCTTGGAAATATCGCGGTCCCGGATCAGCCGACTTTTGGTATCCAGCATAATCAGCTTTAAAACTTCCTGATTTCTATGACGCATATCTTCCATATAATATTCTGCCACAGACGCAGGCTCTCTCATGTTTACCTTTTTTTCCCTCATGGATGCCGCCATCCTCCGGGAAAGTTCCGCAATACACTGAATCTGCACCATCTTTACTTTTCCGATTCCCCTCATCTTCAGCAGCTCCGCTGCTGAAACATGAAACAGACCAGCCAGTCCTCCGCTTTTATGAAGGATCCTGGCTGCCAGGGCAGTACAGGATTCTCCCACGCACCCCGTCCGCAGAATCACAGCCAGCAATTCCGCATCGTTTAAGCACTCCGGCCCGTTTTTCAGGCATCTCTCATACGGCCGCACCTCATTCGGCAGTTCCTTCATCGTCATAGTATTCTTCTGTTCCATACATGTCCCTTCCGGACTCTCCAGGAAGGACCCCTGAAAACGCAGGGAGCCCCAAAACCTCTTTGGGAATTGTACCATAAAAAAGCAGGAAAGTATAGGAAAAATTTCTTACTGTTTTTCTGAATAAATTATGAACTCTTGCATAATCCCCCAAAACAACACCTTTTTTTCTTCCACCTTTCCTGTTTTTTCAACTATTTGCTGACTGCAGTCCTTATTGTCACAGCTTTACGACTCCTTTTTCTGTCAATTTCTGGAGAGACATTAGGATCCCCAATTTTGCATGATACCAGGTGAGACCTCCCTGGAAGTAGACTGCATACGGCGGCTTCATCGGTCCATCGGCGCTGAGCTCGATGGAGGATCCCTGCACAAAGGCCCCCGCCGCCATAATCACCGGCGCATCATACCCGGGCATCGCCCATGGTTCCGGCGTCACGTAGCTGTCCACCGGCGCAGCCGCCTGGATTCCTTCACAGAAACCGGTTACGCCTTCCGGCACTCCGAATTCCACCGCCTGGATAATATCATGTCTGGATTCCGTACCGTTGGGCACCACCTTAAAGCCCAGACGCTCATAGATATTTGCCGCAAAGATGGCCCCCTTCAAAGCGCCTGCCACCACTGTGGGCGCCAGGAAAAATCCCTGATAAAACGAAGGAAGGATCCCCAGGTTGGCGCCAACCTCCTGCCCCAGTCCCGGAGCGCTCAGCCGGTACGCGCACTGTTCTACACAAGCCTTTGTCCCGCAGATATATCCGCCGATGGGCGCCAGGCCGCCGCCCGGATTTTTAATCAGCGATCCCACGATCATATCCGCCCCCACATCCGACGGTTCTATGGTCTCCACAAACTCGCCGTAACAATTATCCACCATGCAGATCACATCCGGTTTGATGGATTTGATAAAGGAGATCAATTCGCCGATCCGCTTCACAGACAGGGTGGGACGTGTCTGGTAACCTTTGGATCTCTGGATCGTCACCAGCTTTGTCCGCTCATTCAAAGCGGCCCGAACCCCTTCAAAGTCAAATCCGCCGTCTTCCAGCAGATCCACCTGCCGGTATGTCACACCATACTCCTTCAAAGAACCGATGGACTCCCGGATTCCAATCACCTCTTCCAGCGTGTCATACGGCTTCCCCACCGGAGAAAGCAATTCATCCCCCGGACGCAGATTGGCCGACAGCGCCACTGCCAGAGCATGGGTTCCGCATGTGATCTGCGGTCTGACCAGCGCCGCCTCCGTATGAAAACAGCTGGCATAGACAGCCTCCAGAGTCTCCCGCCCGGAATCATTGTATCCATACCCGGTCGTAGCCGCAAAATGCACCTCCGCCACCCGGTTATCCTGCATGGCCTTAATCACCTTCATCTGATTATACTCCGCATTTTTATCAATGCCCTCAAATCTCTCCTTCAGCCCGGCCAGCACCTGCTCCCCAAACTCATACACCTCCCTGGAAATCCCCAGCTGTTCATATATTTCTTCCATCATCAACTATCGTATATCCTTTCTCATTTTCCAATTATTCAATACTCGCGAAACTCTCAGCAGTTTCTAACCTCTAACGTTCCGCTCCCCTATTCCACATCCCCCTCCCGCTTCACCAATTCTTCTTGGGAAGGATTCCCAGGCCGAACGGGACGAACCTTTTTTCCTGGAGGCCACTATACCAAACACCTTTGACTATTCTGTGAACGCTCCGTCTCCCGGCACAATCCCCTTTTCCACCAGAATCGGCATCATACGCCCCAAAAGCGTCTCCTCATCCCCATCGGCCTGGATCCACGTCACATCCCTTTCCCTCTTAAACCAGGTCAGCTGCCGCTTTGCAAAATGTCTCGTGTCCCTCTTTAAAATATACACGGCCTCCTCCAGGGAAATCTCCCCATCCAGGCAGGAAAGCATCTCTTTGTACCCCAACCCCTGCATGGAAACCATCTCTCTGGTGCAGCCCATGGCCTTCAGCTTTTTCACCTCATCCAAAAGCCCCTGTTCCATCATCTGATCCACCCGCCGATCGATTCTCTCATACAAATCCGACCGTTCCCTGTTCAGCACAAAATAGACAAACTGATAGGGAGATTCTTTCTGCCGTTCCCGCTCATTGTGCTCGGAAATTTTCTCCCCTGTCTGATGAAAATATTCCAGTGCCCGGATCACACGTTTCACATTGTGAAAATGGATGGCATCCGCCGAAGCCGGGTCCACCTGCCGCAGCATATCGTGGAGGTATTCGTCCCCCTTTTCTCTTGCCAGTTCCTCCATTTTTCTTCGGTAGGACGTATCTTCTCCTGTCTCAGTAAAATCTATGTCATAGAGAAGGGCCTGGATATAAAATCCCGTCCCTCCCACCACCAGAGGAATATGATTTCTGCTCCGGATCTCCTCTGCTGCCTGTTTTGCCATCTCCTGAAACCGCACCACATTAAACTCGTCCCAGGGTTCCAGTACATCCACCAGATGATGGGGAATACCGCCCATCTCATCCGGCATCACCTTGGCGGACCCGATATCCATATGGCGGTATACCTGCATGGAATCGGCGCTGATGATCTCCGCCCCGATGGCCTTTGCCAAACGGATGGAAAGCGCCGTCTTTCCCACTGCGGTCGGTCCTGTCAATATAATAAGCGGCTGTTTCAAATCGAACCTCCATTCCCGCATCGTTTGAGATGCCGGGGAAACGACTCTTTGATCCCCGGCACCCTGTCATGATACAATCCGTTTAAATTTCTTTTCTATCTCATACTTACTCATGGAAATGATCGTCGGCCTGCCATGGGGGCATGCATAAGGATTATCCAACGTCATCAGCTGATCAATCAGTGCATCCGCCTCCTGAAAGGACATGGCGTGATTTCCCTTGACCGCTGCTTTGCAGGAAATCGCGGCAATCTTTTCCATGATCAAATCAGACGGCTCATCCCCCAGATCTTCCTCCAGCTGGGAAAACAGCTCCATCAGCATATCCTGTTCCGGTATCCCGAAAATATTGGCCGGTACTGCACTGATGGCATACTCTCTTCCGCCGAATGGCTCAATCTCATACCCCAATTGTTCAAAACTGGACTGATATCGTTTCAGAATGTCTTCCTCTCTGCGGCTTAAACTGATGATGATCGGCGGACTGACCATCTGGGAATGGAATTTGCGCTCCCGCAGTCCCTTCATGGTCTGCTCGTACAAAACCTTTTCATGGGCCGCATGCTGGTCCATGATAAACAGTTTATCCTCAAACTGAATCAGCCAGTATGTGTCAAACAGCTGTCCGATCAGTCTGTGGCGGGATCTGGCCTTTTCAGAAAGCAGTTTTTCCTGAAACAAACTTATCTGCTCGGATTTTTCCTGTTTTTCATCGGAAGATGCCGTTTTATCCGTATTGGTAGATTCTGCTGCCGCTGTCTTGCCCAAAGCATCGCCATAACTGCCGGTTTCCCGGATCACAGAAGCCTCCGGTTTTCCGGGATTCTCCCATTCTATATGATTATGATCCGCTTTTGCCGATGAATGAAGATTGGGCGCCGGTGCCGTCTGTTCCCTTCGTGTCTCCTTCCCGGCAGCCCCCTGCGCTGGCAGAACCGGTTCTTTCCGAACACGGTTTGGCTCCCGGACATCACTTTCTGGGCGGACAGGCAGCTTTTCTGCCTCTATCCTCCTTTTTTCAAAGGGCTCCGGCGCCTTAAATACCGGCTGTTCCTCCTTTTTGGCCTTTCCAAGCTCCACTTCCGGAATGAATTCTTTCCCCTCCAAAGCAGCCGCGATCCCCTGCACCAGCACATCGTATAACTCCGCTTCATTTTTAAAGCGAAGTTCCATCTTCGCCGGATGGACGTTCACATCCACATCCTCGCTGTCCAGTTCCATGTAAAGCACGGTAAACGGATAGCGGTGCTGCATCATGAAGGGCTTATATGCCGTTTCAATGGCTTTATAGATCAGCGAACTCCTGACATATCGGCCATTGATAAAATAATTTTCAAATCCCCGGTTTCCTCTGGCGATGACCGGCTTTCCCAAAAACCCTTTTACCGATATCCCCGCCTTCTGAAACTCCACAGGGATCACATTGGCAGCCATTTCTCTTCCAAATATGGTATAGATCAGATCTTTTACTTTTCCATTGCCCATGGTGTACAGCTTATTCTGACCATTGTGAATGTAGCGGATGGAAACTTCCGGGTGGGAAAGCGCCATTCGCTCCACCAGTTCATTGATGTAGCTGCCTTCCGTCATGGGGGTCTTTAAGAATTTTCTCCGGACAGGCGTATTGTAAAACACATTCCGCACAAGGAAGGTCGTCCCATCGGGCGCCCCGATTTCTTCCATGGATTTTTCCTCCCCGCCTTCTATACGATAACAGACTCCCGTCAGGGCCTCCGGCACTTTCGTGATCAATTCCACCTGAGCGATGGAAGCGATACTGGACAATGCCTCCCCGCGAAATCCCAGACTGTGTACCGTCGCCAAATCAACGGCATTTCGGATCTTACTGGTGGAATGGCGGAGAAATGCCAGCGGAATCTGGTCTTTTGGAATCCCGCACCCATTGTCCGTAATGCGGATAAACGAAATGCCTCCCTCTTTGATTTCCACCGTGACCGCTGTGGCCCCGGCATCGATGGCATTTTCCAACAATTCTTTTACAATGGAAGAAGGACGTTCAATCACTTCCCCCGCAGCGATCTGATTGATTGTATTCTGGTCCAGAACCTGAATTTCTGCCATAATATTCCTTTCTACTTATATCACGCTCATTATATCACAGGCTCTGCCTGTGATCAGCATTCGCCGCTCGCCCCGTGTGAGCAAGCTTTTTACAAGCTCGCTCACACAGGCTCGCTTGCGCTCATTATATCCTGTTTTTCAAAGCTGCCTGCATCCGGTACAGCGTATTCAATGCGTCAATGGGCGTCATCGTGCTAAGATCCATGGATGTGATCTCTTTGACGATGTCATCATCCTTAACCGTATCAAATAAGGTCAGCTGATTGGCATCCACCTCGTCCAATTTCTGTACACGGTTCTTGGTGCCGGAAGAAGCAGACGCATACTGCGCCACCTCTTTGGCACGGTTGGCGATATCCGCGTCGCTTAACTCCTGCACCAGTTCTTTGGCACGGCTGATAATCCGTTCCGGCACGCCTGCCAGTTTTGCCACCTGGATGCCGTAGCTCTTATCCGCGCCCCCCTTGATGATCTTTCGCAGGAAGACGATGTCATCTCCCTGTTCCTTCACCGCGATACAGTAATTGTTCACCCCCGTCAGCGCGCCTTCCAGCTCCGTCAGTTCATGATAGTGGGTGGCAAACAGCGTTTTCGCCCCAAGCAGTTTGGTGTCGGCGATATATTCCACCACAGCCCATGCGATGCTCATCCCATCAAAGGTACTGGTTCCTCTTCCGATCTCGTCCAGCACCACCAGACTCTGCCTGGTGGCGTTACGAAGAATATTGGCCACCTCCGTCATCTCCACCATGAAGGTGCTCTGTCCGCTGGCCAGGTCATCGGAGGCCCCCACGCGGGTAAAAATCCGGTCGCAGATGCCGATGTTGGCGCTGTCCGCCGGGACAAAACTGCCGATCTGCGCCATCAGTGTGATGAGAGCTGCCTGCCGCATATAGGTGGATTTTCCGGCCATATTGGGACCGGTGATGATGGCCACCCGGTTGGCATTGTTATCCAGATAAAGATCGTTGGCCACAAACATATTGTTGGGAATCATCAGCTCCACCACGGGATGGCGGCCGTTTTTGATATCAATGATCCCTTTTTCATTGATTTTCGGCTTCACATATTGATTTCTCTGTGCCACCGCCGCCAAAGATGCCAGCACATCCAGCTGGGCCACTGCTTTGGCCGACTTCTGGATACGCAGCACTTCTCCGGCGATGGTGTCACGGACCGCGCAGAACAGATCATATTCCAGCGCATACAGCTTGTCCTCCGCCCCCATGATCATATCTTCCAGATTCTTAAGTTCCTGCGTCGTATACCGTTCGGCATTTACCAGCGTCTGCCGCCTTGTATAGTCCGGAGGTACCTTATCCTTAAAGCTGTTTGTCACTTCCAGACAGTAGCCGAATATTTTATTGTATTTGACCTTTAATGTCTTGATCCCCGTCCGCTCTCTCTCCCGGATTTCCAGATCCGACAGCCATGTCTTTCCCTCTGTCTTGGATTTGCGGAACTGATCCACATCGTCATTGAATCCCTCTTTGATGATTCCTCCTTCCCGGATGGTGATGGGAGGTTCTTCAATGATGGCGTCTTCAATCAGCTGATACAGATCGTCCAGCGTATCCATATTTTCATAAATACCCTTCAAAAGCTCCGACCGAAATCCGGCCAGCGCCTGTTTGATATGGGGAAGCATGGCCAGGGACGACTTAAATGCGATCAAATCTCTGGGATTGGCTGTATTATAGCTGATTCTTCCCATCAGCCGTTCCAGATCATAGATGGGATTCAGATATTCCCGCAGTTCTTCCCGGTTGATGTACTGTTCGCACAATTCCTCAATGGCATCCTGCCGTTCCAGGATCGCTGCCTTGTCGATCAAAGGCTGCTCAATATAGGTGCGCAAAAGCCGTGCGCCCATGGCTGTCTTGGTTTTATCAAAGACCCAGAGCAGGGTACCTTTTTTCTGCTTTTCCCGCAATGTCTCCGTCAATTCCAGATTTCTTCTGGTGGAGGTGTCGATGATCATATAGCGGCCCGTGGAATACGGATGAATGGACGTAATGTGGGGCATCGTACTCTTCTGCGTCTCATACAGATACTGCATCAAAGCGCCCGCAGCGATCATCCCTGTCTCATACTCCTGAAGCCCCAAACCTTCCAGAGAATGGATATGGAAGTGTTCCAGAAGAACCTTCCGGCACCCCTCCTCGCTGAAATACCAGTTTTCCAGGGGAGCCAGCGTAAAATTCAGCCTGCCCTTTAAATCATCCAGATCGGCTCCGCTGACGAAAAAAGCATCATTGCACACCACTTCCGACGGCGTGAATTTATAAATTTCATCAATCAGCGCCTGCGCGCTGGACACTTCCGTCACATAATAATCTCCCGTGGTGACATCCACAAAAGAGATTCCGAAGGTGCGGTCCAAATAGACAATGGACATGAGATAATTGTTCTTCGTCTCATCCAGCGCGCCGGAATTGATGATGGTTCCGGGAGTCACGATGCGAACCACTTCCCGTTTTACCAGGCCCTTTGCCGTCTTCGGATCTTCCACCTGTTCCGCAATCGCAACTTTATATCCTTTTTGAACCAGTTTATTTAAATAATTTTCCACAGAATGATAAGGGACACCACACATGGGCGCCCTTTCTTCCAATCCGCAGTCTTTCCCTGTCAGAGTAATTTCCAGTTCCCTTGATACCGTCTTGGCATCGTCAAAAAACATTTCATAAAAATCGCCGAGACGATAAAACAAAATGCAGTCTTTATATTCTTCTTTTGTCTCTAAATAATGCTGCATCATTGGTGATAACTGTCCCAAATTTAAACCTCCGTTCCCATGTAGTAGAATCCCTTGGATTCATCCAAACGTACTGGAATCAGAGAACCGATCAGAGACGGATCCCCCTTGAAATGGACCAGATTGTTATTGCTCATTCTGCCGTCCAAATATCCATCCCTGTGCTCATTGATTCCTTCCACCAGTACTTCCACCACGTTTCCGGTATCTCTGCTGGACATTTCCGCTGATATCTGCTGCACTTCCTTTAACAGTCGGCTGAACCGATCCTTTACCACATCTTCCGGCACCTGATCCTCCATGGCCGCCGCCGGAGTTCCCGTACGTTTGGAGTAGATGAAGGTAAATGCACTGTCATAGCGAACCTTTCTTACTACATCCAGCGTTTCCTGAAAATCTTCTTCCGTCTCTCCCGGGAATCCCACGATGATATCCGTCGTCAGAGAGATATCCGGCACTGCTCTGCGAATTTTATCTGCCAGCTCCAGATACTGCTCCTTGGTATAGTGACGGTTCATCCGTTCCAGAATCCGGCTGCTTCCCGACTGCAGCGGCAGATGCAGATGACGGCAGATCTTTTTCGATTGGCTCATGACCTCGATCAGTTCATCGGACAGATCCTTGGGGTGGGAAGTCATAAACCGGATCCGCTTCAGTCCCTCCACCTGCTCCACACGGCGCAGAAGCTGGGCGAAAGAAATGGGCTGCGCAAGCGTCTTCCCGTAAGAATTGACATTCTGACCAAGAAGCATCACTTCCACCACGCCGTCGGCCACCAATTCCCGGATTTCTTTTATGATTTCTTCCGGATCCCGGCTTCTCTCCCTGCCGCGCACATAGGGCACAATACAATACGTACAGAAATTATTGCATCCGAACATGATATTTACGCCTGACTTAAACGCATACTTACGCTGCGTGGGAAGATCTTCCACGATATCCTTCGTTCCCTCCCAGATGTCGATCACCATACTGCCGGATTCCTGTCTGGTATACAAAAGTTCCGCCAGCTTGAAAATATTGTGGGTTCCAAATACAACGTCCACAAAGTGATAGCTTTTCTTAATCGTCGCCACCACATTGGGCTCCTGCATCATGCACCCGCAGAGTACAATCTGCATGGACGGATTGACCTGCTTCAGCCGTTTCAGATATCCCAGACGGCCGTATACCTTCTGGTTCGCATTCTCACGAACCGTACATGTATTATAGACAACCAGGTCGGCCTGTTCTTCCTGCTCGGTCTCCACATAGCCGATCTCCTTTAAAATCCCCAGAAGTTTCTCTGAATCTTTCGCATTCATCTGACAGCCCACCACCAGGTTGAACACACGTAAAGGGCGGCCCAGACGTTTTGCCTCGCTCTGAACCACCTCCCTCATCTTTGCCATAAAATAATACTGTCTTTCCGGTTCCTCCAACGGCGGAACGGTACTGATATCAATTTGATCCAGATCGATCTGATGAAACATATTTTTTTCCTCAATTCTAATATTCTTTGCACATTCCCGCGGCACTGACAAAACAGAACTGTACCATTTTTGCCCCGGAAATAACCGATACATCTCCATAACAGAATGATTATACGCGAATTAAATGACGGTTTCAAGCGTTTTTTTCACGGATTCCCATCAGGGAGAAAAATGCACCCGCAGCTCCACCACTTCGCTGTCCGATCCCACCCGCATATTTGGGCCCCAAAGGCCGACTCCGGAAGTAACCGCCGAATACATGTCTCCTTCTTTCATCAGCCCGCATGGATTCTCCCAGAAAAAGTGGTTGATCACTGTCCCGGGAAACATTTGTCCGTCATGGGTATGTCCGGACATATCCAAATCCACACCCGCTTCTGCCAATTCCTGAAGCTGCCTGGGCTGATGATCAATCACCAGAATCGGCTTTTCCCGATCCAGCGACGCCGTCAGCTGCTGCGGTGTCAGCCGAGGGTCGTTCAGCTTTCGGGAACGGGAATAATCCTTTCTTCCGCACAGATAAAACGCATCGTCAATCAAAACTGTCTCGTCCGACAGCAGCCGGATACCGGACCGTTCCAAAAAATCCAGCATACGCGCATCGTCCATTTCTTTTTCTCCGCCGGAAAAGGTAAATCCCGCCAGGATCTGTTCCCTGACATCATGATTTCCATAGCAGGCATACACGCCATAGCGGCTTTGAATCTTCTGAAGGGTGGCTATAATGCGCTCCGGTTCTTTGATGGCTGCGTACTCATTATCAAAAATATCTCCGGCGATGCAGACCAAATCCGGCTCCATATCATTGATGATCCGTACCATACGCTCCATATGGCTGTTTGTAATATTATATCCCAGATGAAGATCGGCAACCAGCGCCACTGTCAGCTCCTCACCTGCCGCACAGCTTTTAGGAATCGTCACTTCGTAGACCGTCTTTTTTGTATCCGAGCCATGAATCACGCCGTATGTACTGATCCCCACCACCAGACAGATAATCATTCCCCCTGAAAAAAGAAACACTTTTCTGGCAGAATAGTGTTCCGGATTCACCCAGTTGGTCCTGCGCAGAATAATATATTTAAAAATCAGGCGAAAAATATCAGCTGCCAGCACAATCAGCGCAATATACAAAAGCACTCCCAGCCAGTAATTACCGATATTTTTAAAGATCCAGTGCCAGGGATCCTGTTTGATAAAAAAGCCCAGAAGCAGAGACCCCGCCAGAATCAAATACAAAACGGCAACCGGAATTTGGAACCACTTTCTGGAAAAAATCAGAGATACCGCGGAAAACCAGCGAAAAACCCAACGCAGAAGATACAGAATAAATAAAAGATACAAAGGGGAAAGCAGAACTGCTGTCACCCACACCCACCTCTTTCTTTTGCGTCAGATTACTTTTTTTCTTCGTCTTCGATGATTCCGTTTGTTTTGATGATGGCACGGGGAATCGCATCCCTGGAATTTTTCCACGGGGCATCGGCATAACGATAGTCAAATTTATCCGTAAACCATTCCACATCATCCGTCACCCGCTGCATATTTTCCAGATACAGTTTGGTAAGGACAGACACAAACTCCGCATACTCGGAACTGTTCAGGTAATTCTGCCCTTCCCTTAGCAGTACGCCGAAATGTTCGGTACAGAATCCCTTTCCGTTTTTCACTGTTTCTTTAAATGCAGGATCATGCTTCCACAGGTGGAGCACTGTCGTGATATAACGGTTGAATGTATTATTGATCCTGTCACAGATAAAGCAGCTGTGATTCAGCTGTTCGATATAATCTGCCATGGGGTTTTCTGTCGCCTTCTTAAACAGTCCTCCCGCCTTCATGGGTTTTTCGGACAATGTCTTTACCTCTTTAATCGTTCGGTCCATATGGGTTTTTAAAATCAGGGCCAGACCCAATTTGTTTTTCTGCTTGCTAAGCGCCATCATATGCAGACGGCAAAAGCCAAGGCGGTCCGTCTCCATGCGGACATCATCTTCCATGTAGCTGGGTCCCATGGTGTATTCAATGGCATTGTCCTCCAGCGTCTTTCTCATCACACAGATGGGGCACTCACAGTCCTGTGAAAATGCGTCATTAACCGGGATTGTATATAATTTTTCCTTCATTCTCTGCCTCTCCTTTCTCACGACAAAAAAATTTATCCGCAAAATGTCAAAGGGATGCCGCCCAAGCGGCACCCCCAAGGGCAATTACTTGTTAATTTTAAAACTGCTCTTCAGTGAAACGATACGATTGAACACTGGGTTCCCATCCGTGGAATCCTTGCAGTCCACACAGAAAAATCCGTTTCTCACAAACTGAAAACTGTCAAACGCCTTCGCATCCTTCAAAGATGGCTCCATGTAGCAATTTTTCAGGACTTGCAGAGAATTGGGGTTCAAATTCAGAGAACCATCCTCATTCAGTTTTCCCTTTTCTTCGTCCACGATATTTTCATACAGACGAACCTCTGCCTGGATGGCGGTCTTGGCAGCAACCCAATGGATCGTTCCCTTTACCTTTCTTCCGGTAAAGCCGCTTCCGCTCTTTGTCTCCGGATCGTAAGTGGCATGCACTTCCGTCACATTGCCGTTTTCGTCTTTTACGCATCCCGTACATGTCACAAAGTATGCGTTCATCAGACGGACTTCATTGCCCGGGAACAGTCGGAAATATTTCTTCACCGGTTCTTCCATGAAATCTTCCCGCTCGATATAAAGCTCTCTTCCAAATGGCAGCTGTCTGGTTCCCAGTTCCGGATTTTCCAGGTTATTGTCCGCTGTCAGATATTCCATCTGATCTTCCGGATAATTGTCAATCACCAGCTTGATCGGATCCAGGATTGCCATCACGCGGGGGCGCTTCAGTTTCAGGTCCTCACGGATGCAGTATTCCAGCATTGCATAATCCACCGATGAATTTGCTTTCGAAACGCCGCACAGCTCCACAAATTTTTTCAGGGATTCCGGCGTATATCCCCGGCGGCGAAGGGCGCTGATCGTCACCAGACGCGGATCATCCCATCCGTCCACGATCCCGTCTTCCACCAGTTTTTTAATATATCTCTTTCCGGTCACCACATTGGTCAGATACAGTTTGGCAAACTCAATCTGCTTGGGAGGCATCTCAAATTCACACTCCCGTACCACCCAGTCATACAGCGGTCTGTGATCCTCAAACTCCAGGGTACAGATGGAATGGGTGATATGCTCTATGGCATCTTCGATGGGATGGGCAAAATCATACATTGGATAGATGCACCATTTGTCCCCGGTATTGTGATGGGTCATATGGGCCACACGGTAAATAACCGGATCTCTCATATTGATATTCGGAGAAGCCATGTCAATCTTGGCGCGCAGAACCTTTTCCCCGTCTTTGTATACGCCGTTTTTCATCTCTTCAAACAGCTTTAAATTTTCTTCCACAGAACGGTTTCTGTATGGGCTTTCCTTTCCCGGCTCTGTCAGCGTACCGCGGTATTCCCGGATCTCATCGGCGGTCAGATCACATACGAAGGCCTTGCCTTTCTTAATCAAAAACACCGCATATTCATACATTTGTTCAAAGTAATCCGATGCAAAATACAGCCTGTCCTCCCAATCTGCGCCCAGCCATGCGATATCCTCTTTGATGGCCTCCACATATTCCGTCTTTTCCTTTGTCGGATTGGTATCATCAAAACGCAGATTAAATTTTCCATGGTACTTCTTTGCCAATCCATAATTCAAAAGAATGGATTTGGCATGGCCAATGTGAAGATAGCCATTTGGTTCCGGAGGAAATCTGGTCTGGACATGGTCGTACACTCCTTCCGACAAATCTTTTTCAATAATCTGTTCAATAAAATTTTTGGATACGGCCTCTTTTTCCTCGTTTCCGGCCATGATGTCTTTATCTGACATGGTATTCCCTCCCGTTTATTTCATTTCTTTCCATCCGCGCTCCCGCGAAGGAAGCCGTTGGAAACACAGTGTCAATTTTTTCAGATTCTCTGCATAAACACAATCTTACAATCTATAATCATACCACAAATTTTCATTTCGTCAAGAATGAACCATGTCTATCCAGGACAAACGCATGAATGTTTACCACCTTCCAGAATAATATGTCGATTCTTTTTAAGCCGATAACACTTCTTCTAAATACTTGATTGGACGTAAACTAATTACAAACCGTTTCTTTTTCATCGATAGCCCCGGCTTTAACAATTCCATCATCTTCAAAATACTTAAACTCCATTTTCGTATTATGTTTAGGTTTTGCGCTGCCTGCTTATCTAACGTCGTGTT
>DVJD01000028.1 GCA_018710785.1 Candidatus Fimimorpha excrementavium
GAGAAAGAGAACAGGGAAATGGAAAAAGAACATGTGGTGCATACAATTGCGCCGGTCTATGATCGACATTCAAAAATTTTGATTTTGGGATCGTTTCCGTCGGTGAAATCCCGGGAGGCGCAGTTTTTTTACGGCCATCCTCAGAACCGATTCTGGAAGGTACTTTCCGGGGTTTTGGGATGCAGTCTTCCGGTGACGGTGGAAGAAAAGCGGCAGATGCTTTTGTCCCATGGGATTGCCCTGTGGGATGTGATCGCCAGCTGTGAGATCACCGGTTCCAGCGACAGCAGCATCGAACAGGCGGTGCCCAATGATATCGGGAAGATCCTTCAGGCTGCGCCCATTCGCGCCATCTACACCAATGGGGGAAAGGCCTATGAGCTGTATCGGAAGTTCTGCCAGAAATCCGTGGGAAGGGAGGCGGTAAAGCTTCCCTCCACCAGTCCGGCCAATGCCTCCTACAGCCTGCCTCGCCTGATGGAATGCTGGAAGTGTATAAAAGAAGTGTAAAGATGAGGGGAAATATCTAAAAATTAGAATAAAATGTTCCTTTTAAATTGACATTTTCAAATCTTCGTGTATAATGAACATATAACATAACGGCTGCAAAAAGGAGGTCGGTATTATGAAGATGATTTATGCGATTGTTCACACAGATGACAGCGATTTTGTAACAGAGACACTGAACCAGAATAAGTTTTCTGTGACGAAACTTGCCACGACAGGCGGTTTCCTGAGAAAGGGAAATACGACTCTGATGATCGTTACTTCCGATGATAAAGTGGATAAGGTAATCGAAATCATCAAAAAGGAATGTGCCAAGAGAGAACAGGTGGCTGTGGAGCAGCCATATTCCGATAACGGACTGAGCGGCGGCGGATTTGCCGGAATCCCGGTGGTTCCGTTTACCGTGGAAGTGGGCGGCGCGACGATTATTGTGGTCAACGTAGAACAGTTCTTAAAAGTATGAGAGAACGTGTGCAGGTGAGCCTTTGGGGACTTGCTCCCATGAGGCGGACGGCGGATAATGCGCACAGGTTTGGCCTGTGCAGTAAGTAACAGGGGGCTGATGCAAAGTGCACCAGCCCCGTTTTTTTGTGTGATAAGCATGCGCCAAGCATGGAAAGCGTCTGCCGTGCTTGCACGGGCAGATATTTGGTCTGATTTATTTTATTGGAATGAGGGAGATAGGATATGAAAGATACCATCAGCGCGGAAGGGATCCTGCTTCGCATGGAGCGGCTCAGGCAGGGAAAAGAACAAAAGGAGATCTGTACCGGCATCTGCTCGGTCAGTACGCTGTCGAAAATAGAGACGGGAAAGCAGAAGGCGGACCCGGTCATGCTGGAGTCGCTGTATCGGGAGCTGGGCATCACGTATCTGTCTGATCCGGAGGCCATCTGCCGCCTTCAAAAAACGGTGGATCGGTTTTTTGAAGAAATTCAGTATCAGAGAGAAATGAAGGCATGGGAAGAATTGAAACAGGAATCGGAGGTGATCAAACACAGTCCGCTTGCGGCAGACTGGATGGTGATCGGCGCCCTCATGGAAGGAACCGGATTTTCCATTCTGAAGGAGTGCAGAGACTATCTGACCGGGAGGCAGCTGGGGTGGTATCTTTTGGCTCTCAGCGGAGAACTGGAAGAAGATGCCGTGGCGTATGCCGAGGAAGCGGTCCGGATACTTCAGAACAGTTTTTCCCAGGTGGAGCTGCTTCATATTTTATATATGGAGGGGGAATACAGAAAAGTTCTGGAATGGGCCGACAAAGCGGTGATGCAGGCGCTTGAGGAGGGAAATCTCTGGACGCTGGCAGAAAGCTATAATATGAAGGGAACCGTGTATGCCTGCTTCAATATGGAGGATCTGATGTTAAAGGAGTATAAGCGGGCAGCTCACCTGCTGGAGGAAAGCCGGTGGAAAAAGGATCTGAGCAATATTTGCTATAACATTGGAGCGACCTATCTTGGAATAGGGCGTTATGAAGAAGCGGAGCAGTACCTGGAGCAGACGATAGATAAACCGCGCTTTATGGGGTATCATAAATTCGCTCTTTTATATTTTCGAACAGGAAGAAGAGCAGAGGCCTGGAAGGCTTTGAAAAAGATGGAACAATGTGAAGCGTATGGCAGAGAGAAGGATTTAAAAGAAGAGATTTTAGAGGTCACTCGTTTGGAGCTGGCGGGACAAACGGAGGGGGAAGATTTTCTAAATGTACTGGAGAACCTGATGCATGCCTTTCAGGAGCGGCATATGTTTGGATATATGATGTTTTTTCACGATCTTCTCCAGCGTCAGTACACCAGTAGGAGAATGTACCGGAAAGCATATCTGCTGGAAGAACAATTTTCGGATATACAGAGAAAAACAAGCCTTTAATTGATAAAACAATCAAATATTTTCGCAAAAATATAAAATTCCAATCACTAAATCAAAATGCTATAATATGCGTAAACACAGAGGCACAAGGGGTGCAGTACCGAAAAAATAGCGTTAGATCCTTGTGCAAAAACCATGATGCATGGAACGTGAGGAGGAGTTTATGAAAGCGATTGGTTATTTGATTAAGAAGATCATGCAGTATGATCGGTTTATGTTTTTTATGATTTTGCTGTATACTGCAGTGTCAGCAGTTTACCCATTCATATGGGTTCTGACGCCGTCGGGGATTTTGGCGATGGCAGAAAGCGGCCAGGCAAACGGGCTGATGGTTTTGATTGCGGGAGCAGGGGCTTTGGCCGTGGCGGCCAGTTTTCTGATGTCATTTTTGCGGGGAAATTATCGGATGAGGATGAATCATGTGCGGTACCATTTGATCCGGGATTTGATGCGCTACAGTCTGGAAATGCCCTATGAGGATACGCTGGATGCGAAAAAGCTGGATGCCATCCATCTGGCCAATGATTCGGTGCTGAATCCCCAGAGCGGGGCCGGAGGAATCATCCTTACGATGCTGCAGCTATTCGGAGAGATTCTGGCAGCCGCAGGCTTCATCGGACTGTTTTCTGTGCTGTCCTGGCAGGTGATGGTGGTGATTCTGGCGCTCGTCCTTTTGACCTTTTGGCTGGGACAAAAATCCTCCCGTTATGAGTATCAGCTTTGGGAAGACAATCTGCCGGTTTATCGGAAGCGAAAAATACTGTTTCAGTATGCGGCAGAGCCTGGAAACCAAAAGGATATCCGCTCCTATGGATTATATGGCCTTCTGGAATCCTACATACAGCGTTACCGGAAAGACAGCGAGATTCTGATCCGGGCAGCCAGCCAAAAATCATTCGGCATGGAAGCGGGAATCGCTGTTTTGGATTTTCTGCGGGATGGATTTTTATACGGATGGCTGATCATACAGTTTATGGCGGGAACGATCGATGCGTCCAAATTTTATCTTTATACATCCGGCGTGATTTCCTTTGTAACCCTGGCGCAGCAGAGCATGATGGATGCGGCAAGGATAAAAAAGGAAAGCGCAGAGTTTAAAAACTATCAGGATGTGATGGGCCGGGCTTCGCATGAACCGGAACCCCCTGGGGATGATGGAGAAAAGAAACCGGAAACGGCTGAGAAGCAAAGCAAAGGAGCGTATGAGAAGAAGGCGGAAGAGGGGCCGGAAATCTGCCTGAAGGATGTCTGCTTTTCGTATCCGGGGAGCCAGACGATGGTTCTGGACCATATCAATCTGACCATACGTCCCGGGGAAAAGCTGGCGCTGGTGGGAGAAAATGGCTCTGGAAAAAGCACATTGATCAAGCTTTTATGCCGTTTGTACCGGCCCACAAAAGGGACGATTACCGTGGATGGCAGGGATATCTGGACATGGGAGGAAAAGGAATATATGGCGTATGTCAGCGCTGTTTTTCAGGATGCCATGGTATTTCCGTTCTCGCTGAAGGAAAATGTCTGCTTTGAACGGGACGGGGCTGTTCCGGCTTTTGGGACATGGTTTGAGACGATCATGAAACAGTCGGGGCTGGATGCGATTGCTTCCGGATTAAAAAATGGGGCGGAGACGACGATGCTTCGGATCCTGGACGATGACGGTGTGGATCTGTCGGGCGGTCAGAAACAGAAATTGTTTTTGGCCAGGGCGCTGTACCGAACGGAAAGCCGGATTCTGATTTTGGATGAGCCGACGGCGGCGCTGGATCCGCTGGCGGAGCGGCAGATGTATGAACAATATGGAGCGATGACAAAACAGAAGACGAGTATTTTTGTCTCCCATCGTCTGGCCAGTACAAAATTCTGCGATAAAATCGCCTTTTTGTGGGACGGTACGATTCGGGAATTCGGCAGCCATGAGGAATTGCTTCAAAAGAAAGGAATGCATCGGGAATTGTACGAAATTCAGGCGAAGCATTACCGGGAGCAGAAAGGAGAGACCATATGAGACAGCTGAGACAAATGGGAGCCGTGATTTATCAAAAAGAACCGGGACTTTTCGGGTGGCTGCTTCTTTCCTGTCTGATAACCGGAATCGCGCCCATATTTGGGATCGTCATGCCCAAGTTTATGCTGGATGAGCTTTTGGGAGCACGCAATTTCAATAAGCTGATGGGACTGACGGCAATTCTGGCGTTTGGAACGCTGTTTTGCATGGCCGCAAAGGCGTGGTGCAAGAAAAATACCACTGTGTTTTTGGAGCGGTTTTTCATGCGGATGGAAGAGGATATGGGGAAAAAGCCATCGAAGATTCCCTTGACGGAAAGTGAGAAAAAGTCGGTTATGGACCTGTATGAAAGGGGAAAATTCGGTCTGGATTCTCTGAGAGACTGGAATGAAAATGTTCAGAAAATCGGAGGCGGCATCGTGACCTGTATCAGTTCCGGCGCCATTCTTCTGGCGAATCAGTGGTATCTTCTCCTGATTATACTGGCAGCCAATCTGTTTGCAATCCCATGTGTGAAGCAGATGAAAAAGCTGGAAGTGGACAATGCAGAGAGGAGTGTGCCGGAAGACCGGGAATTTCAGTATTACTGCTGCATTGCATATGATTACCGCTATGCCAAGGAGCTGAAACTATTCGGCGGGATCGATTTTATGCTGCAGCGTGCTAAGGAAAATATGGATCGTATTTTAAAGATCAACCATTCTTATTTTACAAAAACCGGATGCTTCAGCGGGTTCGCCGCATCCGTGGTGGAATTGGAGACCGCCGTTTTATTTGGGATCCTGGGAACACTGCTTTTGGCAGAGGGAATTACAGTCGGAATGTTTACCATGCTTTACAGCGCAAGCCGCCAGTTCGGCCAGACGTTAAATGGCATGGTGACGGCGGGCAGTCGGATGATTACCGATATCCTTTTGATTCAGCCGCTTTTGGAATACTTACGTTTGCCTGAGGAAGAAGAGACCGGCAAATGGAACAAAGAGGTGAAGCAATGCCTTAAAAAAGCCGGGAAAGGCATCGTGGACTGGGAATTTCGGGACGTGACCTTTCATTATCCCACAGCGGCAAAAGAATGTTTAAAGAACTGCAGTTTTTCGATTCATGCGGGGGAAACCGTCGCGCTGGTGGGGAAGAACGGCGCGGGAAAATCCACGGTGGTAAAATTGATGTGCAGATTTTATCAGCCCCAGAGCGGGATGATTTTGTTAAACGGTGTGGATATTCAGACGATTCCAAGGGAAGCGTACCGCAAGATTCTGGCCCCCACATTTCAGGATTTTCAGCTCCTGCCGTTTTCCATTGAGGAAAATATCCTCTGTAAAAAGGAGGAAGAGATGACAGGGCAGGAGAAAATCCGGGTGAACGAGGAGGCCAAACGCCTGGGGTTCTTTGACTGGGCGGCTTCTCAGCCAAAGAAATTTTCCACCTTCTTATCGCAGAATCTGACGGGGGAAGGAGTGCTGCCGTCGGGCGGTCTGGCCCAAAAGATTGCGCTGGCCCGTTCTGTGTGCCATGGAGGGGCCATGGTGATCATGGATGAACCGACGGCCGCGCTGGACCCGAGAAGCGAAGAAGAGATTTTTGAGCAGATGGCGGATATTTCAAACGATAAGACCTGTCTGTTTATCTCCCATCGCTTATCCAGCACGCGGCTGGCGGATCGGATCCTTGTGATGGAGGACGGCGCCATCGCAGAGGATGGAAATCACGCAGAACTGATGAAAAAGGGAGGCGGATACCGCGAATTGTATGAAGCACAGGCAAGCCAATATTGGGATAATGAGACAAAATAAAGGAAAAAGAAACCGTATCCCAGGGTGTGATCCAGGATACGGTTTCTTCTTTAAAAGGGGGGTGTATGAAAAAGTGATGTGTAATAGGCCTTCTGGCTTTTACAGTTATAAGGATACAAAAAAAGTGTGTACATTCTATGGCGGGAGTTTGAAGTTTATCTAAAAAATATCTTTCCAATTTTTAAAAGGAATCGAAAGAAAACATGAACTTCGGCCGCCCGCTGCCCGGCAAATGTCTGCCCGTGCAAGCCCGGCAGCCGCTTATCGGGCTTGCCGGATGGATTACGCCAAAAAAAGAAGGAACTCTTGATGGGAGGAGTTCCTTCTTTTTAAAAAATAAAAGGGGGTGTATGAAAAAGTGATGTGTAATAGGCCTTTTGGCTTTTACAGTTATTACTATACCCAAAAAATGTGATGAATGTATGGCAGGATTTTGACGGTTTTGTGAAGAAATTATAAAAAAACGGGCAGAGGTCAGAGGACAGGACAAATGCATGAGTAAATAAATCGTGAACAAAAGGAAAAACCGGACGGCCGAAGGGAACGAACCAACAGGTATACTTCTTGCCTCTAGGTCTTTGCACGATCAGCCTGAGAGAGGCTGGACACTTTGCAGGATTTTGAAAAACACCGGCACTTGATTTTTTCAGCCCTTCTGGCACAAAAAATCTTAGTACAGCTGCGTTTGTCATGTGCCAAAGGAATATAACTCTTCTCTTGGTTCGCTGTTTTGTGGTATACTAATGAGGAAAGCAAGAATCACGATGGAGGAGAGTGTGTGATGGCGATCAATAAAGCGATGCGGGCGGCGCTCCGATTTTTTTCTTATGGAGGGATTGAGCTGAAATCGTCCAGGAGGTTTGCCAATTTGAAAGCCGTGGATTGGAAGCGGCCGCTGCGCAAAACGATCCATTATTTTATCCGGCATAAGGATTACGATATTCCGGTCCGGATTTTTATGCCGGATGACGAAATAATAAAGACCAAAAGCCGGGCCGGGGAGCGGCTTCCCATGCTGCTGTTTTTCCATGGAGGGGGATGGGTGACGGAAAGTGTGGATACGTATGAGCGGGTCTGCGACATGATGGCGAAGAGTACGGGGCATATTGTGACGGCGGTGGATTACCGGCTGGCGCCGGAATTTCGCTTTCCGACCCAGCTTTACGACTGCTATGAGGCGGCCAGGCGGATTTACAGGGATGATTTTCTGATCCATGTCGATCCGGATGATATCACGGTCATGGGAGACAGCGCCGGGGGAAATCTGGCGGCGGCCGTGTGCCTTTTGGCAAAGGAGAGAAAGGAATTTATGCCGAAGCGCCAGATTTTGATTTATCCGGCGACCAATAATGATTATACGGATCGGTCTCCGTTTCCTTCCGTCCGGGAAAACGGTACGGATTTTCTCCTGACGGCCCAGAAGATGGAGGATTATCTGAATCTGTATCAGAGCAGCCCGGAGGATAGGCAGAATCCGCTGTTTGCTCCGATTTTGGCCAGGGATCTGACGGGGATGCCGCGGACGCTGATTCTGACCGCCCAGTATGATCCGCTGCGGGATGAGGGGGAAGCGTTTGGGAAACGTCTCGAGGAGGCGGGCAATGAGGTGATGGTCTGCCGGATCCCGGATGCGCTGCATGGATTTTTTGCGCTGGGCATTAAACACTTATACGTACAAAAAAGTTTTGAGATGATCAATCAGTTTTTGAAGCACGATACAAGCAAAGAGGGTGAAGAGGATGGCAGAAAACAGAACAAACCGGTGGAGAAGACTGGACAATGCAGCGACCATATTTCCGGCTACCAGCGGGAAACGTGATCCGAGGGTATTTCGCTTTTCTTGTGAGCTGAAGGAGATGGTACAGGAGGAGGTTCTGCAGGAAGCGCTGGAAGAGACCATGCAGGCCTATCCGGGTTTTCGGGTGGTGATGAGAAAGGGACTTTTTTGGCATTATCTGGAAAAAAGTGATCTGGTTCCCCAGGTACACAGAGAAGACCGGCCTCCATGCATGAAGCTGTATGTACGTGACAAAAAGGGGCTTTTGTTTGAAGTCACATATTTTGAAAACCGGATCAATTTTGAGGTGTTCCATGCCCTGACCGATGGGACGGGGGCCATGGAGTTTTTGAAAGAATTGGTGAAGAACTATCTGTACCGTGTGCATCCCGATCTGGATGCGTCGGTTGCCCTGCGCGCAGCGGATATCACCCAGGCGGACAAGGAGCTGGACGGTTTTTCCCATTATTATTCCGGCGATCTGGTGGAGGGGAAGAAAGAAAAGGTCCATTCGTTCCAGATCAAGGGAGTGCGGGCAGGATATGGAAACATGAAACTGCGGGAAGGTATGGTTTCGGTGGCGGAACTTCTGAAAAAATCCAGAGAATATGGTGTGACCATGACGGTTTTTCTGACAGCCGTGTTTTTGTGCGCGATTCATCGGGAGATGAGTCCGAGGCAGGAGAAAAAGCCGGTGTATCTCATGGTTCCGGTGAATCTCAGAAAATTTTTTCCTTCGGAGTCCATGCTGAATTTTTTCGGATGGATCGAAGTGGGATATCGGTTTGAGAGCGGTGTCACCACCTTTGAGGATGTCCTGGCCCATGTGAAGCAGTTCTTTAAAGCAGAGCTGACGAAGGAACGGGTGGCCATGCGCATGAATGCGCTGAAGAAATATGAATACAATCCATTCCTGCGCATCGCTCCCCTGGAAGTAAAAAATATCTGTCTGCAGGCAGCCGCAGCGTTTTCCAAGGGAAATGTCACTGCTATTTTCTCCAATATGGGGGCGGTGCAGATGCCGGAAGAATACGCTGCGTATATCGAGACCTTTGATGTATATACCAGTACGCCGAAGATTGAACTTTGTATGTGTTCGTTTCAGGATACGGCCATGTTAAGTTTCACATCCAGCTTTGAAAACGATAACATTCAGAGGAATTTCTTCCGTATCTTAAATGAACAGGGATTGCAGTGCACGGAGCGGGTGCCCAAAATGCCGGAACAGAAAAAGGAAGAGCGGACGGGGATTTTGTTTTTCAAATGTTTTTCCTTCGCCTGTCTGGTTGCGGCAGTGATCGCGGGAATGGTGAATATTTTGTACACACCGGATTCTTACTGGGCCGTCCTATTGATCGGCGTGGTATTCTGCATGTGGCTGGTTATGGCCATCGGATTTTTCAAAAGGCGGAATCTCTTGAAAAATGCCATGTGGCAGATGGTCTTCATCGCGGCGGCCAGTCTGATTTGGGATGGAGCCACGGGATGGAGGGGGTGGGCAGTGGATTTTGTGCTGCCGGGCATCTTTTTTATCACGCTTTGTTCGGTCTTCATCATTGCGGCCGTTCAGAAATTAAAGCCCCACGAATATATGATTTATTTTCTGATGGCCGGAGCGTGCGGACTGATTCCATTTATTCTCTGGCTGGCAGGCGCGGTACAGACGGCATTTCCATCCATTCTCTGCAGTGGATGCAGCTTCTTATTTTTGGCAGGACTCGCCATATTCAAATCAAAGGAATTCGGTGCGGAACTCCATAAAAAATTTCATATATAGAGAAACCGTTCAGCCACGCAGATGCAGCCGTTTATGGGAAACCGCGTGGCTGAATGCGTTTGATACAGGTCAGGAAACAGGGAGGCAGCCAGTCATATTCGGCTGGGAACGCGCATATATATGGAGGATAGAAGGATTGGGAAGACGGACATGCCATTCGGGTTCCCAAATGGAGAGGAGGCGTTCCTATGCGGAAAAAAATGGGACTGGCTGTCTGTATTCTTGTGGCAGGCCTGCTGATCCCCTATCTGATTACGATGCTGACCATGGAAGAAGAGAGCGTTCCGGTCAGCCAGGTGGCAAAAAGCGGCAAGACTGTGACACTCCAGTCCAGCGGAAATCAGGTGGATGCGGAAGAATATCTGATCGGTCTGGTGGCGACTGCCATTCCGGCGGATTATCGGGAGGAAACGATAAAAGCCCAGGCAGTCATGGAGCGTACGTATCTGTATAAGGCGATGGATGGAAAGAATACCATTGATGAGTCGGAACTTTCCAGGACGCCTTGGACCATAAAGGAAATGGAAGAGAAATGGGGGAGGGATCAGTTTCAGAATATGTATGACAAAATCGGCACGGCTGTGGCCGACACCAGGGGAATGGTACTGACTTATGACGGACAGCTGATTGATGCCCTGTATCACCGAGTCAGTGTGGGAAAAACCAGGACCGATACCAGCGGTCTTTGTCCCTATCTGGTGAGCCGGGAGAGTTCCTGGGATTTGGAAGCAGACGGCTATCTTCAGACCAGGGTTCTGACAGAAGAAGAATTTGCCGCCGCCATCAATTCCATCGATCCCGAGACGCAGGTCCGGCCGGAAGGGATTCTATCCACGGTACAGATTGTGACCAGCGATGAAAATGGCTACATTACGCTGATGCAGATCGGGGGATACCAGTTTTCAGCGGTAAAAGTGGCGGAAGCGCTGAATGTCTATTCCACATGCATGGAATTGGAGGAATATGAAGGAAAGATACGGGTGAGCGCCAGGGGGATCGGTCAGGGCTATGGTGTTTCCCAATACGGGGCAGACTGCATGGCAGGAGAAGGAAAAGGATTTGAAGAAATTCTTCAGTATTATTACGAAAATATTGTGATCACGGCTGTATAAGCCTGAAAAACCCGGTAATACTATTACCGAGGTGATAAAAGTGAATCATAAGAAATGGAAAAATGTCTTGAAAAATAAGGTTTTCTTGACGACAGTGTTATCCTGCCTGATTCTTGTCACGGTCGCGGCAGCGGCCATGGTGTATGTGAACGGCAGGAAGAATACCAATGAAAATCCGGTAGCAGATTTGAATCAGACCGAGGAGGAGACAAGCGAAGAAGAAAATAAGGAAGCTGGTGTCCAGGAAGCAGAAGGGGAAACAGCTGCCACAGAAGATACATCCGACGATTATGGAGTGGGAGAAGGCGTTCTGGCAGAGAATGAAACCGAACCGGCCATATCTGCGCCGGAAGAGCCGACGGCAGAAGAAACCAGTCCCGAAGAAGCAGCAGGAGAAGCAGACAGCAGCAATGTGACGGCTGTCAATCTCACATTCGCAGAGGGAAGTACCATGCAGTGGCCGATTCAGGGAAATGTGCTGATGGACTTTTCCATGGATCATACGGTATACTATGCCACACTGGATCAGTACAAGGTAAGTCCGGCTGTACTTTTGCAGGGAGAACCGGGAACTCTGGTTCTGGCACCGGCCAATGCCCAGGTGGCATCCGTCGGAGAGGATGAAGAAATCGGAACGTTTGTAACTCTGGATCTGGGAAATGGTTACCAGGCAAAACTGGGAAATCTGACCGATGTGGCGGTTGCAGAAGGACAGTATGTGGAAGCGGGAACTGCCATTGCCAACCTGGCAGAACCGACTAAATACTACACGGTGGAAGGACCGAATCTGTATTTTGAAGTGACGAGCGGAGAAACTCCGGTGGATCCGTTTCTGTATCTTCAGTAAATGGAAAAAGAAATGCAGGATCACTTGTTTGGGAGGGAATCCCCCAAAGAAGCGAATTCTGCATTTCTTTTTGCGCGATACGCCCGGAGGACGACCGCCATGCTTGCACGAGCGGGCATCCGACGGGCAACGGTCATCGAGCGGCAATGCCGCGAGATGAGCGAGGTATCGCGGCGGACAGCGGACAGCGATACGCCCGAGCGCTTACTGCGGAAGTTTGGATGGGTGGTGCAGGGCCATGTAGCTGTTGTGATAATGGCCGTCGAAGGTGACCTCTTCCCGGAACCAGTCGGGCGGATTGAAGTGATCGGCATCCTCTTCGGTGGCAAATTCCACTTCTGCCAGAGTAAGCCCCTCATAGACGCCCTCGAACAGGTCCAGCTCAATGGTATGGTTCTGGTAGGGGATTTGATACCGTTTTTTGGTGATGACAACGCCGTCCGCTTTTTCCAGCAGATGGTGATAAGCCTCTTTTGTGAGGGGAAGGTTATATTCTTCCCGGATCATCAGCCCGGCTCCCTTATAGGTCAGATAATAGGAAGCATCATCCCGGCGCACGCGGACCACGGGATTGACGGAGAGATAGGCCTGCTCGATTTGACGGCAGGGGTATTGCTCCAGATGATCGGGCAGGTGACGGATCAGGTATTTGCGTTCAATTTCCATAAGATCAATCCTTTCTGCAGAACAGTGCTGCATAGATAGTATATCCATGATTATGGCATAATCAGATTATATTATAATCTGATTATAGTATAGGGAGGGGAGGATTGCCAGTGATTTTGCGAAAATCCGGGAAGCTGTGAAATTTTATAGATTTTTCATTGTTAAAGGGAGGGCCTTTGATGTAAAATAAAATGCAGGAAGTCAATACAGTTCAAAAGAGGAGGAAGCTTATGAGCAGAGTATATGCATTTTTAGCAGATGGTTTTGAAGAAGTGGAAGCGATCGCAGTCATTGATGTGCTGAGAAGAGCCGGGGCGGAAGTGGTGACGGTTTCGGTTATGGGACGGTATGAAGTGCGCGGTTCCCATTCCATCGATGTCAGAGCGGATGCGCTGTATGAAAAGTGCCGGGTGGCGGACGGGGATCTCATCTTCCTGCCGGGCGGCGGACTGGGAACCGAGAATTTGTACAATTGCCGGGCCTTGAAAAAAGACCTGCATACATATCTGGAACAGGGAAAACGTGTGGCTGCCATATGCGCTGCGCCCAGTATTCTTGGAAGATACGGACTTTTGGAAGGAAAAAAAGCCACCTGTTATCCGGGATTTGAAGAGACGCTGGCCGGAGCGCAGTATACCAGACAGGGTGTGGTGACAGACGGACTGATCACGACGGCCAGAGGCATGGGCTTTGCCGTGGATCTGGGGCTGGAACTGACCGGACTTTTGTTTGGAAAGGAAAAAGAGAGGGATATCAAAGAATCCATCCAGCATCCGGACTGCTGATGCGGAAAAAACGTATTATTTGGCCATATGATTTCCAATGAGAAGCAAAAATCAAAAAAATAGGGCTAGTAATTGGAAATAACCTATGTTATAATCGTAAATTGTAGGCGACTGCCGCAGTCTGTGCGTATGAGCGGAGTCGCCAGGATTATTTTGTGAATGAAACCGATTAGGAGGAAGAGTCATGAGCGTACAGGTAGAAAAATTAGAAAAAAATATGGCCAAATTGACAATAGAGGCAACTGCTGAAGAATTTGAGGCTGCTATGCAGAAGGCATATTTAAAGAACAAGAATAAGATCAATATCCAGGGCTTCCGTAAAGGAAAAGCACCTCGTGTTATGATCGAAAAGATGTATGGACCGGCCATCTTCTATGAAGATGCAGCCAATGATCTGATTCCGGAAGCATACAGCAAGGCAGCAGAGGAAAGCGGTCTGGAAATCGTTTCCCGTCCTGAAATTGATGTGACACAGATCGAAAAGGGCAAGCCGTTTATTTTCACCGCTACGGTAGCTGTGAAGCCGGAGGTAACCCTCGGCGACTACAAGGGACTGGAGTACACAGCAGATCCGGTGGAAGTGACAGAGGAAGACCTGGCAGCAGAGCTGAAGAAAGTTCAGGAACAGAATTCCAGAACTGTGACAGTGGAAGACAGAGCTGTGGAAAATGGTGATATCACCACCATTGATTATGAAGGATTTGTGGATGGAACACCGTTTGAAGGCGGAAAGGCAGAAAATCAGGAACTGGTAATCGGTTCCCACACATTCATCGATACCTTTGAAGATCAGCTGATCGGCAAGAACATCGGCGATGAGGTGGAAGTCAATGTGACATTCCCGGAAGAGTACCATGCAAAGGAACTGGCAGGAAAGCCGGCGCTCTTCAAGGTTGCTGTAAAGGGAATCAAGGTAAAGGAACTTCCGGAACTGGATGATGAGTTCGCAAGTGACGTATCTGATTTCGATACACTGGAAGAATACAAGGAAGATATCAAGAAGAAACTTCTGGAAAAGAAGGAAAACGAAGCTAAGACAGCAAAGGAAAACGCTTTGGTGGAAAAGGCCATCGAAGGTGCGCAGATGGATATTCCGGATGCCATGATCGATACACAGGCTCGTCAGATGCTGGATGATTTCGCTCAGAGAATGCAGATGCAGGGACTTTCCATGCAGCAGTACATGCAGTATACAGGTATGGACGCTGCCAAGATGCAGGAGCAGATGAAGCCGCAGGCAGAAAAGAGAATTAAGACAAGACTTGTTCTGGAAAAGATTGCTGAGACAGAGAATATTGAAGTGACAGAAGAAGAGATCAACAGCGAACTGGAAAAGATGGCTTCTATGTACAATATGGAAGCAGAAAAACTCAAGGAATATATGGGAGACGCTGAGAAGGAAAGCATTAAGAAGGATCTGGCAGTGCAGAAGGCAGTAGACCTGCTGGTTGCATCTGCAAAATAATTTTCTATCAGCCGTTAGACAGGGACGGCCATCGGTCGTCCCTGTCTGTTTTAAGAGAATGGAGGATATTATGGCTTTAATACCTTATGTCATTGAACAGTCAAACCGTGGGGAGAGATCCTACGATATTTATTCCCGTTTGTTGAAAGACAGGATTATTTTTCTCGGAGAGGAAGTAAACGAAGCGACTGCCAGTGTGATTGTGGCAGAATTGCTGTTTTTGGAATCCGAAGATCCGGGAAAGGACATTCATTTATACATCAACAGCCCCGGCGGTTCTGTAACAGCCGGTATGGCAATCTATGATACGATGCAGTATATTAAATGTGATGTTTCTACCATCTGCATCGGTATGGCTGCCAGCATGGGCGCATTCCTTCTGGCCGGAGGAGCCAAGGGAAAACGTCTTGCCCTTCCCAATGCGGAAATCATGATTCATCAGCCATTGGGCGGCGCACAGGGACAGGCGACGGATATTAAGATTGTGGCAGATCATATTATTCAGACCAAGAAAAAACTCAACGAATTGCTGGCGCAGAACACCGGCAAGCCTCTGGAAGTGATCGAGCAGGATACTGAGAGAGATAATTATATGACTGCGCAGGCAGCCATGGAGTATGGTCTGATTGATAAAGTGATCACAAGCCGTGAGTAATTACGAGAGCTGTAAATATGAGGCAAATGCCGTTTGCGCGGCGGAATGAGAGGAAATATGGCAGGAAGAATGGAGGACCAGTACCGCTGTTCATTCTGCGGCAAGACGCAGAATCAGGTACGGAAATTAATCGCAGGGAACAAAGGAATTTACATCTGCGATGAATGTGTGGAACTTTGCTCAGAGATTTTGCAGGAGGAAGGGACACAGGAAGATCCGATCGGAGATATCAACTTGCTGAAGCCCAAGGAAATCAAAGAATTTCTGGATCAGTATGTAGTGGGGCAGGAGAATGCCAAAAAAGCCCTGTCTGTGGCAGTTTATAATCACTATAAGCGCATCACATCCCTGAGCAGCAGTGATGTGGAGATACAGAAGAGTAATATATTAATGCTTGGACCGACAGGTTCCGGAAAGACATTTTTGGCACAGTCACTGGCCAAAGTGCTGAATGTGCCCTTTGCCATCGCGGATGCCACATCTCTTACAGAAGCCGGGTATGTGGGCGAAGATGTGGAAAACATTCTTCTGAAGCTGATTCAGGCGGCAGATTATGATGTGGAACGCGCGGAATATGGCATTGTATATATCGACGAGATTGATAAAATCACAAAGAAGTCTGAAAATGTTTCCATTACGCGGGATGTTTCCGGTGAGGGCGTGCAGCAGGCACTCCTGAAAATATTGGAAGGTACCGTGGCCAGCGTTCCTCCCCAGGGAGGAAGGAAACACCCCCATCAGGAACTGATTCAGATCGATACCACCAATATTCTGTTCATCTGCGGCGGTGCCTTTGATGGACTGGAGAAACTGGTGGAAAGAAGACTGGGGGCCGGATCCATTGGATTCGGCGCGCAGATCGCGGAAAAGGAAGAACATAATATCGGCGAACTGTTCAAGCAGGTGCTGCCGGAAGATCTGGTGAAGTACGGATTGATTCCGGAATTTATCGGCCGTGTTCCGGTGGTTGTGACGCTGGATATGCTGGACAAAGAAACGTTGGTTCATATCCTGACGGAGCCAAAGAATGCCATTACAAAACAGTATATTAAATTGTTTGAACTGGACGGCGTCAGTCTGGAGTTCACTCCGGAAGCCCTGGATTTAATCGCCACCCGGTCCCAGGAGAGAAAGACAGGAGCGAGAGGCCTGCGTGCGATTATGGAATCCATCATGATGGATATCATGTTCCAAATACCGTCGGATGAGACCATCGGACGCTGCATTATCACAAAGGAAACTGTAGAGGGAACGGAAGGACCGACGATTATCAAGCGGGAGGAAGAAGTACCAGTCGTTCCACAGAAAGAGGAACGTCCCCGCCGCTTTTTTGGAAAAAGTAATGAAATTGCTTAACCCCTCCTTATATTTTTAGTGTGAGGCGGAAATGCAGCAAAATAAGGGAGATTTTCTTTCGTATGTCTGAGACGGGGAAAAATCTCCCTTTGCGCTATGTTTAGAAGAAAGGATTGCGAAATTTGCCGGGGCGGGTTTCGCAATCACTTATGTTATAGAAACGAGGAAATACATGAAAGAAGAAATGGAAATGCTGACAGTGGCCCTCCGCGGACTGACGGTTCTGCCCAACATGATCGTGCATCTGGATATCAGCAGAAGCAGTTCCATGGAGGCGGCAAACCGGGCGATGGAAGGCGATCAAAAACTGTTTTTAGTTTCACAGAAGGACACGGATGTGACAGCGCCTGGAAAAGCAGATTTATATCGCGTGGGAACGATTGCCATCATTAAACAGATTGCAAGGATTTCAACACAGGTTACACGGATTTTGATAGAAGGAAAACAGAGAGCGATGCTTCTGGAAATGGTGCAGGAGGTTCCCTGTCTGATAGCAAAGATTTCCCCGATGGAAACCGAGGGGGATATGGAGACCAATGAAGAACAGGCCCGTATCCGGGTGATAAAAGATATGCTGGTCCATTATATTGCGGAAAATCCGAAAGCAAGCAAGGAGCTGCACAAGGCGCTGGAGGAGGAGATGGACCTGGCGTCCTTTTTGGATCAGGTGGCCGGAAATCTGCCGCTTTCCCAGCGGGTGAGACAGAACTTTTTGGAAATACAGACCCTCCCGGACCGGTATGCGTTTATGGTACAGCTGCTGAAAAATGAGATTGAAATCACCCATTTGAAAAAGGATTTTCAAAAACAGGTAAAAGACCGAATCGACAAAAACCAAAAGGAATACATTCTTCGGGAGCAGCTGAAAGTCATCCGGGAAGAGCTGGGCGATACGGTTCCCATGAATGAGGCGGATACGTACCTGGAAAAGCTGAAAAAGCTGAAGGCGGATAAGGAAGTAAAGGAAAAACTGGAAAAAGAAATCAAGCGCTTCCGAAACCTTCCGGGAGGCAGCCAGGAGGCTTCCGTCGCGCAGAATTATATTGAAACATTGCTGGAGATGCCGTGGAACAAAGGATCCAGGGAAGTGATTGACTTAAAGAAGGCGGAGACGATTCTGAATGAGGATCACTATGGTCTGGAAAAGGTGAAAGAAAGAATCCTGGAATATCTGGCTGTCCGCAAGCTGAACGGCAAGGGCGAAAGCCCCATCCTGTGTCTGGTGGGACCGCCGGGAACCGGAAAAACATCCATTGCCAAATCCGTGGCCCGTGCGCTGAACCGAAAGTATGTGCGGATCAGTCTCGGAGGAATCCGGGATGAGGCGGAGATCCGCGGTCACAGAAAAACGTATGTGGGCGCCATGCCCGGGCGGATCGCAGCTGGAATTCGGCAGGCCGGGGTCAAGAATCCTTTGATGCTTTTGGATGAGCTGGATAAGGTGAGCAGCGACTACACCCGCGGGGATACGGCCTCCGCCCTGCTGGAGGTGCTGGATGGAGGACAGAACAGTAAGTTTCGGGATCATTATCTGGAAGTCCCGCTGAACCTTTCGGAAGTGCTGTTCATCGCCACTGCCAATACAGTGCAGACCATACCGGGACCGCTTTTGGATCGTATGGAGATCATAGAAATCAACAGTTATACAGAAAACGAAAAATTCCACATCGGAAAAGAACATTTGCTGAAAAAGCAGCTGGATAAACATGGGCTGACAGCGGATCAGCTGGTGTTGGAGGATGATGCTCTCAGAGGAATCATCCGCCATTATACACGGGAGGCCGGTGTCCGCGGTCTGGAGAGACAGATCGGAAAGATCTGCCGAAAAGCGGCGAGACAGATTTTGGAAGATCATGCGGCGACGGTCGTCGTGGGAGAACGGGATCTGGAAGAGTATCTGGGAAAAGAAAAAATGGAGTTTGACACCATCAATGAACAGGATGAAGTCGGGATTGTGAGAGGACTGGCCTGGACAAGCGTGGGGGGAGATACGCTGCAGATTGAAGTCAATGTGATGCCGGGAAAAGGCAACATGCAGCTGACCGGTCAGATGGGGGATGTGATGAAGGAATCGGCACAGATTGCTTTAAGCTACATACGTTCCATCGCCTCCCGCTATCAGGTGGCCGGTGATTTCTTTGAAACCCATGATCTCCATATTCATATTCCGGAAGGGGCTGTGCCCAAGGACGGCCCCAGCGCCGGGATCACCATGGCCACAGCCATGCTGTCGGCGGTAACTGGCAGAAAGGTGCGCAGAGAAGTGGCCATGACAGGGGAGATCACACTGCGCGGAAAAGTTTTGCCCATCGGAGGATTGAAAGAGAAGCTGCTGGTAGCCAAGATGGCAGGGGTGAAGACCGTTCTCGTGCCGGAGAAGAACCGTACTTCTGTGGAGGAGATTTCCAGAGAGATTACGGACGGACTGCGGATTGTGTTTGTGTCGGATATGGATGAGGTGATTGGGGAGGCGTTTTTGGAAGTAGGGGAATGAGTGGTGAGTGGTGGCCCGGACGACCGGAGAGAACGAAGGGATCCTCTGGCGGGCCGCTTTTGCTTAAAACATGAACCACCACAGGATCTCTCAGGCGGCGTTATCTTAAGGGTTCATGTTGGAAATCGCAGCGGTACTAAGATTCTTCGGCGGCCGTTGGCCTGGAAGAATCAAGTACCGGCGGTTTCCAAAACCCTTC
>DVJD01000029.1 GCA_018710785.1 Candidatus Fimimorpha excrementavium
TTCTTATATATATAATACTACCACATTCTTAATTGTTTTACATTTCTTTTTTATTAATAATATATTAAGAAAATTGTTAGTTTTTTCTTTTAATGGTCGATAAAAACATCAGAAAACCAACTATTGCGCCGCTTCTCCTTTTAGAAGCCCCCGCATATCGTATCACTTAGAATACGATAAAACCGTCCTCTGTCAACCGTTCTCGCAATCTCCACATTGCCCTTTTTTGAGGGAACAAACGCGGTGCCGCCCATATTGCGTTCCAGCTTCGTTTCCACTCGCACATTTCCTCTTTCAAACCGGCAGATCTCCGGATAAAAAACAGAAACAGCCGCCAGGGGATCGTGCAGGGTCAGCTTTTCAGAATGCTCCAGCCATGCATTTCCAAAAGAAAAAACTGCTTTCATCAAATCACTGTCTGTCCGGAAAAGAACTTCCGCCCGCTTCGCTTCTACGGTAAGACGGTCCGTAACCTCCAACGGCATGACCCGATGGATCGGCACGAGAGAGGAAAATACAATTTTAGAAGCCATCGGATCTGCCCATGAGTTCCAGTTGTAATAAGGATCCGGCAGCGCATCTTCGCCAAAATAGCCGTTCATGACATACAGCCCTTTCAGCAGCCCGGCGGCATCGGGATGAACCGTGAACAGGGTAGCGATATTGGTCATATTTCCTATCCCGATCAGCACAATCTCATGCGGATATTCTTTTATTTTTTGATACAGAAACCCAGGAGCGTCCCCTTTTTCATAGATGCTGTGCTCCCAATATTCCAAGGCAGCCGCGCCGTCCGGCGTCGGATAGATTGGGACCGGCTGCATGGTGGTGTCAAGCCCTGCCACAATCGGAACCTGTTTTCCGGCCGCCCGGCAGATTGCGTCCGCGACTGCCGCCCGTTTTTCCGGCTCGCCGCAGACGGTTGTGATCCCCATCAGCTCACACCGGGGCTCTTTTAACAAATATGCAAGGCAAATAGCGTCGTCAATATCCCCGCCAATATCGGTATCAAGTAAAATTTTTTCCATTTTTTCAATCCTCCTGTATTTTAGTTATTGATACAAGAGTTTACTGAAAATTCCCAAGCACCCGTTCATATTCTTCTTCCGTAATCTCCATGGCAACCCCATGTTTGAAACCGTAAGGAAACGTAAATTCCCGATCCCTCTCATACGGTCCAAACAGCGACCGGGAAGTCTCGTGGATGACTGCTTTGGGATGATCCGCACTTTTTACAAAGAAATGATAGACTCCATTTTCCTTATAGATACAGGAATCCAGCGTTTCGCTGTCACTCTTCCTATAAAATAACTTAGGTTCTGAGAAGGTCTGAAAATCTTTCGTTCTGCTGTAAAAAATGGATAGTCCGTCATAATCCGTATCTTTGCTGGAAGACGACCAGTGGATGATATAGTCTCCGTTTTCTTCATCAAAAAATATGCCGGGCGCCCACAAACATCCCTATATTAGTAATATTTTTTACGTCCGAATTATTCGTATCACTATTTTAAGACTATCACTCTTAAATATTAATGTCAATATATTTCTTCTCGCCATATGGTTTTCTTACGGTGCAGATCTTGTCCTTACAAAATCCCGATTCTGTAAGGACAAAATTCGAAAACTGATAATGGAAAATACCAGCTTTTTCCATTATGATAAAAGAGCATAGGGCTGCAATCTTATCAGCCTTTTGCAACTTTAATCTGAAAGGAGCTATTTTTATGAAAAATCAAAAAGCCCTCGGATGGGGAGAATTGATCGTCGGAATTCTTTTCATAGTCCTTGGAATTTACACATTTATCAATCCCTATACCGTACTCAAAGGCTCCACCATTGTCTATGGAATTTTTGCCCTTGTGACTGGTATTATGGATATCGTCTATTATGTTAAACTGAGCAGCGTACCGGATTTGCTCCTGTCCTGTCTCTGGTGGGCGGCATTATCAGCATCATCGCCGGACTTTTGATTCTGTTTAATCTTATGGCCGGTACATGGGTCCTCATCATCCTATTTCCGATTTGGTTTATCACGCACTGTATCGCCCGGCTGACTCATCTGTCCTTTATCCGCATGTTTGTCGGCAGCATTTACTACTACTTTACTCTAATCGTAAATATTCTGGGCATAATCCTCGGTTTTATGATGATTGCCAACCCATTTTTCTCTCTTCTCTCTGCCAGCTATACCATCGGCATCTATCTGCTCGTCCTGGGAATCGACAGCGTAGTGTTCGGCCTTAGCCTGTTGAGCATGCGCCGTTACTGATGGTTTTAGAATCCTTTTATGTCATTCCTCCATACGCAGTACCCCAAATTCTTTTTTCTCAAACTCCTGTATGGAAATACACTTTTTATTGGGGTTGGCATAGACGAAGGTCTTGTCCACGTTTTCCAGGTAATTCTGGATCTTATCGTTGGTGGCGCTGATGATGGCCTGGAAGCCCAGGCCGCGGATCAGTTTGATGCAGCTGGCCACCTTTTCCGCATCCATCTTGGAAAAGGCCTCGTCCAATACCACCAGGCGGATGGTGGGATTCTGGCCGGTTCTCACCTGGGAACCGATCTTATAGGCCTGGGCAAAGCTGGCCAAAAGGGCGATATACTGGGGATTCTGGCCCTCGCCGCCGGAGTTTTTGCGGAGCATCCGGCTTAAGCGGATCTTGATGGTTTCCTCTCCTTCGATGATCTGCTGCATATCAAAGGACAGATAGGTTCGGTAATCCGCATACTTTTCCATATTTTTTCTGGCCGCTTCCTCTTCCTCAGCGCTGGCGTGATCCGGCGGGATAAACATGCTGATCAGCTCATTCATCAGATCCCCGTAGCTGTTTTCGTGGGCCATGGTGAACAAGTTCATCTGATGTTCCATGGAATCGGTCAGAAAGGCCGGATTGACCTCCAGATCGTCGTCCATGAACATGTTAAAATACTTTCCATCCGGTCCTTTGCTCTTTCCCACCACAAACTGGTACCGGTCTTTTCCGAAATCCAGGCTTCTGATGATCTCATTCAGCTCATCTTTTCTCTGGATGGCCTCCCGGATGGCGCTTCGGATCTTATAGATAAAGTCCTGCTTAAACATCAGCACGGCTTCCCGGGCCTGCTCATCCGCCTTCTTATGAAGCTGTTCCAGGTCGTGGAACTGCAGGCGCGAAAGGAGGTCGTCATATTCGGTATTTTCCACACCCTCAAAGGAAAAGGAACGGTTGGGATTTTTCTTCAGATAGTCATACCGCGCCTTTCGAAGCTCCTCCATGACCTGCTCCGCTTCCCCCTGGGCCCGGTTGGCTCTGCCGAGGAAATTGGCGCGCAGGCGTTCCAGGTTTGGTTCCTTCCGATCCGCCAGATAGGCATCCACCTCTCTGCCCCATTCCGCATGGACTCTGATCTCCGTTTCCAGACGGGAAAGTTCTTCCGCCTTATCCAGATACTCCTGCTTTGTCTGGCCGATCATTTGCTCCGTCTTTGTCAGACTGGCGATGAGCCGATCCCTGGTCTTCTTTTTCGCTTCCCAGGCCTGCTTCACCTCCGCCAGTTCCCGCTCCCAGCCCTCCACATCGGCTTTCAACAGGGCATCCAGTTTCTTTTGAAGCCCCTCCTTTTGCGACTCCCGCACGGAAACCAGCGCGGCATCCTCCATCCATGTCAGGTAGACCCCGGTTTCATAGGGCAGCGCTTCCAGCAAAAGCTTTTGATCCAGGGCTTTGATCTGTTCTTCCAGCGGCACCATTTCCTGCTGAAGAAGACTCTCTCTTTCTTCCAGACGGCGGATCCTCTTCTTTGTGCTGACTTCCCCGATGTAGGCTTTTCTCGTATAGTTTTCCGGATTCATATACTGGAGACGGAAGCTGTGGTACAACAGACAGTCCTTTGTCACGCCGATGTTGACCGCACGCAGCTCTTCCACCGACCGGCACTTGATGACATTTCCCAGGAGGAAACGGATATAGGAGGTGACAAAGGTATAGCGGCTGTCCACTTCTTCCGCCAGCGCGCCGTCCATCACCGGATGCTCTTTCCGGGTGACCCGATCCGTATCCAGCACAGCGACCCGGCTGTATGTTTTCTTATCCAGGGTCTCATAAATCTCCAGGGCCGCCTTTGCGTACGCCGGTTCCACCACCAGAAGGAGCTTTTGGTTTCCCATATATCCCTCCACGGCATTTCTCCATTCCTCCCCTTTGATTTCCAAAAGATCGGCCAGGATTTCCACCGACACGTCTTCCCCGGTTTTCTCCTTGAGGCCCCTTCGAAGAAGGAGTTTGGCTTCTTCCAGTTCCTTGGGATAGGCCTTCTTCCCCTGTCTCAATTCCTTTAATTCCGCCTTCAGCTCTTTTTCCTGCTTTTTCTTCTCACGAAGTTCGATCTTTGCATCCTGTTTTCTGCCTTCGATGTCTCCCCGCACGGCCGAAAGTCCGGATTTTAAACGGTTCAGCTCCTCTTTCGTGATGCTGCCCTTTTCAAACCGGGCAATGTCCCACAGCACTTCATTGGGTGTCTCCTCTTCCTCCTCCCACAAAAGAAGGGCCTCTGCCGTCTGATGAAGGCTCTGCGCGCTCTGCTTTAACCGTCCCAGGAGTTCCTCTTCCTTTTCCAGCTGCATCTGAAGATCTTCATATCCGGAACGGGCGATCCGCCCCACCAGCTCTTCCCGATTTTTTTCCAGGCAGGCGATTTCCTCCTCCAGTTCCTTTAAATGCTTCGATTGCTTTCCATAATCTTCTTCATAAAAGATTTCTTTATCCTGCAGCATCTGTGCCTGCTGGTTTAAATATCTGACCTCCATGGCATCGGCAAAATAGGAGAATCGCCTCTTATCCTCTTCGGTCTTTACAAACCGCCGGTGGACATCCTGGATTTTTTTCAAATCTTCGATTTCTTCCCTGGTATCCTGTATGCGTTTCCGCATCCGCCCATACTGCATGACACTCTCCTGCATATCGGAGATATGGATGTTTTCCTCCATGAAAATATATTCCTTCAGAAAATCCTCCAGCTTCATATCCATGCGAAACGGAATGGCTTTTTTAAACAGCCGTGGAAACCGATCCATATTCAGGCCGCCCAGATAGATATCATACAGATTTTTCCGGAACCGCTCGTTGCTGGGGCCGAAATAATAATCTTCTTTCGCATAATGGTCCTGCAGCCAAGCCCGGATCTCATCGATGGCCATGGCCCGTCCGCCCATCCGGTATCCGTTTTCCAAAAACGGCCCTTTATGCCAGAAAAACAGGCGGTTTGCCTCATTGACGGCCGGTTCCACATCGAAGGCCACCCCGATGCTCTGGCACGCTCCCGTATCCGTACGCCGCAGTTCCATGACAATGGTGGTGGAAAAATTCTGATTTCTCAGGTAGGTAAATTCATTATTGTCCCCGATGTTCACCATGCCCCGCAGATATTCCATCAGGGTACGGTCCGAATCATCCGCGGCGGCTTTATTGAAAAAGGCTCTGCCGTCGGTGTTGGCATACAAAAGAATCTGCATGGCATCGATCACCGTGGATTTTCCGCTGCCGGAGTGGCCGGTGAAAAAATTAATCCCCTCATGAAACGAAAGGATCTTCTGATCGATATAATGCCAGTTGTTCAGGCAGATCCGGGACAGGGCTTCAAAACTGTCATTCTGTCTCATCTTCGGTTTCCTCCTCGCCAAACGTTTGAATCAATGCGCGCACATCGTCTCCCATCAGCACCATGTGGATGCTGGGGTAGATGACCACCCTGCTTTCCATATCCAGCTCTTCCATGACATCCAGCGGTTCGATCACCTGAAACCGCTTCAGCACTGCCACCGCGCGCCTCACCTCCGTCACCGAAGGCTGCCTCTCCAAAAGCTGAAAATTTCCAAGGCGCCCGTGCATCTCCGCTATGGTGGTAAACACATGCATGCTGGAAGACGCCTCTTCCATCTGCTCCTCATAAATCAATTTCAAAATCAAAAGATACAGCGTCGCCAGCCTGGACAATTTATCCCCGATCAAATGGGTTCCCTGGATATAAATCGTCCCGGTGGAGACATTCTCCTCCAGCCGTATACCCGCGATGGCAAAATACGCCTTCAGAAAATCCAAATGTTTCTCACATATCGGATACTCCCGATTAAGCACCATCCGCCCCGTCCTTTTATCATACTTGCGTTCCAGCACAAACGTCTGACGATACAAAAGCTCCACCACCTGCCTCACCTGCTCCTGTTCCTGCTCCGTCAGCTGCTCATAATATTCAATCATAAAACCTCCTGTAAAACACCATCCCCGGATACCGATACTTCTCGTCCTCGATCTCCGCCTCCAGCCGCTTGACATAAAACGGACTATCCTTCCGAAACGAAGCATCGTATGCCAGAATCAATTTTTCAAAATCCGCCTCGTCCCGCACAAAACCTTTCTTCACTTCCAGCACGCCATCCTGCATCCGATCCTCGATAAACGATACGATCTCCTGCTTTCCGAATCTGGTATGCAACCGGTTCAGACGAAGCACCTCTTCCCGATCCAGCTCCTGCAGCGCCTCATCGGGCTTAAGCTCCTCCAGAAATGTTTTTCTGCCCTTTCTCTTCCGATACAGGGAGTGGGGCGACAGCACCTGAAGATGCTCCAGCCGCACCTTCTTTGCCACTGCATCCAGCATGGCATCCTTTTGTCCGCTTCCGGATATCTGATTCAGCAGATCAATCATCAGTCCCTTCATATCCCGGTCGCTGTTCATCAGATAATTCATCCGCGTCACCGTGGCACGGACGTATTTCATATGTTCCCGGTCCATATTGGAAATTCTGCGCTCGATATCGGCGAAGCCTCTGCGGATTTCATCGATGAAGGAAAGATTTCTTTCCTTTTCTTCTATCTTTGCCCGGTTGGACGGCTGCTCTTCCTCCAGGAGAGATTTCAGCGCTTCGCTTTCCTTTTCTTCCATCTCCTTCAGCCAAACTTTAATATCACTCTTATACTGATAAAAGTTATCAGAAGTTTTTAAGATATGGTATTTCTTCCGGACAATTTCTTCCACATATCCGTCCAAATGCTCCCTGAGAAGATCCTCGTATGTATTTTTTTCCAGAAGGCGGCTGAAAAAGCGGTTCATATTGTGGAGCATATCCTGGAGGGCTTTGTTTAGCTTCTTTGTGTTCACCGCGGCAGTTTTTAAAAGGCTGCTTCCCGCTTTTCCGTCATTTAAGCAGGAAAAGAGAATGGCATAAATATTCTGAATATAGATTTCCGCTTCCTCTTCCTCTTCATGGGAGAGGCGCTCAAATGCCTCGATCATAATGGCCGCATAGTCGGGGATTATGATATTGGTCACGCCCTGCTCGTAATCTTCCAGGCGATTCAGCCACCCGGTTTTCAACAGCCAGTTCAAAATGCGGGATGGAAAGGATTCCTTTACATCCTCTTCCGTTTCTTGTTCCTCCCGCATGATGCTGATTTTTTTTCTGGAAAAATATTCGCCCAATACCTGGAGACACAGCTCTTTGCTCAGGAAATAATTATTATACTGATATTCTTCATTGATCCGAAGCAGCGCTTCCACATAGGTCTCGCGGTTATACGATCGGAACAGGCTGTAAAAGCTGTCCGGTATTTCATGGATAAAAGCCATGGCTTGTCTCCTCTCTGGTAAATTCTGTTCATAATGATTTGACTTTTCAGGCCGTTTCCTGTACTATAAAAATAAATAATATTCAAATTTTAGACATAATTCGATTTTCTATCAAAAGGGGGTTATCAAATGACGCAGCGAAGCATTCCCATCTGTATCATTCTATCCATCGTCACTTGCGGCATCTATGGCATTTATTGGTTTGTCGTTCTGACGGATGACGTAAATGCCGTAGCCGGGGATACCCAGGCGCCTTCCGGCATCGTATGTTTTCTTCTTTCCCTTGTCACCTGCGGCATCTACGGTCTGTACTGGAATTATAAGCAGGGAGAAAAGCTGGATTATGTGAAAACATCTCAGGGGTATCCATCCAGCAACAGCGGCATTCTCTATCTGATTCTTTCTCTGATCGGTTTAAGCATCATCAGCTATGCACTGATGCAGAATGAATTAAACAAGTTCACCTACACACCGTGAGACCTGCAGGCCTTTTTCGCGAAAGGAGACGTGTTATGAAAAACAGGCCGCTTCGTGTTTTTCTGTTTTTCTCAGCAATAACAGTGGGCGGGGGATGTTATATTCTCCTCGCCCACTATTTTTCCATTTCTATTCCCTGTTTCTTTTATCAGCTCACCGGATGGCAGTGCCCGGGCTGCGGAATCACGCGGATGGCGATTCACCTCATCTCGGGAGAATTCCGGCTGGCTTTCGGGGATAACCCGGTTCTGTTCTGTCTGCTTCCGGTGTTTGCCGGATACCTGATTGCCATGACCAGACGATACCTTGGCGGCCTTCCTCTCACCAGCCGTACCATGGATATCGGTCTGATCATACTGATCGTCATCCTGCTCGTCTGGGGAATTTTAAGAAATCTTATACGGTAGCCTTCCCATGATCCGATCCACTGTCAGGGAAGGCTCTTTTCTTATTCGATGTAAGCCACTTCTCCGATCCGCTCTTTTTCGTCGGTCACCGGTTCCGCCGGATATCCCATGGAAGCCACACCATATACCACATGCTCTGCCGGTATTCCAAACTCATCCAGCACCGCTCTGATCTCCGGCTTATCGCAGAGTCCCTGCATCTGATTGATCCATACACTTCCCACTCCGTAGGAATGGGCTGCCAGAAACATATTTTCCAAGCGCACAGGCATTGTCTTCCCTTCCCCATACGGTCTCTCTGTGGTTGGACGGGATAATCAGAAGTGTCGGCTGATACATATCATAGCCGCTTCTCCCCAGCTCCTTTCCCACGGCCTCGCAAAGCGTTTTGATTTTTTCCTGATTCGTCACCACGGTAAATTTCCATGTCTGGCGGTTCATGGCGCTGGGCGCGTAAAGACCCGCTTTTACAATATCCTCAATGATCTCCTTTTCCACCGGCTGATTGGAAAATTTTCTCACACTTCTTCTGGTCAGTATGTTCTTCATTACTTCATTCATGGTAAACTCCCTTCTGCTGAACGATTTCAGCCGCTGCTTCGTGACATTTCTGCCGCGCGATTTCTTGTGTCTTCCCATAGTATACCATCTCAACTGCCGTTTCGATGGTTTTCTCGTCAAATGAGGATTCATGCAAGCATGATCCTCACTTTCCTCGTTATTATACCATGATTTCGCTTTGCTCCATCATGGTTCGCGCACAGGAATCAAATGCTGCTTCGCATCGCTTGATTCCTTGTGTTCGCGTATA
>DVJD01000030.1 GCA_018710785.1 Candidatus Fimimorpha excrementavium
TTCTGGGCTTTGATATTTTTTATATTGGCTTTGCACTGTCCTTTTGCAGCATCGAACTCTGCGTTCTGTCACTGGCTGCCATCCTTCTGCTCCACGTTCAGATTTTGCAGGAGGAGTCCTATCTGCCTGATTTATTCGGAAAAGAATACGAGGAGTATCAAAAAAGAACTCCCCGTTATTTTTGGATCTTTTAATGCTGTTATTTCTTTTTTGCTATGATGGAAACCCATTCTCCCTGATGTCTCACATCGATCACATCAAAGGCATCGTTTGCGGCAAATGCCTGTTTCACTTCCTCCTCCTTCATGTCGATGATACCGGAAGTGATGAAGATACCGCCTTGTTTCAAATGGGGCGGTACTTCTGCCTGCAGCGGGATGATAACATCTGCCAAAATATTGGCGACGACGATATCATACGCTTCATATCCCACCGCGTCTTTGATTTCTTTTTCATCGATCAGATTTCCCGTCAAAACCCGGAATCGGGACGGCTCGATGCCATTGGACTCCATATTTTCCCTGGACGCCGAAATCGCATTTTCATCCAAGTCTGTTCCGACCACTTCTCCGGCGCCCAGCTTCAGCGCGCAGATTCCAAGGATACCGCTTCCGGTGCCCACATCCAATACACGATCCCCCTCTTTCAGATAGGTCCTAAGGGCACGAATGCAAAGCTGCGTCGTCTCATGGGCACCTGTACCAAACGCGGTTCCGGGATCAATCTGAATCAGCAGTTTGTCCTCGTGTTCCTTTGGAATCTCCTCCCAGGTGGGTTTAATCAAAATATCATCCACGGTAAATGGTTTAAAATACTGTTTCCAGTTATTGATCCAATCCTTGTCTTCCGTCTCAGACGTTTCCATGGCGCAGTCCCCCACATTCACAAACTGTCCGATTTCCTTCAGACCTTCTTTCACCCGGCGCAGTGTCTCTTCCTCATCATACGTATCATCCAAGTAAAAGCTTACCCTGGCCTCCCCGTTGTCCGGAGGCAGTTCCGGCAGGATATCTATGAACATGCCTTTCGTTTCCTTTTCCGTTAAAGGAACATTGTCTTCGATTTCAATTCCCTGAATTCCGATTTCATTGAATAATTCACTGATAAAATCCACCGCCTCCGTGGTGGTATGAATCGTATATTTTTTCCATTTCATGTTCCATTCCTCACTTTCTTATCACGGATCCATTTCCTTCCCATCCGCTGCCGACATCCTCGGCCATTTACCGTCGGTTTCGCAGCCTTACGGCAGCTTCACCGGCAGTCCGGTCAAGCCCGGGACGCAGAGAAAAATACGGCCATCCGTCCCTTCGCACGCCATCGTCGCCAAAAGAATAGATACGGCCGTCTATTTTTTGGAGTCCCACGGCCATATCCCCGCTGGGTTTCAGGTAATAGGTCTTTCCATCCTGTTCCAGCCAGCCGGTCTGCACCTTTCCATCCTCTCCCAGAAAATACGTGGTATTCTGAACCAGCCAGCCGGTCTGCATGACTCCCGTGGATGGATCCAAATAATACGCGCCGTCTTCCGTCTCCAAAAAGCCCAGCGCGAGAAGGCCGTTTTCTTTCACATAATAGCGATTTCCATTCCACTCCGTGATTCCGCCCGCCGCCGTCTCTTCTCCGGAAAACAGAATGCTTACGGAGGAGACCGTCTGTTCTCCCTTCGGGTTGTAGCCAATGGCCTGCAGCTGATATCCCCCATAGGCCCCGCCATGGGCATCGTTTTCCACCGTCAGATACACGCGGTCCCCAAGGATTTCCCCTTCCTGCCAGACCAAATCATCCTGCCCGTTTTCCTGTGTCCATACCGGGCATTCCACATGGGAGATACCATTTCCCGCATGCCAGGATACGGTGAAGGAATCGCCTGACATCCGTTCCACCCTGGGGTCATACAGAGATGGCCGCGGTGACGCTTCATTTCCATCTATGCGGTCATACACATAGGAAAGGATCGTCTTCGTATCTTCATAGTTTTGCCCCTCATCGGACCGCAGGGTAACCGCAATCAGCGTTCGTCCCCCATGGCTGGCTGCAGTCACCAGATTCCATCCGGCCTCCACGGTATAACCCGTCTTTCCCGCATAGACACCTTCCAATGGTATACTTCCATTCACCATCTGATGCCCGGCCTGCATGACACGCGCATCGGTCAGATTGGTTTTTGGAATCGTATACGACTGCGCCGACATGAGCGTGCGGACGGTCTCGTTCTGAAGAGCTGCCCGGGTAATCAAAGCCATGTCCTTTGCGGTGGTCTTATGTGCCTCGTGATCCAGGCCATGGGCATTGACAAAATGGGTCTTGGAAGCTCCCACAGAGGCCGCTTTTTCATTCATCAGCTCCGCAAAAGCCTCCTCCCCTCCTGCCGTATACTCGGCCAACACATTGGCACATTCATTTCCGGAACGCATCATCAAGCCATATAAAAGATCGCGGACCGAAAAGCGTTCTCCCGCACTGGCCGGGGGAACCAAGGTGGAGCTTAAGACTTCAATTCCATTGGCCGCCCAATCGGAAACCGCCACTTCCGCATCCAGATCCGGACACTGTTCTGCCGCAATCCACGCAGTCATCACCTTGGTGATGCTGGCCGGAGCCAAGGGCTCTTCCACGTTCTTCCCGATTAAGATTTCGCCGGAATCTGCATCCATAACAATATAACTCTCGGCACTGACATCCGGCCCATCCCAGACCGCTTCACCATTCTGCCCGTCGGCCCTCGCCATGCCCCCGGCATAAAATAAAATCCCGGCTGCCAGGCAGAGAAACGCTGTCAGAATCTTCTTTTTTCCCTTCCTGCTCTGTTTATGACTTCCCCTTCGGATCATGCATCATTCCCTGCTTTCTTTCAAAAGATTCTCATACAAAAGGATTGAGAGAAATGGTTTCATCCAGCCCGCAGACAAACTCCGCCAGCAGCTCAATACAATCCTGTACATCGTTCAGAGAAGCGACTTCCGCCGGAGAATGCATATAGCGAAGCGGAATGGATACCAAAGCCACCGGTACCCCTTCCCCGCTCTTATGCATCACATCTCCATCCGTTCCGGTTCTGCCCGTGGCCGTCTCCCACTGAACGGACATGGCGCACCGATTTGCCGCTTCCACCAAACGCTGGTTGATCTCCGGATGATGGGTCGGGTTGGCGCATAAAACAGGTCCCTTTCCGATTCCCACATCCCCTGTATCTGCCGCATCGGTTCCCGCATAATCGCTGACATAGGTCACGTCCACCGCGATGGCCATGGTGGGCTTTACCCGCTGACTGACAAAATACGCGCCATTCATGGAGGTTTCTTCTCCCACTGTGGCTGCCGCATATACGCCGACTCTGCATCCCTTTTCCTTCGCCTTTTTCAATGCTTCCATGACGATGAATGCCCCCAGCCTGTCATCCAGCGCCCGTCCGGTGATACGCTCATGAAGCAATTCCCGATAATCGGTATCGAATAGGATCCGATCCCCCACGGAAACTTCCTTTTGGGCCTCTTCCCGGTTGGATGCGCCGATGTCAATGATCAAATCATGGGGAGACAAATCTGCCTTTTTCATCAAATCCCGTGTGATCAGCACAGCCCCGTATAACACGCCATTTTTTGTCAGAACACGTACTTTATGACCGGGATAGGTGGCCGTATAAATACCTCCGATATTGCATACGGAAAGCATCCCATCTTCTCGTATGGCTGTCACCATAAGCCCGATTTCATCGGCATGCCCCGTCATCAGCACTTTTACAGGGCTGTCGGGATTAATCACCGCCGTCACATCTCCGATCTCATCTCCCCTGACTTCATCGGCAAATGGCTGCATATATTGATAGATTTTTTTCTCCAGTTCCAGCTCGGTTCCCGATACAGAAGCCGTGGAAAGCATTTCATATAAAAATTCCTTGTCCATAATTCCTCTCATTCATCCATCTTAACTGCCGTTTCGATGATTTTCTCGTCGAATGAGGATTCATGCAAGCATGATCCTCACTTTCCTCGTTATTATACCATGATTTCGCTTTGCTCCATCATGGTTCGCGCACAGGAATCAAATGCTGCTTCGCATCGCTTGATTCCTTGTGTTCGCGTATA
>DVJD01000031.1 GCA_018710785.1 Candidatus Fimimorpha excrementavium
CAGGAAAAAGGTTCGCTCTCTCCGGCCTGTGAATGGTTTCCGCAAACAAAAGCATTGGTGAGGAGCAATGAAGATGGTAAGGCTCAAAAAGTGAGGATTTATGCGGCCTATAGAGTTTCGCAATTATCTAATAAAAATAAGGAAAGAAAGGTGAATGAAATGACAGAAGAAAAAAGGTTGGAGAGACTGAGAAAACCCAAGGGACGGGTGGATGTTGTGCTGGATACGGATATGTACAATGAAATTGACGATCAGTTTGCATTGGCATATCTGCTGCGCTCAGAGGAAAAATTGGATCTGCAGGCGGTTTATGCAGCTCCGTTTTTTAATCATCGTTCCACGAGTCCTGCGGATGGCATGGAAAAAAGTTATGAGGAGATTCATAAGGTACTGCGTCTGATGGAAAAGCAGGAGTATTGCGGCAGAGTTTTGAAAGGCTCCTCCCGCTATTTGCCCAGCGAAGAAGAACCGGTGGATTCTCCGGCGGCGAGGGATTTGGTGGCGCGGGTGATGGAGCGAAACGACGACAATCCCCTGTATGTGGTGGCCATTGGAGCCATAACCAATATTGCTTCCGCGATTTTGATGGAACCTGGGATCATAGAAAAAATGGTTGTGGTATGGCTGGGAGGAAATGCAAGGGAATGGAAGGACGACCGTGAATTCAATGCTCTTCAGGATGTTGCCGCGGATCGGGTTGTGTTTGGAAGCGGAGTGCCGGTGGTGCAGCTGCCCTGTATGGGGGTGGTGTCAGCGTTTTCCACGACAGGTCCCGAACTGGAATACTGGCTTAGGGGGAAAAATAAGCTGTGCGATTATCTGATTGACAATACCCTTGAGGAAGTACAGCTGTGCGGTCAGTCGGGATGTTGGAGCCGTGTCATATGGGATGTGACAGCGGTTGCATGGCTGTTGGATGAATCCTTCATGGAAGAGCGGTATGAGCACAGGCCCATTCCCCAGTATGATCATAAATGGTCAGTGGATCGCACAGGACATTTTATCAAATATGTATATGGTATAAACAGAGACAGGATTTTTGCTGATTTATTTCAAAAGTTATCCAAATAAAAAGGCCCCTTCATATAGTTGAAGCCCTGGGAGGTTTAGGCTTCGACTATATGGAGGGATAAGGAGGAAAGAGTGTGTATGGAATGGTTGCCAATTGCCGTGGTTGCGGTGCTGATTGTGATCGTGGGCATATATTTTATTGTTAAGAAAGCAGTAAAAGATGCTCTGAAAGAATATTTCAGAGATGAAAACAAAGGATGAAAAGGATAAAACGAAAACTGCCGTGAGGGTCAGAGATGATATTCATGAGGCATAAAGTTTCAGACAGTGTATCAGCTTCGGGAGATGCCGATAACATATGCATTTCCCGGAGCTTTTGTTTCATGGAAGTAATTTTATTCATAATGAACGGTTAAAAATCTTAGAAAAACAGATTGGCAATCGTCATGCACAGAATCGCGGCTGCGCCGACGGCGTAAATGCCATTGATCACGGTGCAGACCTGCATCCAGGTATTTTTTACTCCGCCTTTGGTATAGACGAGGAAGGAAAAGATGCCGGAGAAAATCATAAAGGCGGCATAGCCGTACACCATGATTTCCGCCACAGGGGATTGCAGGGCCCAGTCAAAGGTGCGCAGGGGAAGGATCGTCCATGGGACGATGAGCATAAGGGTGGCGATGACGATACAAATGTTGCGTTTCATATAAAATTATCTCCTTTCCGAAGCGCCGAACCGCGCACAGGCGATTCCAAGCGCAGCCACAGTGATGAACACAGCCGTCGGAAGCCAGGGGATCCAGGCGATCCGGGTCTCATAGACGCCCTGGGCGCAGCGGCCATACTCCACCATCAGCAGGTAGAAGGGGTAGCTCATGGGATAGGCAAACCAGACCCTGGTGTTGATCATCAGAACCGATGGAACGATGGAGGCCAGGCCGATGCCCACGGAAAACACCGGCGCGGTGATCAGGTTGGCAATCATCCAGAACACCGCCGCCATGGGGATGGACCCGGCGTAAAGGCAGAGAGCGAACCGGCAGACATAAGATGGATCCAAAAGAAAGTCATAATCCAGCATCCGGGATGCGATGGCCCCGCTGATATAATAGGCGAGGATTGTCATGACCATCTGGATGAAAGCCAGCAGGAGGATCACCGCGAATTTGGCCAGGCAGAGCTTTGCCGTATTCACCGGGAGGGCAAGCATTTTTAATATGCCATTGTGGGAACGCTCCGTCTGGGTGAGCAGCACGGTGGTGACCACCAGAGATGCCGGGATCATAAACCAGACCATACCCATAAAGCCCTGAATGAAGAAGTTGTTTTCCGGAGTAATGGGAATTCCCCTGGTATCGAAGCTGATGTCTGCGTTCAGGATGCCGGGGATCCACATGATGACGACGGGAATGAGCAGGATCAGCAGGATTTTGGAGCGGCGTATCTTCTTTAATTCCACGCCGATCAAAGAAATAAGGTTCATGACAGGCACCTCCGTAGTTTTTGATAGACAAGTTCAGACAGTCCGAACACGGCCGTTTCCGTGGCGCAGACGCCCATAAACAGCGGAATGCGGCCGTGTTCTGCTGCAGCGGCAAAGGTCTGATAAGGTGAGCAGAAGGGAAGCAGGCGCAGCACCGGATTGTCCTGGGGAAAGATGGACAGGGTAAATACCAGAATCACACCCAGCCCGAGGGAAATCCACATGTTTTTGCAGGCGGAAGCGATGAAAAGCATCAGCATAACCGTGGGAAGGGTGACAAACCACTGAAAGCCGGCGCCTTTCAGAAAAGCTGGCAGGTCAATCTCGTAATCCGCAAACCAGTGGGAGGCGCATCCTGCCAGGACGGCGGTTTCCAGGGCGATCATCACGGCAAGCATCAGGGCGGTGATCACAAATTTCATCAAAAACAGATTCCCTGTCCCGATGGGAAGCATATCCATTTTTTGGGCGCCGTTGTCCGCATACTCGGTATGATACATCATGCAGGCGCCGCAGATGCAGACCAGGATATTGAGCATGGCCATCATCTGCCAGTTGGCGTCCATGAGAATGGACAGGGGATCTCCTGGCAGGGAGGTAAAGGTTTCGGATCGGACCAGCATATTTGCCAGGGGGAAGGCCGCCGCCAGCACGCCGCCCGCCAGAAATGCGGGAACATAGCCCGTGCGCTTCAGTTTTTTCATTTCCAGTCCCAGGGTCATTTTCCGGCACCTCCCCTGCGGTTGTCTTCATCAATCATGGCCAGGAAGGTATCTTCCAGATTGTCGGTGGGAAATCCTGCCAGGCGGGCGCTTTCTTTCAGCGCATCCATGGGGCCTTCAAACAGCAGGCGGCCGTGGTTGAGGATGCCGATATCATCTGCCATCAGTTCCACCTCCGACAACAGATGGGAGGAAACCAGCACAGTGCAGTCATACTGCTTGGGCAGGGACTTGATCAGCGTGCGGATCTCGTGGATGCCCACCGGGTCCAGACCATTGGTCGGTTCGTCCAGGATGAGGATGGGCGGCCGTCCGATCAGCGCGCCTGCCAGCCCCAGCCGCTGCTTCATGCCCAGGGAATATTTTTTTGCCAGCCGTCTGCGAAACTGGGTCAGGCCGACCAGCTCCAGGGCATCGGAAACACTGCTTTTGGGCAGGCCAAGGATGGTTCGGATAATCTCCAGGTTTTCCTCCCCGGTCAGGTTGCCATAGAAAGCGGGGGCTTCGATGAAGGAGCCGATTTCCTTCAAGATGGATATCCGGTCGGAGGGATAGATTTTTCCGTCAATGTGGAAGCTTCCCTCGGTGGGGTGGGTTAAACCGAGAAACATCTTCATGGTTGTGGATTTCCCGGCGCCATTGGGACCGAGAAAGCCGTACACGCTCCGTTTTCGGATATGGAGATTCAAATGGGAAACCGCAGTGAAGTCCCCGTAGGTTTTGGTCAGATTCTGTGTTTCAATGACATTCATGATTCATCAGCTCCTTTTTCTGTGATGCCATCAGTATACGGCGGCAACCTTGCGTCCTCCTTTTCCCTGCCTTACATTTCCCTTACATTTGCGCCCGCCTGCGCCGAACAGAAGGAGGTTGTGGTATAATGAAAACCGTTAGGGACAGAACGTATGCCCCGATCGTATGGAGACAGGAGGAAGGAACCATGGAGCAGCCGTATTGGAAACAGAAAAAAATCCTTCTCGTGGATGATGAGAAGGCGCTTTTGGATATGGTGCGTGATTTTTTGCGGGAGGATGGCTATACGCAGATAAAAACGGCGGGCACAGCCGCAGAGGCAGTCGCCGCCGCGAAGGACTGGAACCCGGATTTTGCGGTTCTGGATGTGATGCTCCCCGATGGGGACGGGTTTTCTCTTCTGGAACGGTTGAGAACGTTTACCGCGATTCCGGTTCTGTTTCTGACAGCCAGGGGAGAGGATGAAGATAAGATTAAGGGGCTGGGTCTGGGGGCCGACGACTATATGGTGAAACCGTTTTTACCCAGGGAATTGCTGCTGCGGGTGGGAATCATCCTGCGGCGGTATTACAGGGAAGATAATCCGCTGGTGCAGCTGGCGGCGAGCCAGATCGATTTTTCCCGGGCGGAGGTGATCAAACACGGGGAGCATCTGCCTTTAACCGCCAAAGAGTATGCGATTCTGCAGGCGCTTTCCCGCAACGTCGGCCGGATCGTCACCATCGACCAGCTGTGCGAGGCGGCCTGGGGCGAGAATCCCTTCGGATATGAAAACAGTCTGATGGCGCATATCCGCCGGATTCGGGAAAAGATTGAAGAAAATCCGTCCCGCCCCGTATCCCTGATCACGGTCAAGGGGCTGGGATATAAGCTGGTATCGGAGGGATAAGCGGTGAAAAGTACATTGAAACTCATTCGGCGGTTTGTAAAAATCCTGCTGGTTTCGCTGGTCGGCCTGTTTGTACTGAACATCCTTTTGTTTATTTTCGTATTTTCCAGATCGGCAGCCAACGGCGGCGGGTGGGAGGCAACACAGCAGCTGGCAGGGGAATTGACCCGGACCCAAAGCGGGGACTATACGCTGTCAGAGCGGGGGCAGGAAATCCTTCAGCAGAGAAAGGCGTGGGCCATTTTGGTGGAAAACGGGACCGGAGACGTGATCTGGCACAGCGCCAATCTCCCGGAGGGCATTCCGCTTCATTACTCCGCGGCGGATATCGCCTATTATACCCGCGGGTATATTGCGGATTATCCCACCACCACGGCAGCCTGCGGGGAAGATCTGATTTTTATGGGACATCCCAAGGACATGTACTGGAAGCACATGCGGCCCACCTTTGACTATGGGCTCATAGCCAATATGCCGAAAATCGTTCTGCTGTTTTTGGCGGCCAATGTGCTGGCCGTCTTTTTCATCTATTTTGCGGCCACATCGGGCATCCTGAAATCCATCAAGCCTATTGTGGCGGGGATTGAAGACCTGCCGGAGGGAAAAGAGGTCTATATCCGGGAGAAGGGGCTTCTGTCGGACCTGGCCGCCGCCATCAACCGGGGGTCCGAAACGCTCATGCGGCAGGAGCGGGAGCTGAAAAAGAAAGAGAGCGCCCGGGCCAACTGGATAACCGGTGTTTCCCATGACATAAGGACGCCCCTTTCCATGGTGATGGGCTATGCCGGGCAGCTGGAAGAAAGCAGCAGACTTTCCCAAGAAGACCGGAAAAAAGCATCCATCATCCGGCAGCAGAGTCTGAAAATCAAAAACCTGATCAATGACCTGAATCTGGCTTCCAAGCTGGAATACCAGATGCAGCCCCTTCATCCCCGGCCCATGAATCTGGTGGCAGCACTCAGGCAGTGCGCCGTGGATTTCATCAATGCGGATCTGGACGGACGGTATCCGCTGGAGTGGAAGACGGATGGGGACCTGACGGCCTGCATCATTCAGGGGGATGAGGATTTGTTTCGCCGGGCGGTCAGCAACCTGCTGAACAATGTCCAGTCGCACAATCCGGAGGGCTGCGGAATTTCTGTGGGTGTCCGGGCGGAAGGGAAGGAGTTTTGCGTTTTTGTGGAGGATGACGGCGTGGGGATTTCAGAAAAACAGCTGGAGGCGCTTTCGCATACGCCCCACTATATGATGAGCGACAGCGGTACCGAGGAGCCGCGCCATGGCCTGGGGTTGCTGATTGTGAAGCAGATCGCAGAGGCACATGGGGGCAGTGTGACCTTCGGCCACAGTGCGTCCGGCGGATTTTCGGCCCGGCTTCGGTTTCCGAGAAGCGACAAAAAAAAGACTCAGTGAGGAAATGCAACCATTTCCGGATGTCCCTTGTTCAGCCGGTATACCGCATCCGCCAGTCTGCCGCTTTGTGGCATAATAATGAGGGCGGAAGAAAACTTAGTATCTTAAAAAGAGGAGGAACCGATCAATGCAGAAGCAGTGGAAAAGAGGTGTGATGCAATGAAATTGTCGGATGTTTCACATGGTCCGGATTGGGTTATTTGGGTTATTTTTACGCTGTTTGTTCTTTTGACAGTTGTATTTCTTTCCGGACATGGAGGAGGATTGATCGCCGGATATAATACCTCTTCCAGAAAAGAAAAAGAAAAGTATAATGAAAAGAAGCTATGCCGTGTCTGCGGAGCGGGTATGGCGGTGATTTCAGTTCTCATACTTATGACAGGTTTGTTGGAAGAATGCCTGCCCGTGGAATTTGCCTATGTAATGATGGGCATTATCCTGGCAGATGTGGTGATTATGATGATTCTGATGAATACCATCTGCAGGAAATAGCGGGTGATAAGCTCCCTTTTTGGAACGCAGGCAAAGCGGCTTCACTGCTTTCCAAAAAGGGAGCTTCTTTATTCACCCTACATTCAGAGGCCGGAGTCTCGGTACAGCAAAAGAAAGTGATTGCGGTTCCAGAGAATCAGACCCTCCTTTTTCATATCCGTCAGGGCGCGGGAGAGGGCGGATCGGTTGACAGACAGGTATTGCGCCATCTCTTTCCGGCTCATATTCATGGAAAGGCCGGACAGAAACTGTGTCAGATTCTTCTGAAAAATCGGTGACCATGGATAAGAAAATAGGGCATTTCCGGTCAGGCTGCGGACAGGGAGAAGCAGCAGCCTGGTTTTCTTGCAGGCAGTATAGGAGAAATTCAGGGGAAGACCGGGGATGGCCTCGAAAAACAGGGCGGGCGAACCCGGAGCCAGATGAGCTACGGTGGATTCGCTGCCGGAAATATGGATTCTGGAAACGGTGATGCCGCCCTCCAGAATCACCGCAGCGTGGAAAAACTGCGGGCAGGAAGTATTGGCATTGGCGCCGCTGTCCGTAAAGCCCCGCTATCAGAGACAGGGAGTGGGAACCGCCCTGATACTGGAAGGGCATAAAATAGCAGCTGTTTGCCCGCTGAAATACAAATCCGGCTGACTGTTCGCTTACATCGTACATTCAACCGGATTTCTATTTCAAAAGTCAAACATCAGGATTATTTTTCTGTGACTGTGCGAATTTTGCAACACACTCTTGGCGAGAAATACAATCAGGACGAGTTTAGAAAGTACACCAAGGAATTTCAGCAGAATTACTATGCCAATCATAAGATTCCTGTAAAAAAGGGACTCTATGTACTGCTTGAGTATTTCAAGCGAGAGGGATACAAAATGACCGTGGCCTCCTCTTCACCCAGGCGGGCTGTAAGCCGATTATGGTTCTATGATAATTGATGGGATCAGAGAAAGGGAGGCTGCAGCATTCACACAGTCACTGTACGGTGCGAATGCTGCAGCCTCCCTTTTTGCTATGATTCGGTTCGGATCAGATTGCTGACATAAGGGCGTTTGCCGGATAGTACTTCGTCATAGAAATTCTGTTTCCAGTCGATATAGGCGACGCTGTCTTCCAATTCTTTGATGGCCGTACGCAGCGATTCCTGCTTTTGGGCCAGCATTTCTTTTCGTGATACAATGGTGGATTCGCCAAGCAGGCATAAGTCCAGGTATTCCTTCATTTCCTGTATGCTGAATCCGCATTTCTTCAGGCAGGTAAGATCTTTGATCCATTTCACATCTTTTTCATCAAATACCCGGCGATTGTTGTGATCCCGTTTGACATTGGGGATCAGCCCCTCGTTGCAGTAGTATTTTAAAGTCTGGTAGGTCATATCCAATTCCCGGCAGACCTGCATCATCGTATATATCATGAGTGCCTCCATTAATTCGGTAAAAAAATTGAAAAAAACTATTGACCGATTGTAACTACCGCAAATTATAATCGGTTGTATAAAGCGGTTCAAACAATCGTATTGTAACACAAAAGGAAAATAATAGCAAGGAAGGTGTTTTTATGAACAAAGCTGCGGAAAAAAGAATGCAGGATTTATTTGCCGGAGTCGAGTCTTCTTTGGAAAAAACCGATCCGGAGTTTGTGGAGCTGATAGCCAATTTTTCTCAGGATGAGGTGGTGAAAACCAGCATCTTGACAGAACGAGAACAGATGCTTTGTATTTTGTCTGTGCTGCTGGGATGTCAGGGAATGGGAGAATTTCAGAATATGCTTCATGCAGCGCTCAATACCGGCCTGGATCCCATCGCAGTGAAGGAAGTCATATATCAGGCGACGGCTTATCTTGGAATCGGCCGGACCCATGATTTCCTTCAGGCGGCGAACCGGATTATGGAGCAGCACGGCATTCAGCTGCCGCTGGCGCCGCAGGCGACCACCAATGAAACGGACCGATTTGAGAAGGGGCTTGCCAAACAGGTGGAATTATTTGGCGCTGATATGGCAAAATGGCAGACCCATGGCCCGCTGCTTCGCCGGAATATCAACCGCTGGCTGGCGGACAACTGTTTTGGCGATTACTATACCAGAAATGGTTTGAACGATCAGGAGCGGGAGATGATTACGTTTTGTTTCCTTCTTGCCCAGGGCGGCTGCGAAAATCAGCTGCGCGGACATACGGCGGGAAATTTCGGAGCAGGCAATGGGAAAGAAAAGCTGTACGGCGTTGTAGAGCAGTGCATGCCCTATATCGGCTATCCCCGCAGTCTGAATGCGATGAATATCATAGATGAAGTATCAAAAAAAATGGAAAATCAGTAAAGGAGGAATGATCCAGAGACGAAAAGTCAAGGACTTTTTCATCAAATTCAAAAAGAAGTCACATTTTGCGGACTTCCTCACGGAGCAGACGCTTGATTTTGTCCTCCATCGTTTCTTTTGCGGTCTGGCTGAAATGCACACGGACGATATAGGTGGTCTTGCCGATCTGCTTTCTGACAGTCGGGCAAGGGGTACTGTTGGTTGCGGTATTGTTCATTCAAAATCCTCCTGTAAATAAAAAATGCCCGGTGACTTTTCATCATCGGGCGGTGATCGGTATGAGGGAAGAAGGCAAGGCGGCAACATTAAGGTATCTATAAAAACCTTGCCGTCTTTGCCACGCTTGCCGTGTTCCTGTTGTCAGTCTCGGAGATAGCAGACCCATGCTGTGCCGTCTTTCTCGGTCGCAAGCCTGTCCCCGATACGGCTCTTTGCCGTTCTCATGGTACGTGAGGAAATCCCACGCTCATTGACCGTCTTTTCCAGCTCTGCACTTGGCATACGCTTTCCATCTGCCAGCAGTTCCAGAATGAGCATTTGCGCTTGTGCGGTCTTGCTCTCGGTCTTGGCGGTGTCTGTCCCGGCAAGAAGCTCGTCAGCGGTAATGTCATAAGCTCCTATCCATTCAAAGCCTTTCTCGTCTCCCAGAGAAAAGGCAAGGGACTGTCCGGGCGGCGCAAGGGAGCTTTTCTCATGGAT
>DVJD01000002.1 GCA_018710785.1 Candidatus Fimimorpha excrementavium
GCAGAAAAATCTTAGTACCGCTACGTTTTTCACGGAGCGAGAGCGACCCGACAGGGAAAAGGTTCGCTCCCTTCGGCCGTCCGGATTCCCATTTTGTTCACAATTTATTTACTCATGCGTTTGTCCTGAGGAGATAATCGGCGTAAATTTACTGTAGGAATGATAGCGGCAGAAACTGCCGGATGTGTATCTGATATTCGTTCATTCTTTTTATACTGGTAATCCCCCGCAATCCGCTTTTTATCACCCGACGGTAAGGCGATACTGTTCCAAATCCAGATTCCATGATGCATAGGCAGAATCCTGCCTGTGGTCCGGAAGCTGGTAGGTATGTTTCAAATAATCCCCCATATAGGCCGATACCTTTTTGGCACCGGAGTCATTGAGATGATCCCCCTTATCCCGGGTATCGGCGGCCCAGTCAATGGAAAGCGTATCGGCCATGGTGTTTAAGTCGACATAGGAAAGTCCCAGTTCATTCGCTGTCTTGGCTACGCCGTTGTGACGCGGATAATTCCAGTTTTTGGTACTGGGTGTACTCACAAGGAGCAGCGATACGCCGCGGGACTGGCAAAGAGCCTGAATCCGTTTCAGATAGGTGACGGACAGGGATTCGATTTCCTGCACATGGTCGGAGGAAGCCATATAACCGGAAGCATCGGCGGGGTCCACATCGGAACTGTGGTTGTAGCCCTTTAAGGGGTCGGTCCAGGTATGGGAGATGGGGGAGGTAATATCTTCCGGCTTCAGGGATTTCCAGCGGTTATGATACTGGAAAATGGGCAGGAGAAGAGACGCATCGGATAAAAGGCTTTTGTCCATGGTGATGCCCTGGAACAGCGTATCGGTCTCCAGCACCACCACCTTTGGCGTCTGCTTTTGGAACGCACGGACAAGATAGTAGTAGGAGAGATTCATGGGCTGGCCGGAGGTGGCACAGACATAGGAAGTGAATCCATGCTGGTTCCACATTTCCATGGGGGAAAAGGAAGATACCGCCTCGCTGTCTCCGATGAAAAGCACATCGATGCTGCTGTCCCGCTCCCCTAGGATGCCGTTGGCTGCCAGCTCTTCCATACCGGATTCCGACCGGTTATCCTTTGGAAGGAACAGGCGGCTTCCGGCTGCCAGCAGAAGAATTAAGATAAGCAGAAAGGAAACACTTTTTATCAATTGTTTTGTACAAAGTCGCATTGTTACCTCCATATTTGCTGCAAGTTTATCTACGCAGAACCGCTAAAATCCGGCGTAGATGGGATCGACAGGAACGTATCCGTAGCCATAGGCTCCAAAGATTACGATGAATAGGATCAGACCATAGTAGACAGCCCAGCGGATGGGCAATTTTTTTTGCGCCAGGGCCGTGCGGATCGGCACATGGCGTTCGCGAAGGATACTGACCAAAAGGACCATACCCAGAGCGACGGCTGTGATGAAAAAATCTTTCTGATCCATGCCCAGAGAAAAGAGTCTGCCGTCCGTGAGGAAAGAGAGGGAAAAGTCGGTGATCATTTTCAGCATCATATGGAGACCATCCGTCAGGGTAGCAGCACGGAAGAACAGCTCTCCGATGCATACCAGCAGGAAGGTGCGTACGATGCGAAACAGTTTAAGCGGTATCCTGCCATGGTGGATGGAAACCGTTTCTGTCAGCCGCGCAAAAACCGGTTTGATAAGGGTTCCGCAGAAAATTAAAACAAAATGATACAGACCGAAAAAGATGTATTTCCACTCCGGTCCGTGCCAAAGGCCATTGCAGAACCAGACGCAGAAAAGGGAGATGGAGCCGGTCAATATGGGGCCGTAATGAGTCCCAAAGTGTTTTCGGGCAAAGTCAGCGGGCCGTTTCATGCGCTTGGACATGGAAAGGGGATAAAAAATGTAGTCCCGAAACCAGGCTCCAAGGGTGATATGCCATCGGGTCCAAAACTCGGAAATGGATTGGGAGAAGAAAGGCTGGCGGAAATTTTCCGGAAGCCGGACGCCGAAGAGTTCTCCGCTGCCGATGACCACATCCATGGTGCCGGAAAATTCCATATAGAGCTGACAGGTATAGAAAAGGGCAGCAAGTGCCAGGATTCCCCCGTCGTACTGGGAATAATCGTTAAAAATGGTCTTGATGGCAAGATTCAGCCGATCTGCGATGACCACTTTTTTCAGCATTCCAAATAATATGCGCTGAATGCCGAAGGTCAGGCTTTGATAGGAAGTCCGCTCGCATTCCCACAACCGTTTTGCCGTATCGGAATAACGGCAGATGGGGCCTTCCATGAGCTGGGGGAAAAAGCTCATATAGAGAGTCAGGCGAAGAAGATTGGCATCGGCCGGGATCTTTTTCCGGTAGACATCGGTCAGATAGGACACCGCCTGCAGCGTGTAGAAGGAAATCCCAATGGGCAGGAGAAACGATGGAACCGGGACCTCTGCCGGAAACGAAAGCAGATTCAGTATGCGATTGAAATTAGAACTAAAAAAGGCTGCGTACTTTAGGACGAGCAGCAGACCAATGTGGAGAAAAACAGCGAAAGCCAGGATGCGTTTCTGTCTTCTTTGAAACAGAGCCTTCCACTGCTTTTTTTCTTCCCCGGATACAGAGGAGCGTTTGGCCTCCCATTCCTTTTGTACAGAAGAAAGCCAAAGACCAAAATGGTGAATGGAACAGGTGGACAGCAGAAGGTAAATCAGCAGTCTGCCGCTTATGATCCAGAAAAAACTGTAATTGATCGTCAACAAAACAAAACGCCTGTACGTTTGCGGCACAGCGTTGTAAATAAGAAGAGAGATAGGCAAAAACAAAAAAAGGTATAAGGATGTACAATAGGACATGAAAACGCCTCCTGATTCTATGTATTTGCAGTATGCACATGGCCGATTGGATTTAAACCGCGTAATGCCAAAGTATTATGTATTATAAATTGTAATTGTGATCACTTTATGGAGTTCCAATTAAGATTTTGTGACAGTCCTGTGACAAATCGCATATCATTTCTTAAGCAGCGTTCCGTTCACGTTCGCTTTGCGCATATCCGCTCTTTCTAAATAAAGGCTGACATCAGGACAAACGCATGAGTAAATAAATTGTGAACAAAATGAAAACCTTGCCGCCTATGTACGATCAGCCAGAGAGAGGTGGGAGACACTTTGCAGGATTTTGAAAAACGCCGGTACTTGATTCTTTCAGATCTTCGGGCGCAAAAGAATCTTAGTACCGCTGCATTTTCAATATGAACAGTCGTAACAGTATCGCAAGAAGTGCACTAGTTGGTTCATGTATGAAGCGGGAGCGGTTCGGCAAAGTGCCTCCCACCTTTTTCTGGCGTTCGGTTCACAAATTGTTTATTCATGGGTTTGTCGTAAAAGAAAACAAAAATGCATGGTGGTTTTTCATGAATTGTGGTATGATAAAGGGGACTTTTGTATGTGAAATTATGCGGTGTTCGTTTTCTTTGCAAACGTTTTGGATAGAATTGATTGATATCGAAATGTATGGTTGCGAAAATTTACAATAAATAGGGGATTTTAGACGTGAATGGATATTGGAGAACATGTCGAAAAATCGAAAAAGGATGATATATGAAGGATATTTTGTATTTGGTGGTGCCTTGCTACAATGAAGAAGATGTGCTGCCTGTGACGGCAAAGAGGCTGGCTGAGGTCATGGAACAGCTGGAGAAGAAGGGGATGATCTGCGGGGAAAAAAGCCGCATTTTGTTTGTCAATGATGGGTCCAAAGACCGGACCTGGGCGTTGATTCAGGAGCTTCATGAAAGCAATCCGTCTCTCTACAGCGGTCTGTGTCTGACCAAAAACAGGGGACACCAGAACGCGCTTCTGGCCGGGCTCATGGAAGCGAAAAATTATGCGGACGCCGTGATTTCCCTGGACGCGGATCTGCAGGATGATGTCAATGCCATTGAGAAGATGATGGAACAGTATCGGAATGGATTTGATATCGTCTATGGAGTCCGGTCTTCCAGGAAGAAGGATACGTGGTTTAAAAGAAATACGGCTCTGGGATTTTATCGGTTTATGAAGGTTTTGGGAGTGGATATTGTATACAATCATGCCGATTACCGGCTGATGAGCAGACGGGCGCTTTGCGGTTTGGCCGAATTTCAGGAAGTAAACCTGTTTTTGCGGGGGCTGGTGCCGCTCATCGGCTATCCGTCCACAACAGTGGAATATGAGAGGAAGGAGCGTTTTGCCGGTGAATCCAAATATCCGCTGAAAAAGATGCTTTCCTTTGCGTTTGACGGGATCACCTCCTTCAGCGTAAAACCGATCCGGTTTATCTGTGCGCTGGGCGTATTTATTTTTTCAGTCAGCGTCATCATGCTGATTTATTTTCTGATTATTTACTGGATGGGAAAGACGGTGGCCGGATGGGCTACCATCGTGATTTCCATATGGGCCATCGGCGGGCTGCAGCTTCTGGCCATCGGGGTCATCGGCGAATACATTGGAAAAGTCTATTTGGAAGTGAAGAGACGGCCCCGCTATCTGATTGCCGAAAGGCTGCATGACGATGCCGTGTCCGGGACAGGCCGGGCGTCGGAATGCGGGAAGAACAGTCCGGACAGGGCGTCTTTGGAGAAAGAACCGGAAAAAGGGCCGTGTGAAAGGGAAGAAGAATATCAGAGACAGAAAGGAAAGCAGGCGTGATGGCAAAACAGAACGTGACAATGAACCGACATCCAAACGCGAAAGGAAAAGAAAACGGGCCGATGGAAAAACGGCGGGAGTGGGCGGCGCTGGGAATCGCGCTGGTCACCGCCTTTGTCATGATGGCCATCTGCAGCAGAACCTCATTTCTCTATCCGTTTATGGACGGGGTGGATCAGAACTGCTTCATGACCGTGGGAAAGGGGATGATGAACGGCCTGGTGCCGTACCGGGATCTGTTTGAACAAAAGGGACCGCTTCTGTATTTTCTCCACGGATTGGCCTGGCTGATCTCCAAGGATACATGGATCGGTGTTTATATATTGGAGAGTTTGTTTCTGGGCGTCTTTTTATGGTATTACTGGAAGATATGGAATCTTTATGGGGAGCGCCGCTGGTCCATGGCGTGGATGCCCCTGCTGGCCCTGCTGGTGACGGTGACCTCCTCTTTCGCCAGCGGAGACAATGTGGAAGAATACTGCATTGCCCTTATGGCAGTCAGCATGTATGACTATCTGAAGTATCTGCGGGACTATCCGGCCAATGGAGGGCATATGGAGAAGCGGACGCTTCTGATCAACGGAACGCTGGCCGGATGTGTGCTCTGGATGAAATATACCATGCTGGGATTTTGGTTTGCCTGGATGGCCACGGTATTTTTCTGCCTGATTCTTCAGAAAAAGTGGAAAGAAGCGTTTCTGGACTGTGTGTGGTTTTTGGCCGGAATGCTTGGAATCGCCACGATTCCCTGGGTGATCTATTTCGGAATCCACGGCGCCATCGGGGACTGGCTGTATGCCTATTTCTACTGCAATATTTTTGCCTATTCCTCCGACAGTGCATCCATCCTCTCCAGGCTGACCTTTACATGGGAGGTGGTGGCGGATGCCATGGCAAGCCACGGGGGACTGACGGTGTGCATCGCCGCGGGATATCTGTATCTCTTGGCGTTCCCGGGCAGACTGCCCCACTGGTTTTCCAAGATCAGCTTTGTCCTGGTCCTTCTTCTGACCTTTCTGGGCATGTATGGGGGCGGCATATCCATGTCGTATTATTACCTGTTTGCGTACGGGTTCGGCGGATTGGGGATGCTGCCGCTGGCCCATGGAGCGGACTGGCTGATTCGAAAGGGCAGCGGGGACGGCGGCCAAAACCGGCTGATCCCTGTATGCGGAGGCCTGCTGACTGCAGTGATGGTGGTGGGCATGGGATGCGCGGCTTACAAAAACAGCAGGAATTCTTATTGCATGGCTTATGAAAGGGAGGAACTGCCCCAGTATCAGTTCGCCGCCATCATCAATCAGACGGAGCATGCGACCCTGCTCAATTATGGATTTCTGGACGGCGGGTTCTATATGGCGGCCGATGTTTTGCCGTCGACCCGATTTTTCTGCCGTCTGAACCTGCGGGATTCTGATTTTCCGCAGATGCGGGATGAGCAGGAGCGGCTGATTGCAGACGCACAGGTGGATTATGTCGTATTCCGGGTGGACCGGGATGTGAAAGCAGAGGATATCACCGACGGAAACGTGTGGGAACATTACACCTGCGTGGCCCGGGCGGATCAGGAATATGTGAAGCCGGGATATGTGGGATCCTTCCAGTATTATCTTTTTCAGAAGAATGGGATGGGGGACGAATAAGAAATCATATCAAAGAGGAGGTATTTATTTATGGAACGCTGCAGATTATTTCATACCCACCATGCGCCCATGGGGGCATGGGCCAGCCTGACGTTTGGAGCGCCGGGGACGGGAGTCAGCATCGATGTGCAGGAACCCAATGTGAAGCGAAGCGGCTCTCTGCTGATCGGAGAGGCGGTTCCGGGAGAGATCCGCACTCTGGGATTCGCCGACCAGCCGAAGGAGGAGCTGACGGCGGAAGGAGATGAGGAAAAGAAAAAACAGTACCGAAATCCCCTGGATGCGTTTTGCCTTTACCGGGAAGAGGAGATCACCCGCTTTCTGACGCCGTCCCGGGATATCTTCCAGGCCGGAAATGTGACAGTTACGGTGCATACACCCTACGACGCGCTGCCGGACCCGAAAAAACAGGATATCCCTCCGCTTGCCTGCGTGCCGGGGATCCTGCTGGAAGTGACCGTGGATAATACCAGGAGAAAGGTTCCGTGCACCGTATTTTTCGGGCTTTTGTATCACGATATGAAGCAGATGTATGCCATGGAGCAGGAGGGGCTCTGTACCATCGGCTACCGGAATCAGTGGATGTTTGCAGCCGATGAGGCCGAGGGAGCCTATCTGGTCCGGGGGATGGACGCCGTACAGAGTCTGATGGAAGGCAGGAAACTGGTACATCAGAACGGACCGGGCTTTTTGTGTCTTCGCGCAGAAGCCGGGACCAGGAAAACGCTTCGGATTGCGTTCAGTGTCTATGCCAGAGAAGGAAGCAATGGAGCCAGAAAGACGGAATACTATTATAACCGCTATTTCAGAAATGCGGGACAGGCGGCCAAATACATTCTGGCCCATGCAGAGGACCTTGAACATCAAAGCAGAAAAGTGGAGGAAGAGATCGGAGAGCGGTCCGAAGATCCGCTGCGTTTTCAGCTGTTCTGTCAGGCTGTACGGGCTTACTATGCGTCTACACAGCTTTTGGTGGATGAAAGCGGGGATGTGCGCTACAATGTCTGCGAGGGCGCTTACTTATGGCGCAATACCATGGATCTGTGCGCCGATCATCTGGTATGGGAGCTGAAGCGGAATCCCTGGGTGGTCCGCTGTATCATGGATGAATTCATCCGTGACTATTCTTACCATGACCGGGTCCGTTTTCCAAACCGGGAGGGTCTGTATGAGGGCGGAATCAGCTTTACCCACGATATGGGATGCTATTTTACCTATACACCCCCAGGCAGCAGCGGATATGAGCGGGAAAATGATTCCAGAAAGGGCTTTTATTTCCATATGACGACGGAAGAGCTGCTGAATGGAATTTATGGTATGGCCGGATATGGACTGAAAACCAGAGATGTGGAATGGATGAAAAAACAAGGGAACATATTCCGGGATAGTATGGCCAGTCTGGAAAACAGGGACGATTGTGTGCCGGAGCGCAGAAACGGAGTGCTGAAAGCCGTCTCTGAGAGGAGCGGCCTTTGCATGCTGGAAAGCACCACATACGATGCCCTGGACCATTCCCTTTTGGAGGCGTCGGGAAATCTGTATGTGTTCATAAAGACCTGGTGCGCCCTGGTTCTCCTGAAACGCTGCTTCCTGCTGTGCGGGGATGAAGCGTCGGCGATGCGGGCAGAGAACATGCTGAAGAAATGCCGCCGGTCCATCAAGCTGTTTCAGAAGGCAGACAGCCCCATTTTAAAGGCCAATGTGTACCAGGACATTGAGGGAGCCGTTATAGCGGCGGCAGAGGCCATGGCTGTGCCCCATATGCTCCACGTCCTCTCAGAAGCGGAGGAACCGGAACTGTTTGAGGCGATGCGGGCGCATACGAATGCCTGCCTGCAGCCGGGCGTATGCATCGATCCGGCATCGGGCGGCCTTCGCCTGAGCAGCACCAGCAAAAATACCTGGCCGTCCAAATCGGTTTTGACCATCTATGTTATGGAAGAAGTCCTGGGGCTTGCGGTGCCGAAGGAAGTGGTCCGCGAAGTGATTGGATGGGCGCAGGTCAGCGCGAAAGAAACGACGATCGCCGATCAGATTATGAGCGATACAAAAGCAGTGGTGGGCGCGGTGTATTACCCCAGGATCGTCACAGCCGCCCTGTGGGCCGAGATCAGGCAGTAACCATTCCCCAGGGAAGAGACGGAACATTTTTTCCGGAAAAGAATGAGCGGAACAAAAAAAGAAGCGCAGACAAATGAGCTTGTCCGCGCTTCTTTTTTCGGTACCCATGACAGCGGCCGCGGCGCCATAAGCGCCGCGGCCACAGACGGGATTATTTTAAGATATTTTCAATGTAAGCCTTGATCTCCGGGCATTTGCAGCTGTCAAAGAATAATTCTTTGAATTTTGGTCCGCTTACGGTTTCCTTTAAGAAATCCTGATCGATGTTCTTTAAGATGGTCATCATATCGGTATGTGTGATCTTCTTGATACCGTCCAGAATCTTTTTATTGCGCTGCTCCGGTACCACTCTTTCCGGCGGATAGCCGTTTCCCGGCTCGCATCCGAACAGCTTTTCAAATGTATATTTCAGATTCAGCTCAGCGCCCCATCCAAAGCCCTTGGCAAATGGCATGGCGATGGCATTGCCGTCGTTGATCTGAGCAAACATATATCCGTCAGACGGATCCACCACATGGCCGCACAGTACGCCCGGGAATGCATTCAATGCCAAAGTGGCGCCTTCTCCGGTACCGCATCCGGTAACGACAAAGTCCACAGCGCCGCTGTTTAACAGGATGGCAGCCAGAAGACCGCACTGTACGTATGTAAGCTGTGCTTCATCTTCCGCGGAATACATACCATAGTTTACGACCTCATGTCCCATGGGTTCCACAACTTCTTTTAATGCAGCTTCGATCATGCTGTTTTTCGCAGCCTGGCTGTTTTCGTTGATCAATGCAATTTTCATCGTATCTTCTCCTTTATAAAAATATTGCCGGGCTAAAATTATTTTGTCAGGTCAGACCCCGGCTCTACGTATAACTATAAGCGACGCGGTGGCTTTTGTCAATGGAGCCGGAGGAGCTATTCCGGAAAAAAAGTCAGTTTTAAAGGAAAAAAAGTCATGGAAAAGAACCATGGGGCATGCTACCATAAAAAAAGAAACCAACCTGCGGGCAGCAGTCATAAAATCCGGCGGGACCGATTCTGCGGCGGCGCGCAGGACAAAAGAACAGGAGGCGTGTTTATGTATCAGCTTTGGATTCACCCAAACGAGAAAAAAAGTAAAATTCACAAAGAGATTTACGGACATTTTTCTGAGCATCTGGGGAGATGCATTTATGAGGGAATTTATGTGGGAGAGGATTCTTCCATTCCCAATGAAAAGGGAATGAGAAAAGACGTGGTGGAAGCACTGAAGGAACTGGAAGTGCCGGTGCTTCGCTGGCCGGGCGGCTGCTTTGCTGATGAATACCACTGGAAGGACGGAATCGGAGAAAAAAGCAAGAGAAAACGCATGGTCAACACCCACTGGGGCGGAGTCGTGGAGGACAACAGCTTTGGCACCCATGAGTTTTTCGAATTATGCGATCAGATCGGCGCCCAGCCCTATATCAATGGAAACCTGGGAAGCGGTACGGTGCAGGAAATGTCGGAATGGGTGGAATATATGACCTTTGACGGAGTTTCCCCCATGGCAGATCTGCGCGCCAAAAACGGGAGAAAAGAGCCGTGGAAGGTGAAATTCTTCGGCGTGGGCAATGAAAACTGGGGCTGCGGCGGCTCCATGACACCGGAATACTATGCCAATGAATACCGCCGTTATCAGACCTACTGCCGCAATTACGGAGAAAATAAGCTGTATAAAATCGCCTGCGGTCCCAGCGAAGGGGATTATCACTGGATGGAAGAACTGATGAAAAGCGCCGGACGGTTCATGGACGGTATCTCCCTTCATTATTACACTGTGCCGGATACCTGGCCGAAGAAAGGACCGGCGACGGGATTTGACAAAGATACCTGGTACCGCACGCTGAAGAAGACATTGCATATGGAAGAACTCCTGACAAAACACGGCGCCATCATGGATCAGTATGATCCGGACAAGAGGATCGGGCTGATCGTGGACGAATGGGGCACCTGGTTTGACGTGGAAGAGGGGACCAATCCGGGATTTTTGTATCAGCAGAATACCATGAGAGACGCGCTGGTGGCCGGAATCAATCTGAACCTGTTCAACAAGCACAGTGACCGTGTCCGCATGGCAAACATCGCTCAGCTGGTCAATGTACTGCAGGCCGTGATCCTGACGGAAGGGGAGCGGATGATTAAGACGCCCACCTATTATGTATTCAAAATGTTCAAAAAGCATATGGAGGCAGAACTTCTGCACAGCCATCTTGTGACGGAAGAAATCGGAACAGAAGACTGGCGTGTTCCCCATGTGACCGAGTCTGCGTCCATGGATGCGCAGGGGAATATTACCATCACTTTGAATAACTTGTCTGCCGATGAACCCTGCCAGGTGGAAGTGCACTTGAATGAAAGGGCAATTGGAGAGGCAGAGGGAGAGATTCTGACTTCTCAATTTACCGATTTCAATACATTCGAACATCCGGACACAGTGAAGCCGGAGCAGTATACGGATTATGAAATCCGTGATGGAAAGCTGGTTTTGAACATTCCTGCCAGCAGTGTACTCTGCGTCACCTTAAAATCATGATGACAGAGACACAGAGACGATGCCGGAAATGCCTTTTGGAGGACACGGATGATCAAACCCTGTACGAAAAGATACGGCGGACCGTAGAACAGATGGATCCGGATGTGCGCGCAGAAGAGGCCGAGTATCGGAGACGCCTGGAGCAGTGCAGACAGTGCGACAGACTTCTGGCCGGAATGTGCCGGGTATGCGGCTGCTTTGTGGAGATACGCGCGGCCAATAAAAATAGTTTCTGTCCGGGTGAGCAGCACCGGTGGTGACAGATCGGAACAATTGGAGGAGGGTATCCTGAGAGTTATGTTGCGGCTTTTGGATCCCCTCCTTTGATTTATCGTTTTTTTTAAAATATTTTATGGCTTATTTATGGACAGCGATTCTCGGCGCTGGTATGATAATACTAATTATATCATTACTTATGGAGGGAACCAATGAGAGAAATAAAAGATGCGGGACAAAAACCGCCGAAAAAACCACTTATATTTTATTATCTGATCGCGCTTTTGGTGCTGTTTTTGCTCAATGCGCTGGTATTTCCATCTCTGATGAGTCCCAAAGTGGTGGAAGTGTCGTACAATGAATTTCTAAACATGATCGATGAAGGACAGGTAAAGCAGGTGGCGCTGGAAGAGTCATCGGGACAGCTGGTATTTCTGGCAGATGTGTCAGAGGAAGGAGCAGAAACAGCCGCAGACAGCGGCCAGTATGGAATTTTTAAGACCGGTATCTGGCCGGATGACGGGCAGAGGCTCTTGGAACAGCTCCGTTCCGACCCCGATATCCAGTTTACAGCCGAGATTCCGACCCAGTCCAATCCTCTTTTGAGTTTTATCATGACCTGGATTCTTCCGGTTTTCTTCTTTATCCTCATCGGAGAACTGCTCTCCAGATGGATGATGAAGCGGATGAACAAACAGATGGGCGGCGGATTCGGGAATGCCATGTCCTTTGGCAAATCGGGGGCGAAGGTCTATGTGGAAGAGACGGAGACCGGCGTAACCTTTGCCGATGTGGCTGGTCAGGAAGAGGCGAAGGAATCCCTGAAGGAACTGGTGGATTTCCTCCACGAACCGGAAAAATATGCAAAGATCGGTGCAAAGCTTCCCAAAGGCGCCCTGCTGGTGGGACCGCCGGGAACCGGAAAAACGCTTTTGGCCAAGGCAGTGGCCGGGGAAGCCAAGGTTCCGTTTTTCTCCATATCCGGATCGGAATTCGTGGAAATGTTTGTCGGTATGGGCGCCGCCAAAGTGCGCGATTTGTTTAAACAGGCCAATGAAAAAGCACCGTGTATCGTGTTCATCGATGAGATTGATGCCATCGGCAAAAAGCGTGATGCCGGAGGCCTGAGCGGAAACGACGAAAGAGAGCAGACCTTAAACCAGCTGCTGGCAGAGATGGATGGTTTTGATGCCCGCAGGGGAGTGGTCATGCTGGCCGCCACAAACCGGCCGGAAAGCCTGGACTCGGCCCTGCTTCGTCCGGGACGGTTTGACAGAAGAATTCCGGTGGAACTGCCGGATCTGGCCGGAAGAATCGCGATTCTGAAGGTGCATGCCAAGGATGTGAAGCTGGGAGATGATGTCAATTGGGATTTGATCGCCAGAGCGACAGCAGGGGCATCCGGCGCAGAACTGGCCAATATCGTCAATGAGGCCGCGCTGCGGGCGGTGAGACAGGGCAGAAATGTGGTCATGCAGGAAGACCTGGAAGAAAGTGTGGAGACGGTCATCGCAGGAGCCCAGAGAAAGAATGCGGTGGTTTCCACGAGTGAGAAGAAAATCGTATCCTACCATGAGATCGGCCATGCTCTGGTGGCAGCCATGCAGTCCCATTCGGCGCCGGTGACCAAGATTACCATTGTTCCGAGAACGTCCGGAGCGCTGGGATATACCATGCAGGTGGATGAAGGGGAAAAGATGCTCATGAGCCGCACGGAGATTTACAATAAGATTGCCACACTGACCGGCGGGCGCAGCGCGGAGGAGCTGATTTTCGGAAAAGAAAATATGACGACAGGCGCCTCCAATGATATCGAGCAGGCCACCAAGCTGGCCAGGGCGATGATTACCCGCTACGGCATGAGCGATGAATTTGATATGACGGCCATGGAAACCGTACAGAATCAGTATCTGGGCGGCGATACTTCCCTTACCTGCGCGCCGGAGACGGCATCTAAGGTGGATGCCATGGTGACGCAGATCATCAAAGAAGCCCATGAAAAGGCCATGAAGATCCTAAAGGAAAATGAAGGAAAGCTTCATGAACTGGCGGCCTATCTTCTGGAGAAGGAGACCATCACCGGGGAGGAATTCATGAAGATTCTGGAGAGATCAGAGGGACAGACGCGGGAATAAATAATTTGTGAACCGGACGCCAGAGAGAGGTGGGAGACACTTTGCCGGACCGCTTTCGCTTAGTGAAAA
>DVJD01000032.1 GCA_018710785.1 Candidatus Fimimorpha excrementavium
TTGAAATACAAATCTGTCTGACTGTCCGCTTACATCGTACATTCAACCAGATTTGTATTTCAAAAGTCAAACAGCAGAATTACTTTTCTGTGACTATGCAAATTTTGCGGCACCCCCGTGTATGGGAAAGAATCGGTTACTCCACCGCGGAAACCGATGCATCGCCAATGTCATCGCCAATGGCATCGCCAATGGCGTGCAGGAACAGTCCGCTGCGCAGTTTGGGTTCGAACCAGGTGGATTTGGGAGGCATGAGAAGCCCGGCGTCCGCCACCGCAAACAGTTCCCGGATGCTGGTGGGGTACAGAGAAAAGGCTACAGTCATATCGGTGTCTGCCCGGTGAACCAGTTCGTTCAGCCCGCGGATCCCGCCCACAAAGTCGATTCGGTCATCGGTGCGGGGCTCCAGAATCCCGAGGATGGGGGCCAGAAGGTGATTTTGAAGGAGAGAGACATCCAGCCCCTCCACGGGATCCTGGCTTACGTATTCCGGCTTTATGGTCAGCTGATACCAGGTGTGATTCAGATACATGCCGAAGGTGCCCTTTTCCTCTGGCTGAATGGGAACAGGAGAGTCCTGTACGGTAAAGGCTTCGGCTGCTCTGGCGAGAAATTCTTCTTCCGATAATCCGTTCAGATCGCGGACCACCCGGTTGTAGGGAAGAATCATGAGCTGATCATCCGGAAAAAGCACGGAGAGGAAGTAGTTAAAGGCCTCCTCGCCGGTATAATCCGGATGTTCCCTGCGCCGTTTCAGTCCGACTTTGACGGCGGAAGCGGCGCGGTGATGGCCGTCGGCGATATATGTGTTGGGAATATGGGCAAATGCCTGCTCCAGGGCCGTCACCTGATCGGGGCCGGATATCCGCCAGACAGCATGGCAGATGCCGTCCTCACTGGTAAACCGGTAAACCGGCGGATAGGATTTGACCTGTGCGATGACGGCAGAGACGGCGGGATCGGAACGGTAGGCCAGAAAAATCGGTCCGGTATGCATATTCAGGACATCCACATGGCGGATGCGGTCCTGCTCTTTTTCTTCGCGGGTATTTTCATGCTTGCGGATGACCTGATTGAGATAATCGTCGATGGAGCAGCAGGCCACGATCCCGGTTTGGGTGCGTCCGTCCATGGTCAGTTCATAAATGTAGTAGCCCGGTTCGGTATCTTTTCGATAGATTTGATTCTGAATCTGCTCCTTTAAAAGGGAAGCCGCTTTGGCATAGACTTCCTCTGCGTACATGTCAGCCGATTCGTCGAACTGTGTTTCCGGCCGGTCGATATTCAGAAACGACAGGGGATTGTCCTTTACCGCCTCCCTGGCTTCTTTTCTGCTGTATACGTCATAGGGGAGCGCCGCCACCCGGCTGGCATACATGGGAGCCGGGCGGAAGGCGCAGAATGGTTTTACGATGGCCATAGGATTGATCCCTTTCTGTAAATCAAGATTTGATGATGCGTACTTTTAAGATGCCGTCCATGCCGGAAAGTTTTTCCGTAAAGCCATCCGGCAGTTCATGGTCCAGATCGAACATGGCATAGGAATAGTCATTTCGGCTCTTGGAAATCATATCGCAGATATTTAAGTGGTATTCGCCGATCAGGGAGGTAAACTTGCTGATCATGCCGGGCACATTTCTGTGGGCAATGCAGATGCGGGCCGGTTTTTCCGTTTTTCCAAGGGAGCAGGCCGGATAATTGACGGAATTGGTGATATTGCCATTCTCCAGATAGTCCATCAGTTCCTGTACGGCCATGACGGCACAGTTGTCTTCGGATTCCTCGGTGGACGCTCCCAGATGCGGGAAGGCAATCACATGGGGAAGTCCGGCCGTCTGGGCATCCGGGAAATCCGTGACATAGCTTGCCAGTTTTCCCGATGCCAGCGCTTCTTTCAAATCCGCGTCGCTGACCAGTTCTGTACGGGCGAAATTCAGAAGCACAGCGCCGTCCTTCATTTTATCCAGAGTCTCTTTGCAGATCATGTGTTTGGTGCTGTCCAGGAGCGGAACATGGAGGGTAATGAAATCACAGGAGGTGAAAATATCCTCCTGATTTTTAACCAGGGTGATGTTCCGGGACATCTTTAACGCATTTTCCACAGAGAGGAAGGGGTCGTATCCGCAGACTTCCATACCCAGGTGGGCAGCCGCATTGGCCACGAGGACGCCGATGGCGCCCAGTCCGATGACACCCAGCTTCTTTCCCTGGATTTCCCTTCCGGCAAATTTCTTTTTGGCTTTCTCCATGGTCTTTCCGATGGCGGGATCGTCTTTATTTTCCAAAACCCAGTCCATACCGCCTTTTAAATCCCGGGAGGCCAAAAGCATGCCGGCGATGACCAGCTCTTTGACGCCATTGGCATTGGCGCCCGGAGTGTTGAAGACGACGATTCCCTTTTGGGTGCAGACATCCAGCGGGATATTGTTGACTCCGGCTCCGGCACGGGCGATGGCACAGAGGGAAACGGGCAGTTCCATGTCATGCATGGAAGCGCTTCTCACCAGTACGGCATCGGCTTCTTCCAGGTTTTCCGTTTTCTGATACGTGTCAGTCATTTTATTCAGACCGACGGATGCGATTGGATTCAGGCATGTATAGCGAAACATAATACTCTCCCCCTTCTAATTTTCCTGTTCAAATGTTTTCATGAATTCCACCAGGGCTTTGACCCCTTCGATGGGCATGGCATTGTAGATGCTGGCGCGCATGCCGCCCACGGTACGGTGGCCCTTCAGATTGACAAAACCGGCTTTTTCCGCTTCTTTGATGAATTTGGCATCCAGATCGCTGTTTCCTGTCACAAAGGGAACATTCATCAAAGAACGGGAATCCGTTTCCACCGTGCCGGTAAACAGGCTGCTCTGATCCAGAAAATCATAGAGAATGGCCGCTTTTTCTTCATTGTATGCTTTCATGGCTTCCAGGCCGCCCCGCTTTTTCAGCCATTTGAATACCTTTCCGCAGATATAGATTCCATAGCACGGAGGCGTATTATAAAGGGAATCGGCATCCGCATGGGTTTTGTATTTTAACATGGTAGGCGTGCCGGGAAGGACGTCGTCGGTGATCAGATCTTCGCGGATGATGACGATCACCACACCGGCGGGCCCGATATTCTTCTGGACGCCGCCATAGATCAAACCATATTTGGTCACATCCACCGGTTCGGACAGAAAGCAGGAGGATACGTCGGCCACCAGGGGCTTTCCCTTGGTATTGGGAAGCGTCTTGAATTTGGTCCCATAGATGGTATTGTTCTCACAGATATAGACGTAATCCGCATCTTCACTGATGGGTAGATCAGAGCAGTCCGGTATGTAAGAAAATGTGCGGTCGGCGCTGGAGGCGATACAGTTGGCCGTTCCGTATTTCTGGGCTTCCTGATAGGCTTTCTTTGCCCACTGACCGGTGACGATATAGTCAGCGACCTTATTTTTCATCAGATTCATGGGAATCATGGCAAACTGCTGGGAAGCGCCGCCCTGAAGAAACAGAACCTTGTACGAATCGGGGATCCCCATCAGATCACGCAGATCCGCTTCTGCCTCTTTAATAATGGCGTCAAATACCTTGGAACGGTGGCTCATTTCCATGACAGACATGCCGCATCCTCTGTAATCCAGCATTTCATCTGCCGCCTCTTTCAGTACCTCTTCCGGCAGTACAGCCGGTCCTGCGGAAAAATTGTAAACTCTGCTCATAAATACCTCCATTCTCCAAAACCATATTCCATTGTTAAAAGGATCCATGCCAAAATGTAAAATGGCTGAAATTATTTTGGATTATAATATAAATATAGAAACCGGCGGAATCTTATGCCGATTTTAGATCGCAAGTTTTCTGTCTGATTCATGTTCCGTTAAGAAATTATCACTTTAATTTATTAAAGTTGATTTGAACCCTATTCTACCCACTAAATATGGTTTCGTCAAGGGTTTCAGGAAAATTTTCGGGAAAATTTCCTGAAAAAATTCTTTGAGTTTTAAGGAAAAGAGAGGGGATGACGAAAATGGGGAGAAAAAGCAGCGTATATAGTATAAAAACAAATGTTTTTTTAGGGGAAACAAAAGGGGCGGTGATTCACATTTTGGTCACATTTTAGTCATAAATAAAACACATTTTCATTGCACATTGAACACAATTATTCATTAAAGTTAGTGGTGATTACTATGAATAGGGATATATATGAAAAGACTATTCAGAAAGAAAGCAGGAGGAGCCTATTGTGATTGAAGTAAAAAATCTTGTCAAACGCTACGGCAGCCATGTCGCAGTGGATCATCTGAGTTTTCGGGTGGAGGACGGGCAGATTTATGGTTTTCTGGGAGCAAATGGTGCCGGTAAGTCCACCACGATGAACATTATGACGGGCTACATCGGCGCCACGGAAGGAGAGGTGCTGATCGACGGCCATGATATTTTGTCTGAGCCGGAAGAAGCAAAAAAATGCATTGGATATCTGCCGGAACTTCCGCCCCTTTATATGGATATGAAGGTGGATGAGTATCTGAACTTTGTATCAGAACTAAAAAAGATCGACAAAAACAAGAGAAGCGAATATGTGAAAAAGTCCATGGAAATGACCGGACTGCTCCCGGTGTCCGGACGTCTGATCCGCAATCTTTCCAAAGGATATCGGCAGCGTGTCGGACTGGCCCAGGCGATCATGGGAATGCCCAAGATCATCATCCTGGATGAACCCACCGTCGGACTGGATCCCAAACAGATCATAGAAATTCGCGATTTGATCCGCAGCTTGGCTAAGAACCATACGGTCATCTTAAGTTCCCATATTCTTTCAGAAGTCAGTGAGGTCTGCGATCATATTATGATTATTTCCCATGGAAAGCTGGCAGCCAGCGATACTCCGGAAAATCTGATGAAGATGATGGATACCTCCCATACGCTGGAACTTTTGGTGAAAGGCAGCGAAGAGCAGATCCATGAGGTAGTGGACGGCGTGGATGAGATTACGTCCGTAACCATCAAGCCTTCGGATGAGGAAAATGTGATGGCTGTATCGCTGAATATGAAGGAAGATACGGATGTTAGAGAACGGTTATTCTACGGATTTGCGGATGCCAGATGTCCGATTCTTATGATGAAGAGCAGTAAGGTTTCTCTGGAAGATGTCTTCATGGAACTGACCGCTGATGATGAGAAAGCAAGAAAAGAAAGGGAAGCGGCGGAAAAGGAGGAAGAAGATTTGTCGGGAGAATTCATGGATGCGTCTATGAAAGAAGATTTGCCGGGCGAATTTGCAGATGCCGCACAGGAAGAAGATCTGTCCGCGGAATTTACGGAAGATACAAAGAAGGAGGAGCAGTAGGATGCTTGCGATTTATAGGAGAGAATTAAAATCTTATTTTACTTCCATGATCGGACCGATTTTTATCGCGGTTGCGGTCATATTCACCGGCATTTATTTCATGGTCTATAATCTGAATGCCGGATATCAGTATTTTTCTTATGCGCTGGGCTCCACATTATTTATCTACATTCTTCTGGTCCCCATTTTGACCATGAGAAGTTTGTCAGAAGAGCGCCGCTCCAAGACAGACCAGCTGCTTTTGACTTCCCCGGTTACGGTCAATCAGATGATTATCGGAAAGTATCTGGCCATGATCAGCGTATTCGCCATTGCATGCCTGATTTTCTGCATCTGCCCGGTGATCGTGACATTCGGAGGCGCGGGACATCTGGCCAGTGATTATGCGGCCATTTTTATGTTTTTTGTGTGTGGCTGTGTGTTTATCGCAGTGGGGATGCTGATCTCCTCTCTGACGGAAAGCCAGGTGATCGCGGCGGTCGGCACGCTGGGTATTTTGCTTTTTCTGTATTTCATGTCTGCACTGTCCGGGTATATTCCGACGACAGCGCTGGGATCCTTTGCAGGATGCCTGATTCTTCTGGTGCTGCTCTGCCTGATTCTTTATTTCTTTACGAAAAACTGGCTGGTTTCCGGCGGTATCAGCGCGGTCGGCATTGTGGCCTGCGTGGTTCTTTATTTTACAAAACCGGAAGTGTTTGAGAATCTGCTCCCCGGTATATTGGAGAATCTCAGCCTTACGACGAAACTGGATACGATTATGTACACATTTGTACTGGATTTCAGCGGACTGTTCTACTATCTGTCTGTCATTTTCGTTATGCTGTTCCTGACAGTCCAGGTGGTACAGAAGAGAAGATGGAGTTAGGAGGGCAGAGAAGTGAAGAAGATAAAAAAATTATTTACCAGTACTCAGTTTAAAAACGGCAGCTTCAGTGCCGGCATCATCGTATTGGTCATCGCCATCGTGGTCGTTTTAAATATGATTGTCAGCAGCCTGCCGACGACCCTGACCAATGTGGATATGAGTGATACATTATTGTATTCCGTTGGGGAAACCACGGAAGAGCTGCTGGATTCTCTGGATAAAGACGTGGAGATAAAAGTGATCGCGGAGACCGGCAGCGTGGACACCCGTATCGAACAGTTTTTAAGCCGTTACAGCGATCTGTCCAGCCATATCAGTGTGGAATATCTGGATCCGGTGCTTCATCCCTCCGTGCTGACGGATTACGGCGTGGATTCCTACAGCCTTGTGGTTACCTGCCCGGATACGGATAAGTCCACCACCATTGATTTCAATGATATCATTGTATATGACTATTCCCAGTACTATTACGGCGGCAATATCACCGAAAAGGAATTTGACGGAGAAGGTCAGCTGGCCAGCGCCATTGATTACGTGACGTCTGATAATACCAAGAAGATTTATATGATGACCGGTCATGAGGAACAGTCCTTCTCCACGGATCTTGAGGATTTGATTCAGAAGGCAAACATGACCACAGAAGAATATAATATGCTTACGGACGGAGCGATTCCGGAAGACTGTGATCTGCTGATCAGCTATGCGCCGACCAGAGATTTGGCCGATGACGAGATGACCGCTCTGCTGGATTATATCAACAATGGCGGAAAGGCCATGATTATCCGCACGGCGACCGATGAGACATTGGATAATTTTGATGAAGTGATGAAAACCTACGGCATGAATATGACAGAGGGCTACATCGCAGAGCCGACCCGTTATTATACACAGGGCCGCAGTGCCTATAACTTTTTCCCGACGATTATGAACAGCGATATCAATGGGGATCTGACCACAGATTCTCTGATTCTGGTTTCCGCCGTCAAGGGTATGACGCTGGATGAAGAAGAGCCGGAGGGCGTTACGCTCACGCCGTTTTTGAGTACCACTTCAGAGGCTTATGAAATCAACGGAGAAGAGCAGAATCAGGGCCTGTATTATCTGGGTGTATCCGCGGAAGTGGAGAACCAGGGAACGGCTGCTTCCGATACAGACGCAGCAGAAGCGCAGGAAACCGCAGGCTTAGGCGAGACAGCCGCAGCGGAAGAAACCGAAAACGCCGGTGAGACAGCGGCAGCAGAGGAAACCGAAAGCACCGCTGAGACCGCAGAGCTGGAACCTGGAAGACTGACTGTGCTGACTGTGGACAGTATGATCGATACCAACATCACATCCAGCTTCACCAATATCGAAAATCTGACGGAATTTATGAATGTGCTCACGTCCAATTTTGAGGATGTGGATAATATCTCCATCCCGGCCAAGAGCCTGGAAGAATCCAGAAATACCTTCGCGTCCACCGGAATCTGGAGTTCTCTGTTTATCGGAATCATCCCCGCAGTGCTTCTGGTGATCGGATTCGTGGTATGGATTCGCAGAAGAAGAGCGTAGTGACATAAAAAAGGCGGGATGTTTTGCGGCATCCCGCAAAAATTGGAGGCAGAATATGGCGAAAAAGAAAAAAATGAATACGGTCATTGTCCTGCTGATTGTGCTGGTCGTGGCATGCGGTGCCTATTTTGGCGTTTTGAAATACAATGAGGCACAGGAAAGCAAGGAGACGGGGGAGGAAGACGAGAGCATACCGATCATCGAAATGGACGATGTGGTGGCGGTATCCTATGACAACGAGACGGCGGCCCTTTCTTTTGAGAAACAGGATGATGAATGGATCTGTACCGACCAGGAAGATTTTCCTTTGATCCAAAATCGCATCAACTCCATTGCCAATGCGATGAAGAATATGAGCGCGAACCGCCAATTGGAAGATACGGATGATTTGGCACAGTATGGCCTGGATAATGTGACCAAGACGGTCACTGCAGAAGACGCCAATGGAACGACGAAAACATTGAAAATAGGCAATGTCAATGAATATACGGGCGATTATTATGCCATGGTGGATGGAGATGACGCCGTCTACACCATCCCGGAATCCATCGTAAATTACACCAATTATACGCTGGATGATCTGCTGCAGCTGGATACCGTAATTTCTGTCAAAGCTTCACAGGCAGATTCCGTAACCATTGAGAAAAACGGCACACAGCTGACGTTCGAAAAGAGAACGGTGGAATCCGAGGAAGAGACCGAAGCGGAGACGGCGGGTGAGACAGCTGCCGAAGGAGAGACAGCAGCGGAAACGGAAGCGGCGGAAACCGCAGCAGAGGAAACCGCCTGGTTTGAGATCACGGATTCGGCGGAGACACAGCTGGAAGATGCATCACAGCTGGAGACCGCCATCGATGCGGCAGGCGGATCAACCATCGATTCCTGTGTCAACTATAAGGTTGAGGGAGAAGATCGGGCTCAGTACGGCCTGGATGAGGCCAATGAGACGGTGATTACCATCACGTTTACGTCAGAGGATGAAACCAATTCTTCCGTTTTCCATGTGGGCAGTCTGGATGAATCCGGAGAATACTATTATGTCGGAATCGGAGATTCCAAAGCAGTCAATCTGATTGAAAAAGCATCCCTGGAATCGATTATGGAATTTGTAAGCTAAAATAAAACACATAAAAGACTCTTTTCTGTACACACTATAGGTGAGATATGCGCAAGCATTGCAGAAAGGAGTCTTTTTTATGAAGAGAAAAAAGAAATATACGTGTCTGGCAGCGATTCTGGCAGCCATGTGTCTGCTGAATGCATGTTCCTTTTCGGACAAAAAAGAAACCAATGCATCGGAGACCAATGAAACGGTCACAGAAACCAGGACAGACCGGACAGAGGCAGAAAGCGATGGCACCAGCGAAGGTGTGCTGGAAAGCCTGGGAAATGACCTGAAAGAGGATGCCGAAAGCCTGGGAGAAGATTTAAAGAACGGAGCCGAGAGCGCCGGAGAGGAGATTCGGGATCAGATGGACGGAGAAAACCATACAGAAACCCCGTCTGAGCCGACAAACTGACCAGACCGGGTAAAATCAGCGAGGCTGCAGAAGATCAATAAAATTCTGCATGGCCTGGGTTACAGGGACGCCGGAAGCCGTGGCGAAACCAATGGTGCGCTTGGGGATGGGGGTATCCAGAGGAATCTGGACGAGAGCATGCTGCGCCAGCTCCCTGGATACAGCCTCCTTGATGCAGCAGCCGATGCCCAGACCGATCTTGGCAAATTCGATGATCAGATCCATGGTGGACACCTCCAGCAGATGATGGATGGTGATCTGCTGTTCATTCAGATAGGAATCAATATAGTGACGGGTCATATTTTTCTGATCCAGAAGCATGAAGGTACCCTGACTGAAATAATCGGTCAGAGTGCCTTCTCTGATTTCCAGATTTTCCAGATAGGATGGGCTGGCGACAAAAACATCCTCGAATTTGGTGATGGGGGTGAAGGTAATGTTTTTGGCCGTGCGGGGAGCCGCGATAATCCCAATGTCAATGTGCTGCTGTTCCAGCATGGAGATCGTCTGGGCGGTGGCCTGATTTTCCACCGTCACCATGATATGCGGATAGCGGGCAATGTACTGCTTTAAATAGGGCATCAGAAGATACTTGCATATGGTGGTGCTGACGCCGATGCGGATATGGCCGATGCCCAGCTTTTTGATTCGGGTCAGCTCATTTTCACCTCGGCTCAATGCCTCAAACGCGGTTTTTACATGTTCATAGAGAATCTGCCCCTCACTGGTCAGCGTGACACCGCGGGAACTGCGGATGAAAAGGGGAGTCTGCATGCTGGACTCCAGCTTACTGATGGATTTGCTGATGGCAGGCTGGCTGATGTACAGCTCCCTGGCAGCTTTGGAGATATTGCCCGTGTTGGCGACCGTATAAAAAATGCGGTATAAGGATAAGTTCTGTTCGATCATCAGAAGACCTCACTTTCGTTGTATGGCATGCGGCAGCCTTGCGGAAAAGGCCGACACTGTTTAAAAAATATGCATAACTATAAAGAATATAATATATTCGTAATATGTATTACTATTATAGCATGGAATGTGCTAAAATAACAATATCATAATATGATGCCAGGGTCAAAAGGTCTTCGGAACAATCCGCAGGCATCATCATATAAAAGCAATATCCATTCAGGAGGAAATGTCTCATGGCAATGACAATGACACAGAAAATCCTTGCTGCGGCAGCAGGGTTGGAAGAAGTAAAGGCAGGCCAGCTCATTGAAGCAAATCTGGATCTTGTATTGGGAAATGATATCACATCTCCGGTGGCCATTCACGAAATGGAAAAGTTTAAAAAAGAGGGTGTATTCGATAAAGATAAAATCGCGCTTGTTCTGGATCATTTTGTCCCGAACAAGGATATCAAATCCGCAGAACACTGCAAATGCGTCCGTGAATTTGCCTGTCAAAACAGCATAAGCAATTTTTTTGATGTGGGAGAGATGGGAATCGAACATGCCCTTCTGCCGGAAAAAGGTCTGGTAGTGGCCGGTGATGTGGTGATCGGCGCGGATTCCCATACCTGTACATACGGTGCGCTGGGCGCCTTCTCCACAGGAGTTGGAAGCACCGATATGGCAGCAGGCATGGCGACAGGAAAAGCCTGGTTTAAGGTTCCCAGCGCCATAAAATTCATACTGACGGGAAAACCGTCCAAATGGGTCAGCGGTAAAGATGTGATTCTTCATATCATCGGAATGATCGGAGTGGACGGCGCATTGTATAAGTCCATGGAATTTACAGGACCTGGTGTAGCAAATCTTTCCATGGATGATCGTTTTACGATCGCCAATATGGCCATTGAAGCAGGTGGGAAGAATGGTATTTTCCCAGTGGATGATAAAACCATCGCATATATAAAGGGTCATTCCACCAAAGAGTTTAAAGTTTACGAAGCGGATGAAGATGCAGAATACGATGAGGTGTATACGATTGATCTGAGCCAGTTGAAGCCGACGGTATCTTTCCCGCATCTGCCGGAAAATACAAAGACCATCGATGAATGCGGCGGCGTGGCCATCGACCAGGTGGTGATCGGTTCCTGCACCAATGGACGTATCGAGGATCTTCGGGTGGCAGCATCCATTTTGGAACGTTTTCCGGTCAAGAAGGGGATCCGCTGTATCGTAATCCCTGCCACGCAGAAGATTTATCTTCGAGCCATCGAAGAAGGCCTGGTGCAGACCTTTATCAAAGCGGGAGCCGTCGTCAGTACGCCGACCTGCGGTCCGTGTCTGGGCGGATATATGGGTATCCTGGCAGAGGGTGAGCGCTGCGTATCCACGACGAACCGTAACTTTGTGGGCCGTATGGGACACATCACCAGTGAAGTGTATCTGGCCAGCCCGGCGGTGGCAGCGGCCAGCGCAGTGACCGGAAAGATTTCCGGACCGGAAGAATTGGGATTATAGGAGGAAGCATTATGCAGGCAAAAGGAATTGTTTTCAAATACGGAGATAATGTGGATACGGATGTCATTATCCCGGCAAGATATTTAAATTCATCCGATCCGGCAGAGCTGGCAAAACACTGCATGGAAGACATCGATAAGGATTTTATCAACAAGGTACAGAAGGGCGATATCATCGTGGCAGATAAGAACTTTGGATGCGGTTCTTCCAGAGAACATGCCCCCCTTGCCATCAAGGCGGCCGGAGTCAGCTGCGTGATCGCAGAGACATTTGCGCGGATTTTTTACCGCAATGCCATCAACATCGGCCTCCCCATCATCGAGTGTCCGGAAGCCAGCAAAGGGATTGAGAGCGGAGATGAAGTGGAGATTGATTTTGACAGCGGAGTCATCTACAACCGCACCAAAGGCACACAGTTCCAAGGGCAGGCATTCCCGTCGTTTATGCAGAAAATCATAGCAGCGGAAGGGCTGATCAATTATATCAATCAGCAGAACTGACAGGGTGTCCAGAAAGCCTGGGATCGTTTTTTGGGTGTAAGAAACGTAATGTGTATCATATACAAAAATAAGGTGGGGGCTGCAGGATTTTGCAGCCTCCACCTTGTTTTTGTGATAGACATGCGGCAAGCATGGAAAGCGGCGGCCTGATCCGCTCATCGGATCAGAGATGTGGGGTTCTTCTGCTCCTTTCCCTGCCCGATGGCTGTTACATCCATGCGGCAGGTGTGGGGAATGGGAGTCCATTCCACTTTTTTCACAAGGGCGATGACCCCGATGGGAATATAGGTGGCCATAAACAGCGGATAGGTAAATATGGCCAGTATTTTTTTGTAGGCCTGACAGTGAATTCGCTTCCACTCTGTCAATACCGTCACCAGCGCAAAAAAAGCCAGGGACAGGTAACCGCTGATGCCGCCGACGAAAATGGTATAAAGATCAAAATCAATCATATAGGCTGCGGCATCCTGGTCGGATATGGCCAGTAAAACCGGAAGGATGGAGAAAAAAAGTCCGATGAAAGAAAGAGCGATTCCCGGAATCAATGTCATAAACATATCATAACAGGAAAAATGGTGATTCTTTACCGTCTTTTTTAAAAGGGACCACCCGTAGTGATAAAATACCTGATAAAATCCCTTGGACCAGCGCATCCGCTGGTTCCAGGAGGTCTTCAGATCCGTGGGCTGTTCATCATACAAAATGGCATCTTCGCAGTATCCGATGGTCTCCCCCTGAAGTATCATATCGGCAGAAAATTCAATATCTTCTGTCAGAAGATGATGTTTCCAGCCTTTGTTATCCTGGAGAATATCACTGTGTACCAAAAAACCGGTGCCGGAGATCAGACAGCTGTTATGGGTCAGCATCCTTGCTTTATTGAGATAGCGGGCTTCCCGCAGAAAGGATATGGCGTAACCGGAGGAAATCCAGTTGGAGCCAAAGTTTTTGGAATTTCGGTAACTGGTTACAACCCGGTATCCCTGATTAAAAATGCGGTTCATCTCTGTGATATAGTTGGGCTCCAGAATATTGTCCGCATCAAAAACAAAAAATCCGTCAAAAGAGGAAAGAGAAAAGTCCTCTTCAATGTGCTGAAGCAGTTCATTTAACGCATAGCCTTTTCCGATTTTTACACGATTAAAGCGCTCGTAAACGTGGGCACCGGCGTTTCTTGCTGCCGATGCGGTGTGATCCGTACAGTTATCAGCAATCACGAAAATGGTAACCAAATCGGAAGGATAGTCCTGCCCTTGGATACTGTGTATCAGGTCGGAAATAACCGCTTCTTCATTGCGGGCGGAGATGAGAACTCCGTAGCGGCACTGATGCGTGGCGTTTTGCACCGGAGAACGTCCGAACAGCCCAATTAAAAAATAGACGATGCGGTAGACAAAACAAAGGGCAAGGATAAAACTCAAAAGAGTCCCAATCAGGGATATAAAATCAGGTGTATCCATTTTACTCTCCTTTGTAGCGTATCAATATGGTTGTTACCTTCATTAATTATAGGAAATGTATCTGAAAATACAAGAAAAAACTTCTTACAAACTTATAAACATTTTTGTAAGAATATAGAACTTTTCGGCGTACATAATGAAGATATCACTGCCCGGAGTTTGATTCGTCCTTCCCCTTTTTTCTTTTCCTGGCTTCCTTTTTCTGACGGGACTGCTCCAGGAGGTAGGTTTTCAGATAATCCAGCTCGACCTTGTAGCGTTTCGAGGTAAGGGTGGGGTTGCTTTGGATCATATCGCGCTTGAAAAAGTTCATCCGTTTCTGAAATTGTTTCTGACGTATGGTAATGACATCCAGGCGTTCTTTCAGATCAGCAAACTCGCTTCGCATATCTCCGGCAAAACTGTCGGCACGCTCTTTTAATGTGTCCAGTTTGGAAAGCCAGTCGCCCTTTTTCTGCTCCCAATTGATTCCCGCTTTGGAAAGCAGGGCATCCAGACGTTTCTGGATGGTCTTCAGGTCGTTTCTCACCGTGGTCATACCCTCCAGATCCCTGCGAAGTTCCAGGGCTGTCTTAAAGGAAGTGATAAAGTCAGTGCCCACCAGAATCGTCAAAATCAGAACGATGCTGTCAAGAACCACAGGGGAGAGAAGCAGGACAACATATTCCACGGGCCTGTGAATCCAGGTATTGAGCGCAATGGTCAGAAATCCCCATGCGATGCTGGAAGAAAGACAAATGTGCCCCTGAAAATTGAATTTCTGGCTGCTGTAGTCCCAATAGCGCACTTTAAACAGGGACTCCATGCAGACTCCGGTGACATACTCCAGGGCTGTGGCGCCGATCATCCCGGAGAAAAACATGGGAACCGGGTGACCGAGAAACGGCTTGGCCAGAAATAACATGACGATCGCTCCGCAGCCATACAGTGGAAGGAATGGACCGCGGATAAATCCCCGGTTGACAAGACGGCGGCTTTTTATGGACACGTAAGTGGATTCAAAACACCAGCCGATAAAGCAGTAAATATAGAAGAAAAGAAGCCATTGTGCGACAGTATAGGAATACACATGAAAATCCTCCTGTAATTGAATTGATTTCAGTGTACTATAGGGGGAGGGGGAAGTCAATATGCAGAAAACCGGAGGGAAGGACAAACGCGGAAGACGCGGAAGAACCCCTTGACAGAAAAGCGTGTAGTTTCTTATAATGAAAAAATGGTTGATCATGCATGGAATTGTCGTGGTTTTTAGAAATGAGAGGATAAATTATGGATGAATTTTCCAGGACGGAACGTCTTTTGGGGAGGGATGGGATGAGACGTCTGGCACAGAGCCGGGTGGCTGTTTTTGGCGTTGGAGGAGTCGGCTCCTATGTGGCAGAGGCTTTGGGCAGAAGCGGTGTGGGGACACTGGATTTGGTGGACCATGATAAGGTGAGCATTACCAATATCAACAGACAGATTATGGCTCTGCACAGTACTTTGGGAAAGATTAAGGTGGACGTCATGAAGGACCGGCTGCTGGATATCAACCCGGAGCTGGTGGTCAACACCTATGATTGCTTTTATGATACCTCCAATCAGGATGCGTTTCCCTTTGAAAAATATGATTATATCGTGGATGCGGTCGATACGGTGACGGCGAAGCTGCTTTTGATTGAACATGCCTGCAAGTATCGTGTGCCGGTCATCAGCTGTATGGGGGTGGGCAATAAGCTGAATCCGCATCAGCTTGAAATTACGGATATCGGAAAAACCAGCGTTTGTCCCCTGGCCAGGGTGATGAGAAAAGAGTTAAAGGCCAGAGGCATAAAAAAATGCAAGGTATTGTATTCCAAAGAGCCTCCGGCGGTGTTAAATGAAGTGGATCTGAAGGAGTCCACCGGGCGGCATCCGGTGCCGGGAAGCATTGCCTTTGTCCCGTCTGTAGCCGGACTGATGATCGCCGGTGAGGTCATTCGGGAACTCAGCGGCATAAACGAAAGAAGATAGGCCAGCCAGGCAGGAAAAGAAAGGAATCAGACACAGGATGGAACGTTACCAAGAGATTGAACGCAGCATTATCAAAAAATTCAGAAAAAGCATTTGGTGCAAATTTACGAATGCAGTCAATGAATATGCTCTCATTCAGCCGGGAGATCATATCGCGGTCTGCATTTCCGGCGGGAAGGATTCCATGCTGTGCGCAAAACTTCTCCAGGAAATCAAGCGCCATGGAAAATTCGATTTCGGACTGGAATTTATTGTGATGGATCCGGGATACAATGAGAAGAACCGCAGGCAGATCGAAGAAAATGCCCGGATTTTAAATATTCCCATCCGGGTATTTGAATCGGAGATTTTTTCCGTGGTGGAACATATGGAGGATTCCCCCTGCTATCTGTGCGCCAGGATGCGCCGCGGATATCTTTACAATTTCGCCAGACAGCTGGGCTGCAACAAAATCGCCCTGGGGCATCATTTTGATGACGTCATCGAGACAACCATGATGAGCCTTTTGTACAGCGGACAGATAAAATCCATGATGCCGAAGCTCCACAGCAGCAATTTTCCCGGCATGGAGCTGATCCGCCCCATGTATCTGATCAAAGAGGCGGATATCATAGCATGGAAGAATTATAATCAGCTGACCTTTATTCAGTGTGCCTGCCGGTTCACGGAGAATCTGACGAAGGAGGATCCGAATACTTCTTCCAAACGAAAAGAAATGAAGGATCTGATCGAACAGCTGCGCAAAGTGAGTCCCTTCATTGACAGCAATATCTTCCGCGGCTCCCACAATGTTAAATTGGATACCATGATTGGATGGGAACATCAGGGAGTGAAGCACAGCTTCCTGGAGTATTATGATAAATAGGCGATGGTGAAACGCATTTTTTATTCCGCCTGACAAACAGGACAAACGCATGAAGGAAGAATTTATTTACTCATGCGTTTGTCCTGTTTGTCAAAAAGGGGGGATTGACAGGAAAAGCAAGTTATGATAGACTAATAATGCAACCAAGAACACCCCAGGGGGGTGTAGTGATAGGAGGGAGCTATGCAGGCCGATAAAACAAAAATCAATCGCTTGCTGAAAACGGCCAGAGGCCAGCTGGACGGGATCCTGCGCATGGTGGAGGAAGACCGCTATTGTCTGGATATTTCGCAGCAGCTGATGGCCACGGAGGCGATATTAAATAAAGCAAATAAGGAAATTCTGACTGCGCATCTGAAAAGCTGCGTGAAGCATGCGAAGACGGAGGCGGAGCAGGAGGAAAAAATTGATGAATTGATTTCCATGCTTGGAAAGATACTAAAATAGCAGAGAAGAAGGCTGTGGAAATGGCTGGAGTTTGCGGCCGCGCGGTACGACAGGCTCCTTATGTATAAGCCGCGCAGAAATGAGGGTAATAATGAAACAAAAATTTGATGTGACCGGCATGACGTGCTCGGCGTGTTCTTCCCGTGTGGAGAAATGTGTCCGTCATCTGGATGGAATCAAAGATGTGAGTGTGAACCTTTTGACGAACAGCATGCAGGCCGAATACGACGACAGTAAATTGACGGATGAGAGGATTATTGAAGCAGTGGTTAAAGCCGGATATGGAGCCAGTGTCAAGGGGGAACATAAGGAAAGCAGTGCAGAGCAGACGAAAGCAGGCGGGAAGACGAATCCCATCGAGGAACAGATGAAGCAGATGAAGCGAAGGCTGATTTTGTCGTTTGTCTTTTTGATTCCCCTGATGTATGTCTCCATGGGGCATATGGTGGGCCTTCCGCTTCCTGGATTTTTATCCGGAACAGAAAATGCGGTGGGCTTTGCTCTGACGCAGTTTTTGCTCTGCCTTCCGGTGGCCTTTGTAAATAAAGCCTATTATACGAAGGGCTTCTCCACTTTGCTTCACGGTGCGCCCAATATGGATACCCTGATTGCAGTGGGATCGTCGGCATCGCTGATCTATGGTGTTTTTGCCATTTATCGGATGGGATATGGCCTGGGCGTCCAGGATTTTGAATTGGTACACCGGTATCAGCATGATCTTTACTTTGAATCGGCAGTTATGATTTTAGCGCTGATCAATGTGGGAAAATATCTGGAAGCGCGCTCCAAGGGAAAGACCAGCGAGGCGATTACGAAACTGATGGATTTGGCGCCGAAGACGGCAGTGGTAGAACGGGAAGGAAAAGAAATCCAGATTCCCATTGAACAAGTCGCGGCGGGGGATGTGGTTTTGGTAAAACCCGGAGAAAGCATTCCGGTGGACGGCGTGATTTTGGATGGCTCCACCAGCGTGGATGAGGCCGCCATCACGGGGGAAAGTATTCCGGTGGAAAAACAGGCGGGAGATTCCGTCATCGCTGCGACCATCAACAAAGCCGGATTCATCCGTGTCAGGGGAACGAAGGTAGGGGACGACACCACATTTGCCCAGATTATCCGCCTGGTGGAAGATGCCAGCGCCTCGAAAGCGCCGATTGCCAAAATCGCTGATAAGATTGCCGGAGTATTTGTGCCGATCGTTATGCTGATTGCGCTGGTGACGGCCATCGTCTGGCTGGCCGTGGGAGCAGAGTTTGAATTTGCCCTTTCCTGTGCCATCAGCGTTCTGGTTATTTCGTGTCCGTGCGCGCTGGGGCTAGCCACCCCTGTGGCCATCATGGTGGGAACTGGAAAAGGCGCTGAGAACGGAATTTTGATTAAATCCGGAGAGGCATTGGAAGTGACCCACAATATTCAAAGCGTGGTGCTGGATAAGACCGGTACGATTACCCAGGGAAAGCCGGTGGTGACAGACATCAAGACGGATGGCACGGACGCAGACAAACTGCTGCAGATTGCCGCCTCCATGGAAGCCAAAAGTGAGCATCCTCTGGCAGAGGCTATCATGGAGCAGGCGAAAAAGAAACGGATTTCCCTGCTTCCTACAGAAGCGTTTCAGGCGATACCTGGAAAGGGGATTTGGGCCAAAATCGAAGGCCGGGAATATTATGCTGGTAATCGAAAGCTGATGGAAGAACATGACATTTCCATGGGAGAGGCCGATACTGTCATGGAAATGCTGGCGGAGGAAGGAAAAACGCCGCTTCTGTTTGCCGATGATAAACATGTGATTGGAATCGTCGGGGCAGCCGATGTGGTGAAGCCGACGAGCGCGCAGGCGATCCGGGAGCTGAAGCGGATGGGAATTGAAGTGATCATGCTTACCGGCGATAATAAAAGGACAGCGGCTGCGATCCAAAGACAGCTTGGAATCGATACCGTCATCGCGGAGGTCCTTCCCCAGGATAAGGAGCGGGAAGTGGCCAAACTTCAGGAAAGCGGAAAGAAGGTGGCCATGGTCGGCGATGGCATGAACGATGCTCCGGCTCTTGCAAGAGCCGACGTGGGAATCGCCATAGGAGCGGGGACGGATGTCGCCATAGAGAGCGCGGATATTGTACTGATGAAAAACGATTTGCTGGATGTGGTGACAGCCATCAGCCTGAGCAAGGCGGTGATCCGCAATATCAAAGAAAATCTATTTTGGGCATTCTTTTATAATGCCTGCGGCATTCCATTGGCGGCCGGTGTATTCTATACCGCGTTTCAGTGGAAATTAAGTCCCATGTTTGGGGCGGCGGCGATGAGCCTGAGCAGCTTTTTCGTCGTGATGAATGCGCTTCGACTCCGTTTCTTCCATGTTTTAAAGAAACCGGAACAGGAAGAACGGCAGCAGATAGAAAAAGCAGAGGAAAAGAAGGAGGAACCGATTATGAAAAATAAGAAGAATCTGACAATGAAAGTGGAAGGAATGATGTGTGCCCACTGCCAGGCGGCTGTGACCAAGGCACTGAATGCAGTGGATGGAGTGGAAGCGGAAGTGAGCCTGGAAAAGAAAGAAGCGTACATTAAGGCGCCGGAAGACGTGGATCCGGAAACACTGAAGAAAGCAGTCGAGGATGCAGGATATCAGGTGGTATCGGTGGAGTAGATCCCATTTGAGATAGAAAAGATGCCTGGGGCCGAAGGGAGAAAAATCTCCTCTCGGCCCATGATTCAAAATAGCTGACTGTAAAATGAAAAAAAGTTGAAAAAGTGGTTGACAAATCCGCACGGGTGCGCTATTATATATAAGTCGCTTGAAACAAAAGAGACACAACAAAAACAACTCAAAAACAAAAGATGATTTTTGGAAGAATTGAATAGACAATTCAAAAAGGAATCATCCATACGGCAGAAAGAAGATTGCCGTTGTTTTCGAGGAGCAATGGACGTGGATAAGCGGATTTGATCCGATCAATCCGAAAAACACGAAAATCTGAAAAAAGTGGTTGACAAACCCAAAAAGATATGGTATCTTATAAAAGTTCGCTAAGAACAAGCAACCACAGCGGCCAACGAGTGCCAGAGCGGCAAACGCCCGACGGACCCTGGCCATGAACCTTGATAACTGAACAGTATAACCAACCCTGAAGATTCTGTAGAGAAAATTCAGAACGGTAGAAAGAAATTTCTACAGCCTAAAAAAACA
>DVJD01000033.1 GCA_018710785.1 Candidatus Fimimorpha excrementavium
CGGGGCGCTCTCGCTCAGTGAAAAACGTAGCGGTACTACGATTTTTCTGTGCTCATAAGGAGCTGGAAAAATCAAGTACCGACGTTTTTCAAAGCCCGTCAGGAAAAAGGTTCGCTCCCTTCTGCCTGTAAATGATTGATTTCCGGAAACGGGAGAAGCGATGGGGATGATAATGGCTAAGAGATATTGGGAAGGAGGCACAGGATGACGATTAAGGAGAAGATGATTGATTATATCAGGAGAAACCGGGTTTCTGCGACGGAGATTGCGGACTGCCTTGGAAAGAGGGGCGCTCTTTCAGGGATCGGGGCTTTGAATCCCGGGCATTTTGAGGCGGGAGAGATCCATTATTTATTTGCTGTGGAAGAGTCCAACTGGACGGTACATGAAGATCTGCAGGGGGAGGTGACGGATAAGATTATCTTCATCGACGGCATTGATGTGGCGGGGCGGGCCATCATCGGGGATTTGGTGGCGAAGTATATTTTGTTTTACAAGGAGAACCGGGCCATTGTGACCAATGGGAAGATGCGGGATGCCCACACCCTGGTGAAGGAAAATTATCCGATCTGGTGCAGCGGGGTATCGCCGGTGGGATGTTTTAACCGGGCCGTCAATCGGGAAGCTTTTCAGGAAGAGATCCGAAAGGGGCGGGAGTTTTATCACGGAGCCATAGCAGTCTGCGATGATTCCGGGGTGGTGGTCATTCCAAAGGAAGAGATTACGGAGGAATTTTTTGACGCGATCCGGGCCATGGAAGAGCAGGAAGACATCTGGTATGACTGCATCGACCGGAGAAAGTGGTCCACATTCCGCACCGTCTGCTTAAAGGACTATCGGAAGGATGACGATAGAGGGAGGCCATTATGAAAACCGCATGTTTTATTCCTATCAAATCCAATTCGGAGCGGGTGCCGGGAAAAAATTTTCGGACGCTGAACGGGAAAAAGTTATACGAACACATCTGTGAGCATGCAAAGGCCGCCGGGGTATTTGACGATATTTATATCGATACCAACAGTGAGGAAATCAAACACTATGCGGACAGACAGGGATTTTTGCTCATAGAGCGGAAGGAAGAACTGGCGAAAAATACGGCAAACGGCAATGACCTTTTGGTACACCATCTGGAATGCTGTCCGGACTATGATTATTATTTCCAGCTGTTTGCCACAGCGCCTTACCTGCAGCCGGAAACCATACGGCGCTGCTTTGGAATGCTGGTGGGATCCGGCGAATATGACTCGTGTTTTACGGCCATACAAAATTATGGATTTTTCTGGATGAATGGCAATCCGGTCAATTACCGCCCGGAAATCCTGCCCAGAAGTCAGGATATGACACCGGTGACAGAAGAATCCACGGGACTTTACGGGATTTCACGGGAGTCCCTAAAACGGTATCGGTGCCGGATCGGGCGAAGGCCGTATCTTTGTCCGGTGAGTAAGTTTGAGGCAGTGGATATCAATACGGAAGAGGATTGGAAGATCGCAGAGTACATCGGAGCGGTGCATTGGGGAAAGAGGACGTAGCGGTTCCGGAAAAAGTGAAGGGCCGTCGATTTTGGGCGGAACGAAAAAAGTATGGTCAGGGAAGCTGGCCATACTTTTTCGGGGTGATGCCTTTGTATTTTTTGAAGGTTTTAATGAAATAGCTGAGATCGTGAAATCCCACTGCGTCTGCCACGTCCAACAGGGAAAGCTCCGTATTCTGAAGCAGGTGGGACGCGCATTCGATCCGGTAATGATTCAGATAGTCGATGGGCGTGCGGTGCGTCATCTCGTGAAAGAAGCGGCAGAAATATTTGGGCGACATACCGGCGGCCCTGGACAGCTCCTCCAGCGACAGATCTCTGGAATAGGAGGATTCGATCAGCTCCAGCACATGTTTCAGCTGAAGGATCCGGCGGTAATTCCGGGGCGTCTGATGATCCGGCTTAAGATACAGATGGTCGGAAAAAATGGCGGAGAAGACCAAAAAAAGATATCCGTAGGTGGCCAGCTCATAGCCGGGATTTTTTTTGTGCATGGTTTCAAACAGGGCGTCCACAGGGCCGTCCATGGCGCCGGACGTTCCTTTCCGGATATGTTCAAATACATAGATTTCATGGAGCGTGATCTGCCGCAGGATAGTCTGGCAGACATTGCTTACTTTTTTCAGCGTATTCAGATCGAACACGAGACATTCGTAGATACAGTCCCTGGGTGTGCCGGCGTGCAGAACACCGTCGTGGATAAAGAGGATATCGCCTTCACAGGCAGTGATTTCCTTCTGGTCCAGAGAGATCAGGAAGGTTCCCTTTCGGATGCGGATCATTTCATATTCCATATGCCAGTGATAGGGCATGTGATATTGGGGGTGACTGGGGTCCACATAGTAGTATTCCACAGGGAAATCTTCCGTCCCGTGCTGCTTTTTTTCATTCAAATCCAGATAATGCAAGGGAAGCCTCCTCTAAAGTGAATATTGTTTTATTTTTTGCCATTATAACACAAGACAGAAGCCGAAAGCAAGAGTATAATCCTATTTCTCAGGACAAACGCATGAATGAACAATTTGTGAACCGGACGCCAGAGAGAGGTGGGAGACACTTTGCCGGACCGCTTTCGCTTAGTGAAAAACGCAGCGGTACTAAGATTCTTTTGCGCCCGAAGGGCTGAAAGAATCAAGTACCGGCGTTTTTCAAAATCCTGCAAAGTGTCTCCCACCTC
>DVJD01000034.1 GCA_018710785.1 Candidatus Fimimorpha excrementavium
ATTTTTTATGGATCAGTACAGAACACGGAAATTACTGGCATTTCAGCTGGATTATGCGGCGAAAAAAAGCGGTCTGTCCATGGAAGAGACGTACCTGCTGTTTTGTCTGATGCAATCCGGGGAATATTCCACCATTGAAGAGATGGCAGACTTTACGGGACTGACACCGAGAAAACTGTCCCTTCTTTTGCAGAAGCTGGAGAAAAAGAAGCTGATCCAAAAGGAAAACCAGCGGAAGAAATGGAAGGTGGTGCTGACGCCTGAGACGGCTTCTCTTCAGACGGATCTTCGCCTGGCAGAGGAGGACGTGCAGGCCATTCGCTTCAGCGGCTTTACCGAAGAAGAACTGCTTCAGTATAAAAGGCTGGAAGAGAAAATACAGGAGCATACCATCGAGTATTTCATACGGGCATTGGCGCTGACATGAATGGAGAAAATGCGTATGACTTTGGGATGAATATTTATAGGCAGAATGATTAGAAGGAGTAAACGTATGCTGCAAATTAAAAATATCAGTAAAAAGTATGTGACAGGCGATTTGGTTCAAAATGCCCTCAATAATGTATCTCTGAATTTAAGGGAAAACGAATTTGTCGCCATTTTGGGCCCCAGCGGTTCGGGTAAAACCACGCTTTTGAATATCATCGGCGGTCTGGACCGGTATGACAGCGGAGATCTGATCATCAACGGCATCTCCACAAAGAAATACAAAGACAGAGACTGGGATTCCTATCGAAACCACAGCATCGGTTTTGTATTTCAGAGCTATAACCTGATTCCCCACCAGTCGGTACTCTCCAATGTGGAACTGGCGCTTACGATTTCCGGCGTATCCAAATCGGAGAGAAGAAGGCGGGCAAAACAGGCGCTGGAAGAGGTGGGACTGGGCAATCAGTTTCACAAAAAGCCCAATCAGATGTCGGGGGGACAGATGCAGAGAGTTGCCATTGCCAGGGCGCTGATCAATGATCCGGATATTTTGCTTGCAGATGAGCCCACAGGAGCCCTGGACAGTGAGACGAGCATCCAGGTCATGGAGCTTTTGAAAAAAGTGGCAAAGGACCGTCTCGTCGTCATGGTAACACACAATCCGGAACTGGCAGAATCCTATGCCAACCGAATCGTGCGGGTGAAGGACGGACAGATCATAAGCGATACGAATCCCTATCTTCCGGATGAAACGAACATGAGTCCGCCGGAACATAAAAACATGGGGAAGTCTTCCATGTCATTCGCCACATCCCTGTCTTTAAGTTTCAACAACCTGAAGACGAAAAAGGGGAGGACTTTGCTGACTTCCTTTGCCGGTTCCATCGGAATCATCGGCATTGCACTGATTTTGTCCATATCCACGGGAGTCAACAATTATATTCAGAATATTCAGAAGGAGACCATGACATCCTATCCCATTACCATTGATGCCCAGACCATCGATTTGGGCAGTATCATGGCAGACGGGCAGGCGGCCACGGTCAATCGGGAGGCGGACCATGGGCTGGATGCGGTATATTCCAATGATATGGAATTTGAGATGGCCTCCTCCATGATGACGAACATTACGGAGAATAATCTGACGGCCTTTAAACAGTATCTGGACGATCCGGACAGTGAGATCCATTCCTATATCGGGGAAAACGGCATTATGTATTCCTATAATACCAAATTCGGAATCTATACCCATGATCCCGACGGCACATTTGTCAATACGGACGGAAGTACGCTGAGCAGTTCCAAGGAGACTTCCATGTTTTCCGGCATGGAAGAGATGAATGCCATGATGTCCGGCGGCAATTTTGAGGAGCTTCTTCCCAATTCGGACGGAACGGGCATCAGCGCTGCGGTTACCGACAGTTATGATGTGGTCTATGGATCCTGGCCGCAGCAATACGATGAGATGGTGCTGGTATTGGATGAAAACAACGAAATTCCCACCAGCACGCTGTATGAACTGGGGCTGCTTCCCACCGATGAGTACAGGGAGATTATGGAAAAAATCGAAGACGGGGAAGAAATCACCATGGATACCAAGAGCTGGAGTTATGAAGAAATCTGTAAAAAAGAATTTGTACTGATTCCGGCCTGCGATACGTATGTGAAAAATGAGGACGGCACCTTTGATTATGTGGCAGAGGATACGCAGAAAATGGAAGAGCTGATGGAAGATGCCCTGCCCATGAAAATCACCGGAATTGTGCGTCAGAAGGAAGACGGGACCTATTCCATCGGGAGAGCCATGGGCTATACCAAGGCTTTGACCGATTATCTGATCGATTATACCAATGAAAGCGAAGTCGTAAAAGCCCAGGAGGACAGCCCGGAGGTCAATGTATTGAATCATCTGACTTTTTCTCCATCCGATGATGCCGAGAAGATCGAGGATGCCAAAATTTATCTGGCAGACCTGGGTGTATCGGATAAGGCAGCCCTCTTCCAGTCTATGATTCAGACCATTTATGCCGATGATCCCCAGACATCGGCACAGATGCTTTCCATGGGAGAGACCCAGATGGCAGCGATGCTGGATCAGTATCTGGAGAACCCGGATGACAAAGTGCTTTTAAACATCTATGATACCTATATTTCCACGGGAACCTATGAGGAAAACATGGAAAACTTCGGTGTCATCAGCCGGGACGCGCCGTCTTCCATCAGTCTTTATGCCGACAGCTTCGAAAATAAGGACGCGATTTCCGACTGCATTGAGCGCTACAATGAGACGGCAGACCAGGAAGACCAGATCAGCTACACCGATTACGTGGGACTTCTGATGTCTTCTGTGACTACCATCGTCAACGTCATCTCCTATGTACTGATTGCCTTCGTGGCGGTGTCCCTGGTCGTATCCTCCATCATGATCGGCATCATCACCTATATTTCGGTTCTGGAGCGTACGAAGGAAATCGGTATCCTGCGTGCCATCGGGGCCTCCAAACGAAACATTTCCCAGGTCTTCAATGCGGAAACCTTTATCATCGGACTCTGCTCCGGCCTGATCGGCATAGGCGTCACGCTGCTGCTTTTGATTCCGGGAAATGCCGTCATCCACTCGGTGGCAGGCACCACGGATGTCAATGCAGCCCTCCCTGTGGGAAGCGCGGTTGTCCTTGTGCTTCTGAGTATGCTTTTAACTATGCTGGGCGGATTGATTCCTTCCAAGAAAGCAGCCAGAAAAGATCCGGTGACAGCGCTGCGTACAGAGTAAATAAAAAATCCTGCTGTTTTCAAACGGCAGGATTTTTTATCTTCGGATTTATTATTTATTAAAAGAGGAAACAATGGCTTCCACCATCTGATCCAGCTGCTCGGTCTGCTCTTCTTTCAGGGAGGAGGCAAGAGAAAGCTGGTTATCCAGCATGGTCATGTTCTTCATTTCTCCGATCATGGCTCTCATATTCTTTCCGGCTACATTTGCCCAGGTGCCATTGTCCACCACGGCCACTGTACGGTTCTGCAGGTTCAGGGCCTTCAGATCATGGATGGCTGCTTCCATCGGCGGATACAGATTCATATTGTAGGTCGGAGAAGCAAATATGATGTGACTGCAGCGCCATGCCTCCGATACGAGATAGGATACATGGGTGCTGGAAACGTCATAAAGCTTGATGTTTCGGATACCAGCTTCCGATAGCCTGGATGCCAAAACGGTGGCAGCGCTTTCCGTATTTCCGTAGATAGATCCATAGAAGATGACCAATGCCTGTTCCTCCGGTTCGTAGCGGCTCCATTTGTCGTATTTGTCGATGAACCATGCGAGGTTATTTCTCCATACCGGACCATGGAGCGGGCAGATGACGCTGATATCCAGTCCGGATGCTTTTTTCAGGACAGCCTGTACCTGGGGACCGTATTTTCCGACAATGTTGGAATAATATCTGCGGGCATCTTCCAGCCATTCGGATTCAAAATTCACTTCATCATTGAACAGATTTCCGTCCAGCGCGCCGAAGGAACCAAATGCATCTGCTGAGAAAAGTACCTTTTCGCTGGACTCATAGGTCATCATTACTTCCGGCCAGTGTACCATGGGAGCGGTTACAAAGTGCAGGGTATGGGAGCCGAGGGAGAGAGTATCATTTTCTTTGACCGCGATGGTCCGGCCTTCCAGATCAAAATCATAGAACTGACGGATCATCTGGATTGCCTTGGCTGTGGCAACGATTTTCACATCGGGATAGCGGACAACCAGCTCTTCAATGTTGGCGCAGTGGTCCGGCTCCATATGATTGATAATCATATAATCCAGCGGCCTTCCGTTCAGGACATGGGCGACGTTTTCCAAAAACTGACGGGTTATGGAAGCATCCACGGTATCCACCAAAGCGGTTTTTTCATCTAAAATGACGTAAGAATTATAAGCGACACCGCGTGGGATCGGAAATAAATTTTCAAACAGAGCGAGACGATGATCGCTTCCTCCTACCCAATGGATATGATTCGTTACGTTTCTTGTGCAGTACATAAAATCTCCTCCTGGAAAAATTATAATAAACAATACAGTTGTCTCTCAGAGTAAAAAAACTTTTTACTCATTCGCAGATAAAGTATATCACGAAATAGAAATTTTGTATATGATTTCATTTTGCCGTGAAAAATTTTTTTGGAACAGGGAAGAATATAATTGAATGAGAGATACCCAGACGGCTGCGTGATCGGGGTATTGCGGAATGGATTTTTTTGGCAAAAGGACTTGACGCGCAGAAGAGAAATGTGGTATTTTCTATATAGTTAGTTTTCGCTAACCTGTGAATCAATCATTGGAATGTCTCTGATTCGATATGCCCCAACGTGACAATCAGAGACAGCCTCCATGCAAAAGAAACCGATCCGTTGTAAAAGATCAGAAAGGCAAGGTATGACAATGAGACATTTGGCAATTGAAAAAGTAATAGGAAGGGAAATTATTGATTCCAGAGGCAATCCCACGGTGGAGGCAGAGGTTTATCTGGCAGACGGAACCGCAGCAAGGGGAGCATCTCCCAGCGGCGCATCCACCGGAGAATTTGAAGCTTTGGAACTGCGCGACAACGATAAAAAACGTTTTTTGGGCAAGGGCGTTACAAAGGCTGTTTCGAATATCAATGAGATTATAAACCGAGAACTGCATGGAATGGACGCCTCCGATATCTATGCCATCGATCAGGCTATGATCCAGGCCGACGGTACAAAGGATAAATCCAATCTCGGAGCCAATGCCATTCTGGCGGTATCCATCGCATGCGCCAGGGCTGCGGCAAAGGCTCAGGGGATTCCTCTGTACCGTTTTCTGGGCGGGATCTCCGGAAATAAACTGCCGGTGCCCATGATGAATATCCTAAACGGCGGTGCCCATGCTGCCAATACCGTGGACGTGCAGGAATTTATGATTATGCCAGTTGGCGCTCCCAGTTTTCGTGAGGGACTTAGATGGTGTACGGAAGTCTTCCATGCTCTGCAGTCTTTGCTGAAAGGCAAAGGATTGGCCACATCCGTTGGAGACGAGGGAGGATTCGCGCCGGATTTGGAAAGTGATGAAGAAGCGATTCAGTATATTTTGGAAGCGATTAAGAAGGCGGGATATGAGCCGGGCAAAGATTTCGTTTTGGCCATGGATGCGGCATCCAGTGAATGGAAAGGAGAAAAGAAGGGCGAATACATTCTTCCCAAATGCGGTAAGAAGTTTACTTCCGCCCAGCTGGTGGAACACTGGAAACAGCTCTGCGGCAAATATCCGATCTACTCTATTGAAGATGGTCTGGATGAGGAGGATTGGGACGGCTGGCGGATTATGACAAAGGAACTGGGCGATAAAGTACAGCTGGTCGGCGATGATTTGTTCGTGACGAATACGCAGCGTCTGAAAAAGGGGATTGAACTGGGCTGCGGCAATTCCATTCTGATTAAATTGAATCAGATCGGTTCTGTTTCGGAGACCCTGGAAGCCATTAAGATGGCCCACCAAGCAGGCTATACCGCCATTTCCTCCCACCGTTCCGGTGAGACAGAGGATACGACCATCGCGGATTTGGCCGTTGCCCTGAATACCTGCCAGATTAAGACGGGGGCGCCCAGCAGAAGCGAGCGTGTCGCCAAATATAACCGTCTGCTGCGCATTGAGGAAGAGTTGGGCAAAAGCGCTGTTTATCCGGGATTTGACGCGTTTCATATAAGATAAAAAAGAAAGAGGAAGTCCATTTCGGTCTTTGGGATCGGAATGGACTTCTGTTTGACATTCCATTGGACATGTGGTATGATTTGGATGGTAATTAGTCAAAACAAATTCTAAGTATGACAGAAAGAAGGAGTGATCATGAAGCAGCATAAGATGTGGGCATGGGCAGTGTTATTCTGCATGTTTATGGTGTTTGTAACTGGCTATAAGCATAAATAGCTGCTGATTCCTGGGAAGAAAAAGCAAACAGATGGGGAATAAATACATAAAGAAAGAAGGAATTTTTATGAAACTGAAATTTGATGCAAAGAGTACAGCATTGTTCGTAGGAGGCGTATTGTTTGGAACTGCGGGAGTGAAATTGCTGTCCAGCAAAGACGCCAAGAATGCATATGTTCATATGACCGCAGCAGCCCTGAGAGCGAAAGACTGTGTGATGGATACGGTCACAAAGGTTCAGGAAAATGCGGAAGATATTTTGGCTGAGGCAAAGCAGAAAAATGCAGAGCGTGAGCAGGAGGAAGCCTGCGAAGAAGGCACAGATAAGGAAGCGGAATCATGTCCGGAAGAAGCATAAATTTTAAAATTGTTCATGAAATCAAAGGGAGAATGCGCATCTCCCTTTTTGAAAAGCGGCTGACACTGAAACAGGCAGATATGCTGCAGTATTATCTTCTGTCTAAAAAAGGGATTCTGACTGCGAAAATATATGAGAGGACGGCGGATGCCGCCATCGAATACCGGCCTGATGTGGTGTCCAGAGCGGACGTGCTGGCGTGGCTTCACGGTTTTTCGTTTCAGGATGAAAAAAATCTGGAACTGATCCCGGAACATACCGGGAGGGAACTGAATATACAGTATAAAGAAAAACTGGTGGGACATGTCTTGGTTCGGTGCGCCACCCGCCTGCTGCTGCCTGCCCCGCTTAGAAGGCTAAAGGCGGTCTGGAATGCAGTGCGTTTTATCAAAATGGGCATTCGATGCCTGGCGAAAGGGAGGCTGGAAGTTCCCGTGCTGGATGCCGCAGCCATCGGCGTTTCTTTGCTGCGCGGAGATTATGATACGGCTTCTTCTGTGATGTTTTTGCTGAAAACAGGGGAACTCCTGGAAGAATGGACCCACAAAAAGTCAGTGGATGATCTGGCCAGAAGCATGTGTCTGAACGTGGACAAGGTCTGGCTGATCCGGGATGGGAAACAGATTCAGGCGGCGGCTTCGTCCGTTTGCGAGGGCGATGTCATCTGCGTTCAGGCCGGAAGTATGATTCCCATGGACGGCGTGGTGGTGGCCGGAGAAGCCATGGTAAATCAGGCGTCTCTGACGGGAGAAGCGATTCCGGTGAAGCGGGCGGCCGGTGCCTATGTGTATGCCGGGACCGTTCTGGAAGAGGGAGAACTCTCATTTTGTGTAAAGAAGGCGGCCGGTGCCACAAGGTATGAAAAGATCATACAGATGATTGAGGAATCGGAAAAAATAAAATCCTCACTGGAAAGTCATGCCGAGCATCTGGCGGACCGCCTCGTACCGTTCAGCTTCCTTGGAACAGGGCTGACCTACTTGCTTACAAGGAACATAACAAAGGCGATCTCCATACTGATGGTGGATTTTTCATGTGCGCTGAAACTGGCGATGCCGCTTTCCGTCCTGTCGGCAATGCGCGAATGCAGCCAATATCAGGTGACGGTTAAGGGCGGAAAGTTTTTGGAAGCGGCTGCAGCCGCGCAGACGCTGGTTTTTGATAAAACGGGGACGCTGACAAAGTCTCAGCCATCCGTCAGAGAGGTGATTCCGTTTGGAGGCAGGGACCGAAAGGAGATGCTGCGCCTGGCCGCCTGTCTGGAAGAACATTTCCCCCACTCCATGGCCAATGCTGTGGTGATGCAGGCGAAAAAGGAGCAGCTGCGCCACGAAGAGCTGCATTCCAAAGTGGAATACATTGTCGCCCATGGCATATCCTCTTACGTCGCGGAAGAAAAGGTGGTAATCGGCAGTTACCATTTTGTGTTTGAGGATGAAGGAGTGAAAATTCCGAAAGGGGAAGAAGAAAGATTTGATGCCCTCTCTCCGGAATATTCCTATTTATATATGGCCATATCGGGCGTTTTGGCAGCTGTAATCGGCATTGAAGATCCTCTTCGCCCGGAGGCCGCGTCGGTGATACGGGCTTTAAAAGAAAGCGGTTTTGAGAAAATCGTGATGATGACAGGAGACAGTGAAAAGACGGCCCGGGCAGTGGCAGAAAAAGTGGGCGTGGATGAATACTATGCGGAAGTGCTTCCGGAAGACAAAGCTTCCTTTGTAAAAAAGGAGAAACAGGCAGGAAGGGTTGTCATGATGGTGGGCGATGGCATCAATGATTCCCCGGCTCTCTCGGAAGCGGATGTGGGCATTTCCATCCGTGAGGGTGCCCAGATAGCTAGGACGATTTCAGACATCACCATATCAGGGGATGATCTGTTTAAACTCGTAACCTTAAAACGTCTAAGCTGTGCCCTGATGAAACGGATTCATGGGAATTACCGTTTTGTCATGAGCTTTAATACCATGCTGATTCTGCTGGGGCTTGCAGGTGTGCTGCCGCTCTCTACATCGGCATTTCTTCATAATGGTTCCACACTGGCCCTTGGAATGAAAAGTATGACTCCTCTTTTGCCAGAAGAAGAAAAGAGGACAGTGGTATAGGATTGTAAAAATATTCAGCAGATGCGATTGACAAACAGAAGGATGTGTGGTATTATACTCTTGTAAGTTAGTTAAGGCTAATCATTATTTTCCCAGATGATTGGTTGATGCTGATTACAAGCTCTTCTTTTACAGCGATCACAAATACAGAAGTGTATAGATGGCGGGTAGTTTCTATCCGCTATCTATCTCTTCCGAGGTTAGCTTAAACTAACTTAAAATATTCCAGGCGAATGAATGCCTGGCAGGTACATGCCTGGCAGGCGTGTGATTCTGGCTCAATACCCCCAAAATAATGTACGGAGAATAAAAACAAATATGGAACGAGATATGGAACACTATTTGATTATGCATTGCTCGCCCACACTGGCATCTTTGAAGGCGGCCAATATGTTTCGATTTGTATATACAGCAGCGGAAGAATTGGATGCCTATGTGACCGAATGGAATCAGAGACTTTCGGGGAAGGGAGTTAAGATCTGCGTGCTGCATAAGATGGATCATGCGGCTCTCCTTTATGTATATCGGGAAAAACTGCTGAAAAGGGATCTGGAAAGAGATGGTGTGGCTCTTTTTATGGAACAGTACCAATATCCGAAAGGGACCGTGGATGATGCGATTCGGCATTTGAAAAAGAGGTTTGAAGAATCCGATGCTTTTCCCCATGAGATCGGGTTATTTTTGGGATATCCGCTGGGTGATGTGAAAGGATTTATAAAAAATAAGGGGAGACATTGTCTGTGCTGCGGGTATTGGAAAGTATACTGCAACGCCTGCGAAACCATGCGGCTTTTTGAAAAATTCAGCAAATGCCGGGATGTTTACAAACATCTGTTTGAAAATGGAACGTCTGTTATGCAGCTTACAGTGGCGGCTTAACATATCATAATTCTAGGAAGGAAAAGGTAAGTAAATATGAGTAAAATAGCAGTGGTATATTGGAGCGGAACAGGAAATACAGAGATGATGGCAAATCATGTCGCCGAAGGCGCAAGAGAAGCGGGGGCGGAAACGGATGTATTTACCGCATCGGAATTCTCGGCAGATCGGATGGATAGCTATGACGGAATCGCGTTTGGCTGTCCGTCCATGGGGGCTGAGCAGCTGGAAGAAACGGAATTCGAACCAATGTTTTCCGATTGCAGCTCCAAATTAAACGGAAAGAAGATTGCTTTGTTCGGCTCCTATGGCTGGGGAGACGGTGAGTGGATGCGTGACTGGGAGGCGGACTGCAGAAACAAGGGCGCTGTGATGGCCAGTGACTTTGTGATCTGCAACGGAGAGCCGGATGCCGATGCGAAAGAGGCCTGCAGAAATCTCGGCAAGGCTCTGGCATAAACAGACCGATAGGGAGGAGGGAGAACCATGCAGCCAGTCATATGGGCAGCGGGTGGAACCGGATTTACTTTTTTGATGACGACATTGGGAGCCGCCATGGTATTCTTCTTCCGAAGGAAGATAGAAGCAAATGTGCAGAAGATTTTTCTGGGATTCGCGGCGGGAGTCATGATCGCCGCTTCGGTATGGAGTCTTCTGATTCCTGCCATAGAAGAGGCGGAGGCGGCCGGGGGAATCGGCTGGATACCGGCCGTGGGAGGTTTTGCCCTGGGAGTCGGATTTTTGATCCTTCTGGATGGTCTGCTTCCCCATCTGCACCTGGGAGAGAAAAATCCGGAAGGTCTGCATTCCTCTTGGAAGCGCACGACTCTTCTGGTTTTGGCAGTGACACTGCATAATATACCGGAAGGAATGGCAGTGGGGCTTTCCTATGCGCTGGCGGCACAGCACCATGCGGAACCGGCGGCTTTATCTGCCGCATTGGCATTGGCTCTTGGAATCGGAATACAGAATTTTCCGGAGGGAGCCGCGATTTCCCTGCCTTTGCGTCAGGAGGGATTTTCCAGGAAGAAGGCCTTTTTTTACGGGAGCATGTCTGGAATCGTGGAGCCCATATTCGGCATCCTGGTTGTGCTTGCCGCAGGCAGCATTCAGCCTCTGATGCCATGGCTGCTGTCCTTTGCGGCCGGGGCCATGATGTATGTGGTAGTGGAAGAACTGATTCCGGAAGCCCATCTGGGCGAACACTCCAATACGGGAACCCTGGGCGTGATGGCAGGCTTTTTGATCATGATGCTTTTGGATGTGGCTCTGGGATAATGCAAAAGCCGGAAAACCAGGGCAAAGCAAAAGAAGCAAACGCATAAAAACGCATATTCAGGAGATTGGAATTATACCATGGCAAAAAGAGTCAGGAAGAGTAGATTTTCCTGACTCTTTTTTTGTTTACTATTCATTCCTGCGTTTGTCCTGCCACAGACGCGGGAATAAACGGAATCCCTGTATTATTGGGTTGCAATAAAAAAAAGATCATAGTAAAATAGAAAAGATCAAGAATATAAGGAAATGAGGAATACCATGAATCAGGAAGCAATCCGATTGAATAAATATCTGAGCGAGAAGGGGATCTGCTCCAGAAGGGAAGCGGACCGCCTGACCGAGGAAGGGAAAATTCTGGTGAATGGCCAGAAAGCAGTGCTGGGGATGAAGGTTCTGCCCGAGGACGAGATTACGGTCAACGGGGAGCCCGTGACAAAGAAAAAAGTCAAAGATGTCTTGATTGCGGTCAACAAACCAAAGGGTGTGGTCTGCACGACGGCCGAATTCGAGACGGAACAAAACATTGTGGATCTTGTTCAGTATCCCACAAGGATCTATCCCATTGGCCGTTTGGATAAAGATTCCGAGGGGCTTATTTTGATGACGAACAATGGAGATCTGGTCAATAAAATTCTGAAAAGCAGCAACAATCATGAAAAAGAATACGTGGTGGTGGTCAATAAACAGGTAACGGAAAAATTCTTAAATGGAATGCGAAATGGCGTGCCGATTCTGGATACAGTCACGAAACCGTGTTCCTGTGAAAAGAGCGGAAACCGGGAGTTTCACATTACACTCACCCAGGGACTGAACCGGCAGATCCGAAGAATGTGTGAATATTTTGGCTACCGGGTAGAGAAACTAAAAAGGGTACGTGTGATGAATATTCGGCTGGGCAACCTGCCGCTGGGGCATTACCGCAATGTGACCGAAAAGGAACTGCGTCAGATGAAGCGTATGTTTCTGGAAAATGAGTGACAGGAAGGGCATGGAATCAGAATGAGCAGCAAGACAGATCGAATGAAAGAATTGATAGCGGTTCTGGATGAAGCCGGAAAGGCATACTACCAGGAGAGCCGGGAGATCATGAGCAATTATGAATACGATGCACTGTATGATGAACTGGTCTCCCTGGAACAGGAGACAGGTACGGTTCTGGCAGGCAGCCCCACGCAGAAAGCGGGGTATGAGGTTTTAAGCGAACTGCCGAAAGAGGTACATCAAAGTCCCATGCTTTCTCTGGATAAGACAAAGGATGTGGAACGGCTCGCGGAATTTTTGGGATCGGAAACGGGTGTGTTATCCTGGAAACTGGACGGGCTCACCATTGTCCTGACTTATCAGGATGGAAAGCTTTCCAAAGCCGTGACCAGGGGAAATGGAGAAGTGGGAGAGGTCGTGACGCCCAATGCCAGGACATTTAAAAATCTTCCGCTTCAGATTCCTTTCCGGGGAAATCTGGTGGTGCGCGGGGAGGCCGTGATCCGTTATTCGGATTTCAAGCGAATGAATGAAGAGATCGCGGACATGGATGCCAAATATAAGAATCCGAGAAATCTCTGTGCCGGATCGGTCCGCCAGTTAAACAGTGAGATTACGGCAAAGCGAAATGTGAATCTCATGGTGTTTGCCCTGATCCAGGCAGAAGAAAACGGAACTCCCGTGGATTTTAAAAATTCCCGCATGGAACAGTTTGACTGGCTCAAGCGTCAGGGGTTTGATGTGGTGGAGCATTTTCTGGTGGATTCCCGGAATGTGGCAGAGCGGGTGGGATGGTTCTCTGAAGCGATTGCGCAGAATGATATCCCCTCCGATGGCCTGGTTTTGCTCCTGGAAGATATCGCATATGGGGAATCCCTTGGAAGGACGGCAAAGTTTCCGCGAAATGCCATCGCATTCAAGTGGAAAGATGAGACGGCTGAGACAAAACTGGAATATATCGAGTGGAGTCCGTCCCGCACCGGTTTAATCAATCCGGTGGCCGTCTTTGATCCTGTGGAGCTGGAGGGAACGACGGTAAGCCGTGCCAGTGTCCACAATATATCCATCATGGAAGGACTGGAACTGGGAGAGGGCGATGTCATCACCGTCTATAAAGCCAACATGATCATTCCTCAGATCGCAGAAAACCTCACCAGAAGCGGCCGCCTGAAGATCCCCGAAGTCTGTCCCGTCTGCGGCGGAAAGACGGAAATACGGCAGACGGCAGATGTGAAATGTCTGTACTGTACCAACCCGGAATGCCAGGCCAAACAGATCAAGGCATTTGAACTGTTTGTCAGCCGAAACGCCCTGAATATGGACGGACTTTCCGAAGCTACTATGGAAAAATTCATTGCCCATGGCTTTATCCGGGAATTTGCGGATATCTTCCATTTGGAGGAACACAAAGACACCATTGTTGCGATGGATGGATTCGGTGAAAAGTCCTACCAAAACATGATGGATTCCATAGAAGCAGCCAGAAAGACGACGCTGGAGCGCCTTCTCTACGGTCTGGGGATTCCCGGCATCGGTGTGGCCAATGCGAAGGTTTTGAGCAAGGCATTTCAGTATGATATTTCCAAAATCCGCAGCGCTTCGTTGGAAGAATTAACGGAGATTGACGGCATCGGCCCTGTTCTGGCAGAAGGGATTGCGGATTATTTTGCAGATCCAAAGAAATCCCAATGTCTGGACCGGCTTTTGGACGAAGTGGAAATCCAGAAGGAGGAAGCGGGAGAGGAACAGACGCTGGAAGGAAAGACCTTCGTCATCACAGGCGCGGTTCACCATTTTGCCAACCGGGATGCCCTGAAAGCCTATATCGAAGAGCGGGGCGGCAAGGTGACGGGGTCTGTGACATCCAAGACGGATTACCTCATCAATAATGATGCGGACAGCACCTCATCCAAGAACAGAAAAGCCAAGGAACTGGGAATACCGATTATTTCTGAAGATGATTTCATAGGAGGTACGTATGCCGATACGAGTGGAGAATGATCTTCCGGCCAGAGCGGTACTGGAGTCGGAAAATATTTTTATGATGGGAATGAACCGGGCGGAAATGCAGGAGATCCGCCCGCTGGAAATTCTGATATTAAACCTTATGCCGGTGAAGCCGGATTATGAGACACAGCTTCTTCGTGCCCTGTCCAACACGCCTCTTCAGGTCAATGTCACCTATTTGAATGTATCCACCCATCATTCTAAAAATACACCGGCCAGTCATATCAATAAATTTTATACCACATTTGATCAGATCAGGGAAAACTTCTACGACGGTATGATCCTGACGGGCGCGCCTGTGGAGGATATGGAGTTCGAACAGGTCAATTACTGGGAGGAACTGACACAGATTATGGAGTGGACAAAACGTCATGTGACATCCACCCTGTATGTCTGCTGGGGAGCCATGGCCGGTATGTATTATCATTTTGGCATACCAAAAGTCCAGTTTGACAAAAAATTGTTTGGAATTTACCGGCATCGCGTGCTGGACCGCTGCGATCCTCTGATGAGAAGCTTTGATGATGTGTTTGATGCACCCCATTCCCGCTACAGCGGGGTGAGAAGGGAAGATGTGGTGGAACATGCGGATCTGCAGCTTTTGGCGGAGTCAGAGGAAGCGGGCGTCTATCTGGTGAAAAGCAAAGATGGCCGTCATATTTTTCTGTTCGGTCATCCGGAATATGACCGCATGTCTCTGGATGCCGAATACCGAAGGGATTTGGCAAAGGGAATCGATATCCAGGTGCCGGAAAATTACTATGAAAATGATGATCCGGATACGACACCGCTTTTGACATGGAGAGGACATGCCAATACGCTTTATACGAATTGGCTCAATTACTACGTTTATCAGGTGACTCCGTATCATTTGACCGGAGAGCGCTGACCGCTGCAAAGCTGTGCCGGAAGGCTGAAGTTTGATAAATGATTGGACTATCATTGGGAACCGATGTTGGAAAACGTATGGAAAGTTGGGGTATATAATGATTACAGATCAGGATGAAAAAAGTTTGAAAACCGTCGTACATAAGGCTGATTTTTGCGTGGTCGGCGGAGGACTGGCCGGTATGGCAGCCGCTGTTTCGGCGGCCAGAAGAGGGATATCGGTGGTGCTGATGCATGACCGCCCGGTGCTGGGCGGAAATGCGTCCAGCGAAATCCGCATGTGGATCCGGGGCGCGGAAGGGGAAAATGTCAGAGAGACCGGGCTTTTGGAGGAGATTGCTCTGGAAAACAGTTACCGTAATCCGGATATGAATTTTTCTATCTGGGACAGCGTGCTGTTCGGCCTGGTAAAAGAAGAGAAGAATATTACACTGCTGCTGAACTGTTCCTGCTGTCAGGCGAAGATGGACAGTACCAGGATCGTATCTGTCACGGGATGGCAGACGACGACGCAGACCTGGCATACGGTGAGCGCCGATTACTTCTCGGATTGTTCCGGCGACAGCATTTTGGCACCTTTGACCGGGGCAAAGTGGAGAATGGGACGGGAAGGCAGGGAAGAATTCGGGGAGGATATCGCCCCTGAGACCAGTGATACTCACACCATGGGGCTGTCCTGTCTGATTCAGGCAAGGCAGACGAACCATCCGGTGACATTTCGCGCGCCCAAATGGGCCTATCACTACACCAAAGAAGATTTTCCGTACCGCATCAATTTTTCTTCGCCGGAAAAATGGACCAATGATAATTTCTGGTGGATGGAGATCGGAGGAACAAAAGATGCCATCCACGACGCGGAAGAGCTTCGCGATGAATTGATCCGCATCGCCTACGGCGTGTGGGATTTTATCAAGAATGGGAACGAAGTGGAAGCCTCCTGCTGGGATCTGGACTGGATGGGATTTCTTCCCGGAAAGAGGGAGAGCCGCCGGTATGTGGGGGATTATATTCTGAATCAAAATGATGTGCGAAGCGAAGGACGATTTGAGGACCTGGTCGCCTATGGCGGCTGGACCATGGACGATCACGATCCCAGGGGCTTCGAGACGAAGGAACGGCCGAATATCTGGCATCCGGCCCCATCCCCCTATGGGATTCCATACCGCTGTGTCTACTCCGTCAACATTGATAACCTGTTTTTTGCCGGACGGAATATCAGCGCGACCCATGTGGCCAACGCATCCGCCCGTGTCATGGGGACCTGTGCCCTTCTTGGGCAGGCCGTGGGGACAGCCGCATCTCTTTGTGTCCGCCATCACTGCCAGCCCAGGGATATTTCCAAATGCCATATCCGCGAGCTGAAGCAGGCTTTGATGGAGGATGACTGCTATCTTCCATGGAACCGAAAGGAAATGGACGCAGTCATGGAAGGGGCCGCAATCCAGGCAGCGGCGGGAAACGATCCTTCCAGGAAGACCGATGCGTCTGTGCTGATGGACGGTGTGGAACGCATGGTCGACGGTATCGATCATGCCTGGGAGGGGACGACGGGAGATGAGCTGATTCTTACCCTGCCTCAAAAGAGGGCGGTGCGTTTTCTGCGCCTTGTGATGGACAGCGATCTGAACCGGACCACCTGGAAGGAGCAGAAATGGTATATCCAAAAGTTTCCCACGAAATGCAACATCTTTTTGGATGACAAACCTGTCACTGTGCCGGGAACGATTCTGAAATCGTATGAAGTATGGCTGGATTATGGGGACGGTACGTTTGTACCGTTTAAAGAAGTGAACAATAATTATCAGCGTTTGAATAAAATACCGATTGGAAAACAAATCAAACGTCTGAAGCTGATTCCGAGGGAGGTATGGTCCGGCTGTCGTGTCCGGCTTTATGCCATGGAAGTACTCGGATGATGGGACAGTGAATGGCAGAGAGCCGCATGGCTGCTTGCACAGATTTGTCTAGGAGAAGAAAAATTTATGAAACGTTTATTGGTATATTTGAAGGATTATAAGAAGGAAAGTATTTTGGCGCCGCTGTTTAAGATGCTGGAGGCTTCCTTTGAGCTTTTCGTCCCCCTCGTGGTTGCGGATATGATTGATACCGGTATCAGCAGCAAAGATGTGGGATACATCCTGCGCATGGGAGGTCTTTTGCTGCTTTTGGCTGTCATCGGCCTGACCTGCTCCATTACCGCCCAGTACTTTGCGGCCAAAGCTGCCACTGGATTTGCGGCCAAGATGAAATATGCGCTGTTCGCCCATATCCAGAAGCTGGGATATACAGAGATGGATACCCAGGGGACGTCCACGCTGATCACCCGTATGACCAGCGATTCCAATCAGGTGCAGAATGGTGTCAATCTGGTGCTGCGTCTGTTCCTCCGGTCCCCGTTTATCGTATTGGGAGCGATGGTGATGGCGTTCACCATCGATGTACAGGCGGCGCTGATTTTTGTGGTGGCGATTCCGCTGCTGTCCATCGTGGTATTCGGCATTATGATCGCCAGCATTCCCTTGTACAAGAAGGTGCAGGGAAAATTGGACAGTGTTCTGGAAATTACCAGAGAAAACCTGACTGGTGTCCGGGTCATCCGGGCCTTCCATCAGGAAGAGGAGGAGACACGCCGCTTTGAGGAAAGCAACCAGGCTTTGACAAAGGTTCAGATGTTTGTGGGCCGTATCTCTGCGCTGATGAATCCTCTCACCTTCGTCATCGTCAACGGAGCCATCATGGCCCTGATCTGGACGGGGGCGTGGAAGGTGGATTCCGGTGTGCTGACCCAGGGGCAAGTGGTGGCTCTGGTCAATTATATGTCTCAGATCCTGGTGGAGTTGGTGAAACTGGCCAATCTGATCATCAATATTACAAAGGCTCTGGCCTGTGCCAAGAGAATTGAAGGCGTTTTTGAAATCCATGCCAGCCTGACGGAACCGGCAGACACGGTAAACGGATGGGAACGAAAGGGAGAGACCATCGTGGATTTCAACCACGTTACGCTGAAATATAAGAATGCCGGCGCCCCCTCCCTTACGGATATTGATTTTCATGTGAAACGGGGGGAAACCGTCGGCATCATCGGCGGAACCGGTTCGGGAAAGACATCCCTTGTGAATCTCATTCCGCGTTTCTATGATGTGACGGAAGGATCCGTCTGCATCAATGGAACGGATGTCAGGAAATTTTCTCTGGATGGTCTGCGAAGGCGGATCGGAATCGTACCTCAGAAGGCAGTATTGTTTGCCGGTACCATCCGCGAGAATCTGCGCTGGGGAAAAGACGATGCCACAGAGGAGGAAATGAAGGAGGCGCTTCGCGTCTCCCAGGCCATGGAATTTGTGGAAAGCAAAGAAGGCGGACTGGATGCCGTTGTGGCACAGGGAGGAAAAAATCTGTCCGGAGGACAGCGGCAGCGTTTGACCATTGCCAGGGCTGTGATCCGCAAGCCCGATATTCTGATTTTGGATGACAGCGCTTCCGCTCTGGACTTTGCCACAGATGCCAGACTGCGAAAATCCATACGGGAGATGGAACATCAGCCGACCGTATTCATCGTTTCCCAGAGAGCGGCTTCCATCCAGCATGCGGATCAGATCATTGTGCTGGATGACGGTATGATGGCAGGCATCGGCACTCACGAAGAACTGCTAAACAGCTGTTCCGTTTATCAGGAAATCTATTACTCACAGTTTAAAAAGACCACCGGATCGCAGACCGATTTTGTACAGGGAAAGGAGGCGTAACACATGGGTGAAAACAGAACTGACACAAAAAGAAAAAGCAGGCAGAAAGAGATTCTCATAAAAGTGCTTCGCCATATCCGCAAATACTGGTTTTTCCTGGCCCTGTCCATCATTTTGGCCGCCGTTTCCGTGGCCATTACTCTGTATATTCCGATTCTGACAGGGGATGCCATTGATTTGATCATCGATAAAGGCCTCGTGGATTTTGAGGGAATCACTGCGATTTTAATCCGGATCGCCATCGTCATGGGAATCGCCGGTGTGGCGCAGTGGGTCATGAATGTGTGCAACAATAAGATGACGTACCACATCATCCGCGATGTGAGAAACGAAGCGTTCCATAAGCTGGAAATTCTGCCTTTAAAATATATTGATAACCATTCCTACGGGGAAGTGGTGAGCCGTGTCATCGCCGATGTGGATCAGTTTGCCGACGGGCTTCTGATGGGATTTACACAGTTTTTCTCAGGGGTGATCACCATCCTCGGAACCCTTCTGTTCATGCTTTCCGTGGATGTGAAGATCACATTGGTGGTGGTATGCATCACGCCGGTGTCTTTATTTGTGGCAAGCTTTATCGCCAAACGAACCTTCTCCATGTTTAAAGCCCAGTCAGAAGCCAGAGGGGATCAGACCGCTCTGATCGATGAGATGATCGGAAATCAGAAGGTGGTCCAGGCCTTCGGGAAAGAAGGGGATGTGCTGGAACAGTTTGATGAAATCAATGAACGGCTGCGGGACTGCTCCCTGCGGGCTACCTTCTTTTCTTCCATCACCAATCCGGCCACACGCTTTGTCAACAGCCTTGTTTATGCCGGAGTGGGAATCGCCGGTGCGTTTTCCGCCATCATGGGCGGGATCAGCGTCGGCCAGCTTTCCTGTTTCTTAAGTTACGCCAATCAGTACACGAAGCCATTCAACGAGATTTCCGGTGTGGTGACAGAGCTTCAGAATGCCCTGGCCTGTGCCGGAAGGATTTTTGAGCTGATCGAAGAAGAGCCGCAGACACCGGAACCAGCCGACGCGGTGGAGCTGGAACATGCCGACGGCACGGTGGAATTGGACCATGTCAGCTTCTCCTATGTACCGGAGCAAAAACTGATCGAAGACTTTAACCTGGCTGTAAAGCCAGGACAGAGAATCGCCATCGTGGGGCCCACGGGATGCGGCAAAACGACGATTATTAACCTTTTAATGCGGTTTTATGATGTGGACAGCGGTCAGATCAAGGTCAGCGGATATGACATCCGGAACCTGACAAGGAAAAGCCTGCGCTTAAGCTATGGCATGGTTCTCCAGGAAACCTGGCTGAAAGCCGGAACCATACGGGAGAATCTGCTCATGGGAAAGCCGGACGCCACGGAAGAAGAGATGATCCGCGCTGCGAAGGCGGCCCACTCTCACAGTTTTATCCGAAGACTTCCCAACGGCTATGATACGGTGATTGCGGAAGATGGAGGAAGCCTGTCCCAGGGACAGAAGCAGCTTCTCTGTATTACCCGTGTCATGCTCTGTCTGCCGTCGATGCTGATTCTGGATGAGGCCACCTCTTCCATCGATACCAGAACAGAGATTAAGATTCAGCAGGCCTTCGGACGCCTGATGGAAGGGCGCACCAGCTTTATTGTGGCCCACCGTCTCTCCACCATACAGGAGGCGGATGTGATTCTGGTCATGAAAGCCGGAAAAATCATCGAACAGGGAACCCATGAAAGCCTTTTGGCAAAGGGAGGGTTCTACGCCGAATTGTACAACAGCCAGTTTGCGGTTTAACGGGTACGGAGCCCATGTAGCAGGCATCATCGCAGGGGATGGAACCCTGTCAAAGGGACGCATCCGCGGTGTGGCGCCGGAGGCCGGAATCGCGGCAGTGAAGGTTTTAGACAGAAGAGGAAACGGAAAGATCGGGACCATGGTGAAGGGAATCCAGTGGATTCTGGATCACGCAAACGAGTATGGCATCCGTATCGTCAATATCTCTGTGGGAGCGTTTTCCATGAAAGGCATGAATGAAAATACGGAATTGGTGCAGGCAGTGGATCTTCTATGGAAAGCGGGGCTGGTGGTATGTGTGGCTGCCGGAAATGAAGGCGGACGGAAACGCCCATGTATTACGACGCCCGGGATCCTGCGCAGCGTCATCACGGTGGGATCCAGCGATGATGAATTCATGGTGGATGAAACAGGGCGGGAGTTTCAGAATTATTCCGGGAAGGGTCCGACGGACAGCTGCATCTGCAAACCGGAAATCGTGGCTCCCGGAACCAATATTATTTCCACCAATGCCATAACTCAGCGGAATAAAAAGCCCTATGCGGTGAAAAGCGGGACGTCCATGTCCACTCCCATTGTATCCGGAGCGATTGCGCTTTTGCTGGAAAAGTATCCGGACATGACAAATGGGGAAGTGAAACTGCATTTGAAACGGACGGCCAAGGATATTTCTCTGCCCTTTGCCCATCAGGGATGGGGGCAGATTCATATCGCGTCCCTTCTGCATGATTTTTAACGGAATCGAGTAGGAGGCGGTGATTAGCCGCCGTCCTCTCACACCACCGTGCGTACCGTTCGGTACACGGCGGTTTCAATAGTTGATGTGCACAGACTGATAGGCTGTGGCTAAATCATAAAAGCCCCGGCCCTTCGCTGAAAGACAGCTACTATGACCTCTGCTGACTTCTGTGCGTTCAGCGTTATCTCTCAATAACGGTTATTCCTTTCGGAACGTTCCGCACAGACCTCCCTGGGTACCACACGTTTCTTTTCCTCCATATATCTGCCGCATTTACTGCACATGATTCCGTGTAGCTATCGGGCTTCATCTTGAGATGCAGACTTACCCTCATGCACAGCCTTATATGCGGTTTCTGTTCGTCAGACCAGAGGTTTGCCCGTAGGTTAGTAGGTTCCCCACATCCGGCTTCCTTCAGATTCCATCTCACGATGGACACCCTTGCCTTCGGCTATATCCTTCCCGCTACCGGGCGGATTCGGGACTTTCACCCATTAGAAACGTGCGCCGCCAGGCGCACATCAGGAAAAGGGGGTGTTGCGAATTTTGCAACCCCCTTTTTGTTGTTGCACGAGCGCTTTACCATGGTGATATTGCACAAAGATGAAGAAATCTTCAAAAAAATAGAGAAGAGGTATTGACGCGAAGTGTATTATTGTATACAATGATACACAAACAAATGGCCGACAGCTAAAGACAGCCGGAGACGGAAGGCCGCGAAAGGAGAAAAGGATATGGACAACAGACCTGTAGTAATGAATCATCATACCAATCTTTTGGAACTGGAGGAGCATATTTATCATCTGGAAGATGTGGAGGTTCCCAATGTCTTCCGCAATCTGTTCCCCTATGATGAAATTCCTAAGATTGCATTTAATAACCGTATCGTTCCCCACAACATGCCGGAAAATATATGGATTACGGATACCACCTTCCGCGATGGCCAGCAGTCCCGTGCGCCATATACGACAGAACAGATTGTGACGATCTACGATTATCTGCACCGTCTGGGCGGTCCCAACGGATTGGTGCGTGCCTGTGAATTTTTCCTGTATACAAAGAAAGACAGAGATGCTGTATACAAATGCCTGGAACGGGGCTATCAGTTCCCGGAAGTGACCAGCTGGATTCGCGCCAATCGAAAGGATTTTCAGCTTGTAAAAGATATCGGCTTAAAGGAAACGGGAATTTTGGTAAGCTGCTCCGATTATCACATTTTTTATAAAATGAAAATGACACGTCAGCAGGCCATGTTCCACTATCTTCATATTGTCAGAGAATGCCTGGAGTTTGGGATCAGTCCCCGCTGCCATTTGGAGGATATTACAAGATCCGATTTGTTTGGATTTGTCATTCCATTCTGCCTGGAACTGATGCGCCTTCAGGATCAGTATAAGATACCGGTGAAGATTCGTGCCTGTGATACGATGGGGTACGGCGTGAATTTCTCAGGAGCTGTGATGCCTCGTTCGGTACAGGGAATCATCTATGGTCTGACGACCCATGCCGGGGTTCCGTCGGAAAATCTGGAATGGCATGGTCACAATGACTTCTATAAGGCGGTGACCAATTCCACCACCGCATGGATTTATGGATGCAGCGGTGTGAATACTTCTCTGTTTGGAATCGGAGAGCGAACCGGAAACACACCTCTGGAAGCCATGGTATTTGAATATGCACAGTTAAAAGGCAGTCTGGACGGGATGGATACGACGGTGATCACGGAATTGGCAGAATATTTTGAAAAAGAACTGGGCGAGCATATTCCGGAGAGAACACCGTTTGTCGGAAAGAATTTCAATGTAACCCGCGCGGGGATCCACGCCGACGGACTATTGAAGAATGAAGAAATCTATAACATCTTTGATACGGGAAAATTTTTAAATCGCCCGGCTCTGGTGGCCGTATCCAACACATCCGGTCTGGCAGGAATCGCCCACTGGATCAATACGTATTATCGCCTGAATGACGAGCTGAAGATAGAGAAAACGCATCCGCTGGTGGAAAAGCTGAAGGCATGGGTGGATGAAGAATATGCCGATGGGCGTGTGACGGTGATTTCGGATAATGAACTGATCGAAAAGATTGATCAGTATTGCGAAGAATTGAATGTGACACTGAAATGAGGAAAATGCGGTGAGCAAAAAAGAAGAAGCAAAAATAAACGAGGAAGTAAGTGATAAATACTCTCTCCGGGGAAGGGTTTTCCAGTCCATTCGTGAAAATATTCTCTCCGGAGAATACAAAAAAGGAGAGGAACTGAAGGAGACGGCATTGGCAGCTGAGCTGGGTGTCAGCCGTACTCCTGTCAGGGAAGCCCTTCGTCAGCTGGAACTGGAGGGGCTTGTAAAGATTATACCGAATAAAGGTGCCTACGTCATAGGGATTACGGCCGAGGATATGGAAGATATCTATAGTATGCGGTCGCTCCTGGAAGGATTATGTGCCCGGTTTGCGGCGGAACGGATCAATGAAGAACAGCTGAATAAATTGGAAGAGATTGCCTATCTGACGGACTTCCATGTAAAAAAGGGAAATCTGGAAAAATTATATGAACTGGATAATCAATTTCATGAAATTCTGTATGAAGCCAGCGGAAGCCGAATGTTAAAGCACGTGCTTTCGGATTTTCACCATTATGTGGAGCGGGTCAGAAAGGCATCCCTGCTGAGCCCGGGGAGAAGTGAGCTTTTCAATGAAGAACATAAGGCGATACTGGAAGCCATACGGGAAAAAAATAAGGAGAAGGCAGAGCTGCTTGCCAATGCCCATATGAAAAACACCATAGCCAATATCAGTGAGCAAGGTCTGGAAAAGAATGTATAAATTTGACCTTGCGGTTTTTTGTGAAATAATTTATAATGTATCTACTGCTTTAAGATGTGTTTCAGTACGGCAGACGTCTGGGAAGATGGGTTATGCCCCGGCGGAGAAGAAAACGAAAGATGGAGTCGGAAAGAAAAATGAAAAAATTAGTAAGTATGATAATGGCAGTGATCGTATCCCTGTCCATGCTGTTTGGCCTGGATCTGGGCGAAGTGAGGGCAGAGCTGGAAGGGCCGGACGTATTTGCCGAGGGCTACTGTGTCATGGATACGGATACAGGAGAAATTATCATTCACAAAAACATGGATGAACAGTTTTATCCGGCCAGTATTACGAAAGTATTGACCGCATTCGTAACATTGGAAAATTGTGACAATCTGGATGATACGATCACATTTTCTGACTGGGCGATCAACTCCTGCACCGCCAACAGTTCCACCATGCCTCCCAAAGGAATGGTCGGTGAACAGATGACGGTCCGTGATGTGCTGTATGGCATGCTGTTAAGTTCCGGAAATGAATGTGCCAATGCTCTGGCGGAATATATTGGCGGAGACATCAATACATTCGCAGAGATGATGAATGAAAAAGCAAAGGAGTTGGGAGCGACAAATTCCCACTTTGTCAATGCCCATGGCCTGCATGATCCGAATCATTACACGACGCCCCATGATATGGCCCTGATTTATCAGGCGGCATTGGAGAACCCCACCTTCCGGGAGATCGATTCTACAGCTACCTATACCATTCCGGCGACGAATATGACCGGAGCGAGAGCATTGTCCATGGGACACAAGATGGTAAACGGACAGCTGCCGTTTGAAGGAGTATTTGCCGGAAAAACCGGAAACACGGCGGAGGCGGGAAGAACGCTTCTCACGGCTGCGGAGCGCAATGGACATACTCTGATATCTGTGGTAATGAAGTCCAATAATGATAAGTTCTATCTGGATACTGAGATTTTGCTGGAATACGGATTCAATATCCTGGAGGGTGATCTTCCTCCTGTTCAATGGGAGGAAAAGGATGAGACCGTATGGGCCACGGGAAATGTAAAAATCCGTGAATTTCCAAGTACGTATGCCAGTGAGAAGGGATTTCTGGAGACCGGAGATTCAGTGGAGCGCATTGCGACGTATGAGGGCTGGAGCAAGGTAAAAATCGGAGAAGACGAATACTATATCAGCAGCCAGTATCTGACGACTCAGGATCCGGACGGCATCGGCACAGCGCCGGAGGAAACGGCGGCTGAGACGGCGATGGAAGAGACGACAGCCGATTCCATGGAATCATTTCCCGTGGAAAGTACGCCTGTGGAAACCAATTTCACTGATGGTCAGGGCGCGCAGATGAACGCCTCCGGTTCGGACAGCACGGGAGACATTCAAGAAGGGCAGTCGGCGGATGTTTCCGTCAGGGATTCAGAAAATTCCTCTTCTTCCGGCGATAATTTCCTTTCAGGCATCAGCAACAGTATGCTGATCATCGTCCTTTTGGTGGCTGCCATCGTGTTGGTGCTCGCAGCGATTATCGCCATGATTGTGTCAAATGTAAAAAGAAGCAGGAGAAGAAGGAACCGAAGAAATAGTTGGAAATTATAAGAGGTAAAGGTCATGCAGGATCAGGAACTTATTCGGCTGGCTTTCCATGGGAGGAAGGAGGCATATGCCCCCTACTCCCATTTTTTAGTAGGAGCCGCTTTGTTATGTGAAGACGGAAGTGTCTATTTGGGGTGTAATATAGAAAATGCCAGTTATCCGGCCGGAAATTGCGCGGAACGCACCGCCGCTTTTAAGGCCGTCAGTGATGGGAAAAGGGATTGGAAAGGGATCGCCATCGTGGGAGGAAGAGACGGGGAGGACTGTGTGTATTGTCCGCCCTGCGGGATCTGCCGTCAGGTGCTGCGTGAATTTTGCGATCCCTCTCAGTTTTTTGTAATAATGGCAAGATCCGAACAGGATTATGAAAAAATGACACTGGAGGAATTGCTTCCCCATAGTTTTGGGCCAGATTATGTGCGCGGCTAAAAAGCCGCAGAAATGGAGGGTTTACTATGCGAATGTTGGAGTTGATTGTAAAGAAGCGGGATGGACAGCATCTGACGAAGGAGGAGCTTTCCTTTTGGATCGACGGTTATGTGAAAGGTGAAATTCCGGATTATCAGGTTTCTGCCCTGCTGATGGCAATTTATTATCAGGGAATGAGCGATGAGGAGCTGGGGAATCTTACCATGCTGATGGCACGTTCCGGAGATATGGCTGATTTATCTCCGATTCAGGGCTGTAAAGTGGATAAACACAGCACCGGAGGTGTGGGAGATAAGACAACTCTGATCATCGGCCCCATGGTGGCGGCATGCGGCGTCAAAGTGGCAAAAATGTCGGGACGCGGCCTGGGATTCACCGGAGGCACCATCGATAAGCTGGAGGCGATCCCCGGGTTTCAGACGAATCTGGACAGGGATACGTTCTTTGAAATTGTAAATCAGCATGGAATCAGCGTGGCGGGACAAAGCGGCAATCTGGTGCCGGCCGATAAAAAATTGTATGCCCTCCGGGATGTTACCGGGACGGTGGAGAGCATTCCTCTGATCGCCTCTTCCATCATGAGCAAAAAATTGGCATCCGGCAGCGATGCCATCCTTCTGGATGTGAAGACGGGAAGCGGAGCATTTATGAAAAATCTGGAGGATGCGGTCGCTCTGGCAAAGAAGATGACAGCCATTGGCCGCCATGTCGGCCGTAAGGTTTCAGCGATGATCACCAATATGGATGAGCCGCTGGGGAACGCCATCGGCAATACGCTGGAAATCATAGAAGCCATAGAAACGCTGAATGGACACGGTCCAAAGGATTTGACTGAATTATGCATTGATCTGGCCGCCGAGATGTTGGTTCTGGCAGAAAAAGGGACCCGGGACGAATGTCGGGAGCTGGCCAAGGACTCCCTGTATTCCGGAAAGGCATTGAAAAAATGGAAAGAAATGGTGGCTGCCCAGGGCGGCGATCCTGATTTGATCGATTATCCGCAGCGGTTCCAGAAAGCTTCCGCAGAAAAAACAGTGACCGCCCCGCAGGAGGGCTATATCAGCCATATGGATGCGGAAGGGTGCGGCATTACCGCCTCTCTTTTGGGAGCCGGACGGGAGAAAAAAGAGGACTCCATCGATTACACAGCCGGAATCGTTTTATCAGCAAAATGCGGAGATTTTGTGAAAAAGGGAGATCCCATAGCGACGCTGTATACCTCCGATCCCAAACGTATCGCCGAGGCAGAAAAAAAATTGCTGGACTCCTTGACATTTTCGGCAAATCCGCCTGAAAAACTGCCGATGGTATATCAGTGGATTACATATTGATAATTTTTGGAAGAAAAATTTCGGAAATGTACCTTGTCAAAATAACTAATATGGTCTATAATAAAACCATAATAATCCTGGGGTGTTCGAGAATCCTGTTTTTTTGAACCTACATGACATAAAAAGGGATTCCTAGATTGCTGTATGGATGTCAGGCCTCCTCTGAGTGGAAGACAGAAGTCCAGTTGCGGTTGCCCACCTAGCACAGCTAGGCGTCAAACTGCAGGAGACGGCACCTTGGGATTATACATACAAAAGAAAAATATAAGATACATAAGAGAATCTTATAAAATACGAAAGATAACACAGCCGTTTGCCGGGTATGGCAGACGGCTGTTTATTTTTCCTGTTTTACATATGGAACATGTGCAAGTCTGCCTTTTAAAAGGCTGCCGCAGGAATATTTTTTGATATATGACATAATATAGCTTATCGGAAGAAACTGGAAAAGAAAACAAAAAAAACGGCAGGAGGGCGCATGACATTACCAAAAATGGCATTGCCAAAAATGGCATTGCCAAAAATGGCATTACCAAAGCGGCTCATTCGTATATTTGGACTATTGGTGGCGGCCGTACTGTTAATTGCGGGAGCGGTGACCGTTGTGCGGATAAACCGAAAGGAAACCGGAGATCGAATCACCAGGGGACAGGCTGCAAAGGCGATTGCACTTGTGTTTGCCACCAGGGAAGAATGCATGAATTCGGAAGTATCCCTGTTTGGCGTGAAGGAGCAGGACGGGTGGTTTGTCCCATATATGGATTATCTTTACGGAAACGGAACGCTGGACGAGAGCGAGATAGAAGCAACGCAGAAAAGCGCAGAGGGAAGTCTGACGGGGGAAGAGCTGTACCACATACTGGAACGGCTGAAAATCATAGGAGACTGGGATTATTTGAAAAAAGAACCTCTGACGGAAGATCTTTGGTGGCGGGTATATGACAGAATTTTAGAAAGTTATGATACAGCCGGAAAAATCTCTCCCTTGCTTCTGGAGATCCGGGAGGTATTGAGAAGCAATGATATGTCAGAGGCCTGGCAGGTACAAACGAATCAGGGGACGTATCGGTTTGATGGCCTTGCCATGGATTATTACCGCGGAAGGACAATCCGTGTTCTGTGCCGCGGAAATGAGATTATCCGTATTCTTGGAATAGATGCCGCGGAAAGCAATACGGATTCAGGGCCGACTTTCTTGGAAAGCGAAGACATACATAGAGAGGAAAGTATGACGGAAACGGAACAGAGCTCCGAGCCGGAGGAACCGGAAGAGGGAGAAATAAAGGAACCTTCTGCCGACAAGACTCAAGGGGAAAAAATCCGTGTTCTGATTCAGGCATCGGATTACAGCGGAAAAGTCCATGAGTCTGTCGTAATGACAAGTTCCGAGGCATTTACTTTAGGGTATGAGGAAAAAACACAGCGGTATGAGGCAGGCAGCCTTGTGACCATTGACAGGAATCTTTTGGAATTTGCCGGAGGCAGACTAAAGGCCGAAGCAGAAAATGGCGGGACGATTCAGCTTCTGTCCGTACATCGGTCAGGCGGAACGCCTGCCTATCCCGGAACCATGCAGTATTATCTGGAAAAGGAGGGGATCGTGGTAGTGAATGAGGTGGATTTGGAGGAGTATCTCTGCCTGGTGGTTCCCAGTGAGATGCCCGCCGGCTATGGTCTGGAACCGGCAAAAGTGCAGGCAGTCTGTGCCAGAAGTTATGCGTGGAGAAAAATTCACGGCGGTGTATTTCAGGAATATGAGGCCCATGTGGATGACAGCACTTCCTATCAGGTATACAATAATATTCCGGCTCAGGAGGTATCCACAGAGGCTGTCCGCCAGACCCGGGGACAGATGATTACGTATAATGGAAGCGTGGTGCAGCCATACTATTTTTCCACTTCCTGCGGATACACGACGAATAATGCAATATGGGGATCGGACCCGGCCGCTTATCCCTATATTGTCGCACAGCCCATTTCGCCTTCCGGCGGGGAGCTTCATTTGGAGAATGAAGATGTCTTTCGCGATTTCATCCGCGACTGGACGTATCCTGCCTATGAAAATGGATATGCATGGTATCGCTGGCGCTGCACCATAAAGCTGGAAGAAATGAATGACTATCTCAGACAGCGGCTGGAGGCTCTGGAAGATGCCGACGCGGAGGCAGTCTGCAGTATGGATGAAAACGGCGTGCTTGCGCCTGCCAAAATAACGGATATCGGAGAAATACAAAGCATAGAAGTGGCAGAAAGGGGCGCGGGAGGTATCGTTTCCCTTTTGAAGATCGAAGGAACGAAAGATACGGTTTATATCAATAAAGAAATCGTAATCAGAAAACTATTGGGAGCTCCCAGCCGACTGTACCAAAACATGTCGGAAGAGGGACAGCAGATCAGTGAAGGAGATCATCTGCCAAGCGCCTTTTTCTGCCTGGAAGGAATCTGGGAAGAGGAAGAATTGGTGGGGTATGAGGTCTATGGGGGCGGAAATGGCCATGGAATCGGAATGCCGCAGAACGGGGTGGATGCCATGGCAAAGACAGGCAAAACCTATGAAGAAATATTGAAATTTTTCTATCCGGCCGTGTCTGTCGAAACCGTATATGGACAGTAAAAAGATAGAATTGTGCCATTTTTTGGTGATTCAAAGATGAATTTACTTGCATAATCTGTCATAAAGCTGTATAATCTACAAAAAAGAATGGATGACAGAATAGGAGGATTTCACACATGACGAAAATTTCGATGACGACTCCGCTTGTGGAGATGGATGGCGATGAGATGACACGGATCTTGTGGAAGATGATTAAAGAGGAATTGATTCTTCCTTTTGTGGATCTGAAAACAGAGTATTATGATCTCGGTCTGCCCTATAGAGATGAAACAAACGATCAGGTAACCATAGATTCTGCCAATGCCACAAAAAAATATGGTGTTGCCGTGAAATGTGCCACAATTACGCCGAACGCTGCCCGTGTGGAGGAATATCACCTGAAGGAGATGTGGAAAAGTCCCAACGCGACCATCCGTGCCATCCTGGATGGAACGGTATTTCGCGCTCCTATTCTGGTAAAAGGGATTGAACCCAATGTCAAATCCTGGAAAAAGCCCATTACAATCGCCCGTCATGCCTACGGCGATGTATATAAGGCATCGGAGATGAAGATCCCGGCAGCCGGAAAGGTGGAACTGGTTTATATCGATGAGGCAGGCAATGAAGTAAGGGAACTGATCCATGATTTTGCCGGACCTGGTATCGTTCAGGGAATGCACAATACGGAAAAATCCATTTCCAGTTTTGCGAGAAGCTGTTTCAATTATGCATTGGATACCAAGCAGGATCTGTGGTTTGCCACAAAAGATACGATTTCAAAAAAATATGATCATACGTTCAAAGATATTTTCCAGGAAATCTTTGATAAGGAATACAAGGATAAATTTGAAGATGCGGGGATCGAATATTTTTACACTCTGATCGATGACGCGGTGGCACGCGTGATTAAATCAGAAGGCGGTTACATATGGGCATGCAAAAATTATGATGGGGATGTCATGAGCGATATGGTAGCCACAGCATTCGGATCCCTTGCCATGATGACATCGGTACTGGTTTCGCCGGAAGGTGTCTATGAGTATGAGGCCGCCCATGGGACCGTCCAGAGACACTATTACAAATATTTGAAGGGAGAGAAGACTTCCTCCAATCCGATCGCTACGATCTTTGCGTGGAGCGGAGCGCTTCGTAAGCGCGGAGAACTGGATCAGAATACCGCTCTGATGGAGTATGCGGATAAGCTGGAACAGGCAAGCATAGATACCGTGGAGTCCGGTGTGATGACAGGAGATCTGGCACGTATTACAACCCTTCCCGATGTGAAGGTGGAGACGAGCGAAGGATTTATCAAAGCGATCGCCAACAATCTTGCGAACTTAATGGAAAATACAAAATAAACGGAGAATGCGTATGAAAACGGTTCGTCTCAGAAATATTGAGATCGGTATGAAAGTGCCGAAGGTATGTGTTCCGATAGTGGGAAAGACATTTTCAGAGGTCATAGAACAGGCAGAGAGGATCAGTCCCATGGGCGCGGATCTGGTGGAATGGAGGGCTGACTGCTGCGATTTTTACAGTGAGAGGGAACAGGTGGAAGCGGTACTGGTTTCCATCCGTGAAATCCTGGAAGATACCCCGATCCTGTTTACTTTCCGCAGCAGGCAGGAAGGCGGAAACCAGCCCATCGGCGGAAAGGAATATCTGGAGTTAAACCGCTTCGCAATCCAGGAGGGGATGGCGGATATGATTGATGTGGAGCTGTCCCATGAGGACGAAATTGTGGATGAGATTATCCGCACGGCTCATCGGGCTAAGATCCCGGTGATTCTTTCCAGCCACAATTTTGAGCGAACGCCGGACCCGGCTGCCATGACAGAAACCCTGAAGGAGATGGAAAAAAGAGGGGCGGATATCGCCAAGCTGGCAGTGATGCCAAACTGTGAGAGGGATGTTTTAAATCTTCTCTGCGCCACCCTGGATGCCAGGGAACAGATGGACATTCCTGTGGTCACCATGGCCATGGGCGGAATCGGCATCGTCAGCCGTCTAAGCGGTGAGTGCTTTGGCTCTGCGCTGACGTTTGGCTGCGTGGGTAAGGCAAGTGCGCCGGGACAAGTGGAGCTGAAACAGCTGAAGGCCACCTTGGAATTGATTCACAGAGGAATCACGCGAAGTGAACTGGAACAGGAAGATTAATTCATAATAAAAGGGAGTACAGCAAAATCTGTGTCGATGTGATTTTGCTGTACTCCCTTTTCGACTGTTTCAGCGGATAACCGCCATCCGTTTCCAATCAAAGAAATCTCATTTTCTTAACCATGCCCACAAACTCATTGTTATTTTTTGTCTTTGTGAAAAGATCCAGAATCTTTTCCACGGCCTCTTCTTCTTTCATGCCGTTGATGGATTTGCGAAGGATACTTACCGCTTCCAGCTCTTCCGGTGACAGAAGAAGGTCTTCCCTTCGGGTACCGGATTTCAGGATGTCGATGGCCGGGAAAATTCGCTTCTCAGACAGTTTTCGGTCCAGGACAAGTTCCATGTTGCCGGTTCCCTTAAATTCTTCAAATACCACATCATCCATGCGGCTTCCCGTGTCCACAAGTGCAGTGGCAAGGACGGTCAGGCTGCCTCCTTCCCTCATATTGCGGGCAGCGCCGAAGAAGCGCTTTGGCATATGAAGAGCGGCCGGATCCAACCCTCCGGAAAGGGTTCTTCCGCTGGGAGTCACCGTCAGATTGTAGGCACGGGCCAGACGGGTGATGCTGTCCAAAAGGATGACGACATCCATTTTGTGTTCCACCAGACGTTTGGCGCGTTCCAGTACCATTTCGGCTACTCTTTTATGGTGTTCCGGAAGTTCGTCGAAGGTGGAATAAATCACCTCCACATTATCGCCCTCAATGGATTCTTTGATGTCTGTCACTTCTTCGGGACGTTCGTCAATCAGAAGAACAATCAGATGCATGTTCGGGTGATTGGCTGTAATCGCTTTGGCGGCCTGCTTTAACAGTGTGGTTTTTCCGGCCTTTGGCGGAGATACGATCATCCCTCTCTGACCTTTGCCGATGGGACTCATGAGATCCACAATACGCATGGAAATCGGGCCTCCGGACATTTCCAGATGAAGCCTGGAATTCGGGAAGATGGGCGTGAGGTCTTCAAAAGACGTACGCTTTTCCGCCTCTTCCGGCGGAAGTCCGTTTACCTCATTGACATAGAGAAGCGCGGCAAATTTCTCGGTCGGTGCCTGGATACGGCGCATACCGGAAAGCACATCCCCAGTCTTCAAATTAAAACGCCGGATCTGGGAAGGAGAGACATAGACATCGTTGTCCCCCGGCAGGTAATTGGCGGAACGAATAAAGCCAAAACCATCCTGCATAACTTCCAGGATTCCATTGGCCGGTATGCCGCTGTCGATATCCGATAAAGCGGCCGGATTAAACTCTTTCGGCTCCGGATTCTGCTGCGAATTGACGGAACTGTTGGCATTGCTGTAATAGTTTTGACGCTGCTGATTATTGTAATAGCGATTCTGGCCATAGTTTCGATTATTATTATAAGAGTTTTCCCTGTTGTTATTGTAGGAATTGCCGTAGCTATTATTATAATTATTGGAGGACGAATTACTGCCGGAATTGTTATAATTGGAATTATTTCTGTAATTCTCACCGGAATTGTCATAGTTACGGTTATTGCTGTAGGAATTATTATAATTGGAACGGTTCAGATTATAGGTTCCATATCCGTTCGTATAGGGAGCGGAATTGGTGTTGTAGCTGTAGGAATTGTTTCCGTAATTATTGTTATTGTAATTGTTTGTATTCTGGCCGCTGTACGAAGTGTTGGAATGCGTATTTGCAGAAGAATGATTATAAGAATGATAGCGGCTGCCTGTATGACCGGAAGAGGCAGATGTATTCTTTTCAGAACCGGAAGAGACGGATGCAGACGGCTTGGATTCCGGTTCTTTTTCCTGAACCGATTCGGGTGCGGACTCAGCCTTCTGCTCCTCTTCGTATATTTCCATCAGGCGGTCAATCAATGCTGACTTGCGGATCGTACTGATGCCCTTTAATCCCTTTGTTTTTGCGATTTCTTTTAACTCTGTTAATGGAAGAGTGGCTAATTTTTCACGCATAAAGATCTCCTTGACTATAAATTTAGAATGAATGTGCACTTTGCTATTGTTAAAAGTTGTATGGATATCATTTAATTATGATATAACTAATATTTAAAGTTTTTTAGATTTTTGTAAGAAAATTAAGTATACATTCCTATACAGTATAACGCATTCTGCGAAAAAATGGAAGAAAAAACTTTGAAAACTTGACTACTAATTTCAAAATTGCTATAGTAGTAAGCGTGGGAATATCAAATTGATCGGGATGCATAACTCGTATCGATTGAAACAGCACAAAGCAGTACAAAAGCAGAGGGGACAAATGTGGCATGAAACGTTGGGACGAAAAACCGTATTATTCTCTGAATTATTATCTGAAGCAGACTTTCCGAAAAAAAGTGTATCGTGTTGCCCTGGATGCCGGTATGACATGTCCGAATCGAGACGGTACCCTTGGCACAGGAGGCTGCATCTTCTGCAGTGCTGGCGGCTCCGGCGATTTTGCCGGTGACAGAAGAGAATCCATCACACAGCAGATCGAACATGGGATCCAGGGTCTGACAAAATTTCATGCCGACGGATATATCGCCTATTTTCAGGCATATACGAACACATACGCACCGGTTTCCTATCTGAGACGTGTATACGAGGAAGCAGTCAGCCATCCGCTGGTTGAGGCGGTTTCCATCGCCACAAGACCGGATTGCCTCTCCGATGAAACAGTATCGCTTTTGGCAGAATTCAATCAAAGGAAGCCGGTATGGGTGGAGCTGGGACTTCAGACCATGCATGAACGGACGGCAGAATATATTCGAAGAGGATATCCTCTGGCCTGTTTTGAGGATGCTGTTTCCAGACTTCGGGATCATGGATTGGATGTCATCGTCCATACGATTCTGGGACTTCCGGGAGAGAGCAGGGAGGACATGATTCAGACGATTCATTATCTGAATCAAAAAGATATACAAGGTGTAAAACTGCAGCTGCTTCACATATTGGAGGGAACGGATCTGGCCGACGATTACCGGTCCGGTGTTTTTCGTGCCATGACGCAGGAAGAGTATGTGGATACGGTGGCGGATTGTGTCGCCAATCTATCGGACACCATCGTGATTCACCGGCTGACAGGAGACGGACCGAAAGATATCCTGATTGCGCCGCTTTGGAGTACCAGGAAAATGCAGGTATTGAATCAAATTCATCATAAGTTAAAGGAACAGGATATTTGGCAGGGAAAAGCGCTGGAAACAGACCTCTGCCTGCAAAATGTTTGAGATAGGGGGAGCAGTCCATGTTTTCAGAGCCAATTACATTATATAAGCTCATGGTGTTATATATGCTGAAAAAAGTGAACTTTCCGCTATCCAATGCACAGATGTCCGACTTTTTTCTGAATAAAGAATATACCAATTATTTTACCTTTCAGCAGGTGTTGAATGAACTGCTGGAATCCAATCTGATCCGTGTGGAAACCATTCGGAATACGTCCCGATATGAGATGACAAAAGAGGGCGATGAAGTTTTGTATTATTTTGGAAACAAAATTTCAGAAGCCATCGTGGAGGACATGGATCAGTTCTTGAAGGATAATAAATTTAAACTTCGAAATGAAACAGGGATCGTGTCGGATTATTATAAATCGACGGATCACGATTATGTGGTACACTGTGAAGTGCGGGAGGGGAAATCCGTACTTCTGGAAGTGAATGTGAGCGTGCCGGGGGAAGAACAGGCGTCCGCCATGTGTGATAACTGGAAAAATCACAGCCAGGAAATTTATGCGTACATTATGAAGAAGCTGATGTAGCAGATATGAGGTGTCAGAGGCGGATGCGCTCTTTTCGGATGATGGCAAAAAATGCCGAATCATAATGGAAAAAGTGCTTGCAAAATCGGAATGGCTGTGATAGACTATATACGCTGTAATTTTCAGCAGAAGAGCTGCTGGTTGGAAACCATCAGCAATAATGATTAAAGAGGTGAAAAACATGAAGGAAGGAATCCATCCAAAATATTATCAGGCAAAAGTTGTCTGCAACTGCGGCAATGAATTTGTGACAGGTTCTACAAAGCCGGAAATCCACGTAGAAATTTGCTCCAAGTGTCATCCATTCTACACAGGTCAGCAGAAAGCAGCAGCTGCCCGTGGACGTATTGATAAGTTCAACCGTAAGTACGGTGTTACAAAGTAATCAATGGACATGGATAGAGGGCCGTTGCATTTTTGCAGCGGCCCTCATTTAATATTCACAAGCAAAATGGAGGATATTGGATGAAATCATCGGGAATCGGCGGCCAGGCGGTGCTGGAAGGAATCATGATGAAAAACCGGGACGACTATGCGGTGGCCGTGCGCAATGCCAATCATGAAATCATAAAAGAGAAGAAGCAGTATAAGAGTCTGGGCTCCAAATACCGACTGTTTGGACTGCCGTTTATCCGCGGCATATTCAGCTTCATTGATTCCATGATACTGGGAATGAAGACGCTCACGTTTTCAGCGGATATATACGGGGAAGAGGAAGAAGAGGAACCGTCCAAACTGGAGACATGGCTGACAGAAAAACTGGGAGAACGGTTTGAAAAACTGGTGATGGGGCTGACAGTGGCCATTTCCATCGTGCTGGCCGTTGTAATCTTTATGATGGCGCCGGTGTTTCTCTCCAATCTGTTGCGGCCGATTCTTCCGTCTGTATTTTGGCAGTCTGTTTTGGAAGGACTGATCCGCATCGGTATTTTTCTCGGATACGTTGCGCTCATTTCTCTCATGAAAGATATCAAACGGGTGTATATGTACCACGGAGCCGAGCATAAGTGTATTAACTGCATCGAACACGGGATGCCTTTGACCGTGGAAAATGTGGCAAAAAGCTCCCGTTTTCACAAACGCTGCGGTACCAGTTTCCTGATTTTTGTGGTATTGATCAGTGTAATATTATTTATCATAATTCAGGTGGATACCCTGTGGCTTCGGCTGCTCACCAGAGTGCTTCTGATCCCTGTAATCGCCGGAATTTCTTATGAGATTCTGCGCCTGGCAGGGAATTCCGATCATCCGATCATCAATCTGGTCAGCAAGCCCGGGCTTTGGGTTCAGAGGATTACAACGAAGGAACCGACGGATGATATGATCGAGGTGGCCATTGCCGCCGTGGAAGAAGTGTTTGACTGGAGAGCATATCTGAAGGAGGAATTCCATACAGAAGGTTAGAGGATGGACTTGAAACGATCATATGAGGAGCTTTTAAAAGAAGGGGCCAGACGATTAAAACAGGCAGGCATCGCGGAGTACGATCTGGATGCCTGGTACCTGATGGAGGAATGTTTTTCCATGGACCGGGTGTATTATCTGATCCATAAGAAAGACCCCGTAACCCAGGATGAGGAAATCCTTCAGGACTATTTTGAAAAAATAAAAAAGAGGGCAGAGCGAATCCCGCTGCAGCATATTATCGGAACCCAGGAATTCATGGGATTTTCGTTCGCTGTCAATGAACATGTGCTGATACCAAGGCAGGATACGGAAATTCTGGTGGAAACCATCTTGGAGGAACAGAAACGGAAGGATATTTCTGTCCTTGATATGTGTACGGGTTCCGGGTGCATCGCAATCAGTCTCGCCTTACTTGGACACTACGAGCATGTGGAGGGGACGGATCTTTCTTTGCAGGCGATTGCGGTTGCCCGGCAAAATAACGATTCCCTGCATGCCGGAGTTGAATTTTATACCGGAGATTTATTTGAACACGCAAAGGGAACGTATGATGTGATTGTATCGAATCCGCCGTATATTCGAAAAGAAGTGATTGAAACGCTGGAACCGGAGGTAAAGGATCATGAACCATATCAGGCCTTATATGGCCCTGAGAATGGCCTCTATTTTTACCGCGCGATCAGCAGGGAAGCAAAAAAACGGCTGCGCCCCGGCGGAAGCCTTTATTTTGAAATCGGGTATGACCAGGCAGAATCGGTCTCTGAAATTTTAAAAGGAGAAGGATTCCATGGGATCCGCGTCCGAAACGATCTGGCCGGTCTAAACCGTGTTGTAATGGGAAATATATAAGTGGAGGAATGAACTATGTTTGATAAGTTGGATGATATTCTGATTCGATACGAGGAAATCATGCAGGAATTAAATAATCCTTCCGTAGCGGAGGATCAGGTGCGTTTTCGCAGGCTGATGAAGGAGCAGGCAGATCTGGCTCCCATTGTGGAAGCTTATACCAAATATAAAAAAGCAAAGCAGACCATTGAAGACAGCGTGATGATGCTGGAAGAAGAAAATGATGAAGAAATGCGTGAACTTCTGAAGGAAGAACTGGCTGCCGCAAAAAAGGAAGAAGAAGAACTGGAACAGGAACTGAAAATCCTGCTTCTTCCGAAAGATCCCAATGATGATAAAAATGTGGTTGTGGAGATCCGCGCCGGCGCAGGCGGCGATGAGGCGGCTCTTTTTGCTGCCGAACTGTGCAGAATGTATATGCGTTTTGCCGAGAGAAATCACTGGAAATCTGAAATGATCAGCTGCAACGAAAGCGGCATCGGCGGCATGAAGGAAGTCATCTTCATGATCAGCGGACAGGGCGCGTATTCCAAGTTGAAGTATGAAAGCGGCGTACACCGTGTGCAGCGTGTTCCGGAAACGGAGAGCGGCGGAAGAATCCACACATCCACATGTACGGTGGCGATTATGCCGGAGGCAGAAGAAGTCGATGTGCATCTGGATATGAATGACTGCCGTTTTGATGTATTCCGCGCATCCGGCAACGGCGGACAGTGCGTCAATACAACGGATTCAGCGGTACGCCTGACTCACATTCCCACGGGCATTGTAATTTCCTGCCAGGATGAAAAGAGTCAGCTGAAAAACAAAGATAAGGCGCTGCGCGTGCTTCGTGCGAAGTTATATGAGCTGGAATGCGAGAAACAGCACAATGCGGAGGCGGCAGAGAGAAGAAGCCAGATTGGTACAGGAGATCGTTCTGAAAAAATCCGTACGTATAATTTCCCTCAGGGCCGCGTGACGGATCACCGCATTAAACTGACCCTTTATAAACTGGATTCCATCATGGACGGCGATCTGTATGAGATTATTGACAGCTTAATTGCTGCTGATCAGGCAGCTAAATTGGGAAAAATGCAGGAATCAGCATGAAAAAATATAAATTTTTCATGAAAAATACCAAAGAAATGATTGAAAAACAAAAGGTCTGTGTTATAATATGAAGGGAAACGAATCAAATGCAGCACAGACAGTGATAAGGATATGATTCAGTGCCAGGCCGGCTTGCACCGAGCGGTGGTTTGATAGAAAGATTGGGGTAAGACGATGAATATTGGATTGATTGCACATAATACAAAGAAGACGTTACTGGAGAATTTCTGTATTGCCTATAAAGGAAGTCTTAAAAAGCACCATCTGGTGGCAACTGGGATGACAGGGAAGCGGATTGAAGCTGCGACAGGACTTACCGTGACGAAATTTCTTCCGGGGATTATGGGCGGAGATAAACAGTTTCAAAATGAAATCATTAACCACGATATCGATATGGTGATCTTTTTCCATCATGACATCGAATCAAAGGATGAGGGGTTAAGCCTTGCAGAAGTGATGCGTCTCTGCGATTTTTATAATATTCCTCTGGCGACGAATATCGCCACAGCGGAATCTTTGATTATGGGACTGGATAACGGGGATATCGTGGAACAGAGAAGAAGTGAAGACTGATTCGTCTCTTTTTCTGCTCGCCTGGTGCGGCGGATCTGTTTACGCAAAGAAAGCCATAAGATAAAAGGGCTGTCATACAAAATGCTGATTTTTCTGCACACCACAGCATTTTGTATGACAGCCTTTTGTGCCTCATCCGGTCTTCGGCAATCGAATTATCCGTTTCGCTTGCCGGATTAATCATTCAGCCAGCTCTTCCCAGCGTTCATAAAGGAGATCCAGTTCTTTCTGCGCCTCCTGCTTTTCTTTGTCCAGTTCCACCAGGCGCTCGACGTTTGTGGCGATTTCCGGATCCGATAACTGCGCATCAATCCCCGCGATTGTTTTTTCCAATTCTGAAATGGAAGTCTCTGTCTTTTTCAGTTCGTTTTGGCGCTTGCGAATCTGCGCCTGCTCTTCTTTCTGCCGTTTCCAGTCGACCTTTTGGGAGGACGTATCTGCCTCTTCCTCCGATACAGCAGTCGGACCGGAAAGAATATCCTTTTTCTCCAGATAGTAATCATAATTTCCAATGTAATTGACAAATGTCTGGTTTGTCAGTTCCAGGATTCGTGTGGCCGTTTTATTGATGAAATACCGGTCATGGGAGACGTACAGGATGGTTCCGGTATAACGGTTTAATGCCTGTTCCAGTATTTCCTTTGACATCATATCCAAATGATTCGTCGGCTCGTCCAAAATCAAAAAATTTGAGTCGGAGAGCATGAGCTTTGCCAGGGAGACACGCCCCCGTTCGCCGCCGCTTAACTCACCGATCCGCTTAAATACATCATCTCCGGTAAAAAGGAATGCAGCCAGGACATTTCGGATTTGTGTATTATTTAAATTGGGATAGGTGTCGGAGATTTCTTCAAACAGGGTTTTTTCCATATGAAGCACGTGGTGTTCCTGATCATAATAGCCCACATGGACTTTGGAGCCCAGAGTGATCGTGCCGCAGTCGGCCGGTTCCAGGCCATTGATGATTTTCAGAAGGGTCGTTTTTCCTGTTCCGTTATTGCCGATGACGGCGACGCGTTCCCCACGCTTAATATCAATGAAAACGTCGTGAAACAACACGTGGCGGTCAAAGGATTTGGACAGGCCCTCAATCGTCAGCACATCGTTTCCGCTCAGTATGTTTGGCTCCAAACGGATATTCATGGAAGAGTTATCGGTGGTTGGCTTTTCCATGACTTCGATTTTTTCCAGCATTTTTTCCCGGCTCTCCGCGCGCTTGATGGATTTTTCCCGATTAAAAGACTTTAACTTGGCGATGACGGCTTCCTGGTGTTTGATTTCTCGCTGCTGATTTTCATATTGTTTTAAAAGCGCTTCCATGACGGCTTTCTTTTTTTCACTGTAGGCGGTATAATTGCCCATATACATTCGAATGGTCTTATTGTCGATTTCGATGACCTTTGTCACGATCTTATCCAGAAAATAGCGGTCATGGGATACGATTACCACGCTGCCGGAATAATTCATCAAAAAGTTTTCCAGCCAGGTGATGGATGAGACATCCAAATGGTTGGTCGGTTCGTCCAAAAGGATAATATCCGGATGGGAGAGCAGAAGCTTGCTCAGAGACAGGCGGGTCTTTTGTCCCCCGGACAATGTGTCCACACACATGGAAAACTCATTTTCCTTGAACCCAAGTCCCTTTAAGACCCCATTGATCTCACTTTTGTAGGCATACCCGTTCATCAATTCAAACTGATGGTTCAGACGGGTGTACTGTTCCAGCAGGTCTTTCAATTGTTCTTGGGATGCGTGTTTCATATCCAGTTCCATCTGGCGAATCTGTTCTTCCATTCGGATCACATCCTGTTTCACCGTGAGCATTTCGTCGTAGATGGTATTGCCCTCTGTCAGATCCTGATGCTGTGCCAGATATCCGATGGTTTTTCCCTTGGCCAGGATAACATCACCGCTGTCAGGGCTGAGGATTCCCATGATGATCTTCAGCAATGTGGTTTTCCCGGCGCCGTTGATGCCCACGATGGCCGCTTTTTCTCTTTCTTCTATGTGAAACGAACCTTTTTCTATGATAACTTTATCGACAAATGATTTACTGATGTTGTTGCATGCCAGTATCATGATTGTACCTTCTTTCTTCCTAATTCACTGCATTCCTGATTCAGTTTACTAAAAAAGAGTATAACTGTCCAGTATTTTCAAGGAAAGTTTTGCTTTGCACGGGAAAAATAGGGAGGGAATTGTAAAATTTTTATAAAGAGAGATTGACACATATTTGACGAACCGTTATAATTTAGATTGAAAAATGAGATAGTTTTTGGAAAGGCGGAATCATTGTGGACAATAAACAGATATCGAAAGCGGTAATCAAACGTTTGCCAAGGTACTATCGTTATCTGGGGGAATTGATGCAGGATGGCGTAGAACGGATTTCTTCCAATGAGTTAAGCGAAAAGATGAAAGTGACAGCTTCCCAAATCAGACAGGATCTGAATAATTTCGGCGGATTCGGACAGCAGGGATATGGATATAATGTTTCTTTCTTATATAATGAGATAGCAAAAATCCTTGGAATTGATAAGCAGCACAATCTGATTATCATCGGAGCGGGAAATCTTGGGCAGGCGATTGCCAATTATACCAATTTTGAACGGCGCGGTTTTATGATCAAGGGTATGTTTGATGTGAATCCGAGACTGATCGGTATGACTGTGCGGGGGATTGAAATTTATCCGGTGGAACAGCTGGAGCGTTTCATCAAAGAGAATGATGTTCAGATTGCGGCCCTCACCATTCCGAAGGAGAGGGCAGAAGAGATGGCGGAAAAACTGGTTTCCTACGGAGTAAAAGCGATTTGGAATTTCGCCCATACGGATCTGAATCTTCCCAGTGACGTTGTCGTGGAAAATGTTCATCTGTCAGAAAGCCTGATGCGTTTGTCATACAAAGTCAGCAATATGAAAAAATAAACACAGGCGGAAAATTTTCTGCCCAGGAAGCCGTGCCGGTGTATGAAAATCCATATGCCTGCACGGCTCTCTCTATATCATTTTATATCGGAGGTGATAGGGGTGATACGGGGAATCGGAACGGATATCGTAGATATCAGACGGATAAAAAAGGCGATTGAAAATCCGCGTTTTCTCCGGGAAATCTATACGGAGGAAGAAATCAGCCAGACAAAGGGACGTCCGGCCTCTTTGGCCGGAAATTTTGCGGTGAAAGAAGCGGTGTCCAAGGCGCTTGGAACAGGATTTCGCGGATTCGGACCCAGACAGATTGAAGTGCTGCGCATGGATTCCGGAGCGCCGTATGTCCGGCTCTTTGGAGAGGCATGGAAGCAAATGAAAAAACAGAACATCGATCGTATTTTTGTGTCGATGTCCCATGAAGCAGACTATGCCGTAGCATATGCGGTTGCAGAATCAGACGGTGAGGAGGCAGGTATATGAAGCATGCAGAGAACTATATTTTGACATCAGAACAGGCCAGGGAAGTGGACAGACAATCGATCCAGGAGTTTGGAATTCCGTCTCTTGTATTGATGGAGCGGGCCGCCCTGGCTTTGGCTGAGGTCATCCGCCATGACAGCGCGGGAAGGGAACAGCCCCGCATCCTTGTCGCGGCAGGGGTGGGCAATAACGGGGCAGACGGACTGGCAGCAGCCAGAATCCTCCAGGGATTTGGATATGAACACATCTCGGTGGTGGCTGTCGGAAACAGCGAAAAGGCCACAGAAGAATGGATGAGTCAATACTATATTTTAATCGCCCTTGGGATTCCGGTGGTATTTTGGAACCAATTGGATAAAGGGGAATATACTGGTATCAGAGATTCTGATCTTATCATCGATGCGCTGTTTGGCATCGGACTAAAGCGGGATATATCCGGTGATTATGCGGATGTCATTCGCAGCATCAATGAAAGTCCCGCAAAAAAATATGCGGCAGATATTCCCTCCGGTATCTGCGCTTCTACGGGAAAGGTGATGGGATGTGCGGTAAAAGCAGATGTTACCGTGACATTCGGCCTTGAAAAGGTGGGAATGGTGCTGTATCCGGGGGCAGAATACGCAGGCAGAATCGTATGCCGTGACATCGGTTTTCCAAAACAGGCAGTGGAAGCGGCAGCGCCGACATTCTTTACCTACACAAAAGAAGCGCTTAAACATCTTCCCGACCGTCCGGCCTATTCCAACAAAGGAACCTTCGGAAAGGTCCTTATCATCGCCGGTTCTCCCAACATGGCAGGCGCCGCCTATCTGGCTTCCAAGGCGGCCTATGCCGCCGGTTGCGGTTTGGTGAAGATTTTAACCGATGAACGGAATCGGACGATTCTCCAGACACTGATTCCGGAAGCCATCATGACGACCTATTCACCGGAGCATCCGGCTGAAAAAATGATAGACGAGGCATTGAAGTGGGCCGACGCCCTTGTGCTGGGGCCGGGGATCTCCACTTCCGCCACAGCAGAACGGATGGTTCGATTTGTCTTACATTCCAGCCAGGTTCCCATGGTAATAGATGCCGATGCGCTGAATATCCTGGCCAAACACCCGGACTGGTGGAGGGAAAGAACGGCTCCGGCGGTGGCCACACCCCACCTCGGGGAATTGGGACGTCTGTCTGGAAAGCCAGTGGAAGAACTAAAAAAGAATCTGGTGGAAGAAATCCTTTTGATGCAGAAAGAACTGGGTGTGGTATTGGCGGCGAAAGATGCCCGTACCATAGTTGCAGGAAATGAAAAAATGATTTATATTAATACAAGTGGAAACAGCGGAATGGCAAAAGCAGGCAGCGGTGATGTTTTGACCGGAATCATCGCGGCTTTGCTGGCCAGGAAACAAAGCCCCATGCAGGCAGCATGCCTTGGCGTATATCTGCATGGCCTTGCAGGAGATACTGCAAGACAGCTTCATGGAGAATACGGAATGAAGGCATCGGACCTGACAGAAGGTCTGGCAGAAGTTTTAAGACAATATTCTGCGCAGAAATGAAGCAAAAAGCTAGGAGAAAAAAGATGAAAGAATACAGCAGAATTTACGCAGAAGTAAATCTGGATATGATTCGGGACAATCTGAAAGCCCTGAAAGATAACACGGCTCCGGGAACCAAAGTATGTGCCGTCTTAAAAGCGGACGGTTATGGCCATGGCGCGGTTCCCATTGCGAAAACCATAAAGGATATGGTCTGGGGGTATGCAGTAGCCACCGTGGATGAGGCATTGAATCTGAGACTGAATCAGGTGGAAGGCCCCATCCTTGTTTTGGGCTACGTTCCCCAGAGCCGTTTTAAAGAAGCGGTGGAGCAGGAGATTCGGCTGACTGTCTTTGAAAGAGAACAGGCAGAACGATTGTCGAAAGCAGCAGAAGAAGTCGGAAAAAAGGCCCATATCCATATAAAGGTGGATACGGGTATGGGAAGAATCGGACTGTTTCCGAATGAAGAAGGGGCTGCTTTAATCAAGGAAATTTCGTTCCTTCCTTTTTTGGATTTGGAGGGGATTTTCACACATATGGCTACGGCGGATATGGAAGATAAGACGGCTGCCGGGCAGCAGGTGGAATCGTTCCAAAGATTTTTGGCGATGCTGAAAAAAGAGGGGATTACTTTCCCGATCCGCCATTGTTCCAATAGCGCCGGGATCATTGAGATGAAGTCATCCCATATGGACATGGTGCGGGCCGGCATATCTTTGTACGGTTTCTATCCCTCCGATGAAGTCAGGAGAGATCTGGTCGCTCTGCATCCTGCTCTTGAATTAAAAAGCTGTGTATCCTATGTCAAAAATGTTCCTCCCCACACACCGATCAGCTATGGCGCCACATATGTGACTAAGAAGGAAGAACGGATTGCCACCATCCCCGTCGGATACGGCGACGGATACCCCAGAGCCCTTTCCAATAAGGGGTATGTGCTGATCCATGGAACGAAGGCGCCCATCTGCGGACGGGTGTGTATGGATCAGATGATGGTGGATGTGACCGGCATCGAAGATGTCAAGGAAGGGGATTGTGTGACATTGATTGGAAATGACGGCGGTCAGACCATCACTGTGGATGAACTGGCTGATTTGGCAGGGACCTTCCATTATGAGTTTGTGTGCGACCTGGGAAGACGAATTCCGCGGGTTTACCGGAAAGACGGAAAGATCATCGGATACAAAGATTGGTTCGATGACCGATATCAGTAGAATTCACATGCAGTCTTCCGGCAGAAATGAACATACATCTGTATAAAAAGAGACTTCTCTGGAAATACTAGAGCTACAAAACTTAGAAAATGGAGTGTGAGTTCAGTGGTTATCCGAAGAGGAGATATCTATTATGCAGATTTAAGACCGGTTGTGGGATCCGAGCAGGGCGGAATCCGTCCGGTCTTGATTATTCAGAATGACATAGGAAATAAACACAGCCCGACGGTGATTTGCGCAGCCATTACTTCCAAAATGAATAAGGCAAAGCTGCCGACACACATTGAGCTGGATTCCCGTTCCTGTGAGATTGTCAAAGATTCTGTCATCTTACTGGAACAGCTTCGTACCATCGACAAGAGAAGACTGCGGGAAAAAGTCTGCCATCTGGATGGGAATTTGATTCATCAGGTCAATCGAGCCTTGTGCATCAGTCTGGATATTGATACATAGGTTGACGAATGCAGAAATAGATGCTATATTAAAACGCATGGACAATTAAGCAGTTTTGCAGATGGATTGTCTAAATATACGGTAAGAATATCTGAAATGTCGGAGTGCATGGAGTTGTCCGCGCGTTGAACCGGGATTTATTCTGTATATGCTCATGGATGGTTTCAGATGTTCCCAAGAAAAAAGGAGACTGAATATGGATGATTATGCGCTATGGAGCATAATATTACTTGTCATTTTTATTGTAATTGACGGCTTATTTTACGGTTTCGGTGCGGCCATACAGTTGGTCAATGAAACGGAACTGGAAAAGAAGAAAACAGAAGGGGATAAAAAAGCAGCTCAGCTATTTCGTATCATCAATCAGCCGCTGCGTTTCGTAAATTTTCTGAATGCGGCCGTTGCCCTCTGCACACTCCTGGGCGGGATTGTGATATTTTTTATGTTTGGAGGAACTTGGTATTGGATTCCGGCCGTATTGGTGATGCTTTTACTGCAGCAGATTTTCGGTGTCTGTATACCAAAGCAACTGGTCAGCAGAAATCCTGAGAAGTGTGCATTCCGCCTCTGGGGACTGATTCGGATACTCTGCATTCCGCTGTATCCGTTTGTATGGATAATCAGCGGGATTTCTTATCTGGTATTGAAGATGTTTGGAATTAATATGAAAGATACTGATGAAAGCGTGACGGAGGAGGAAATCATGTCCATGGTCAATGAGGGCCATGAACAGGGCGTTCTCCAGGCAAGTGAAGCGGAGATGATCACCAACATCTTCGAATTCACTGAGACAGAGGCATCCGATATCATGACGCACAGAACCAACATTGTGGCACTGGACGAGACGATGAAACTCAGGGATGCCGTACCGTTCATCCTAAGGGAAAACCAATCCCGTTTCCCGGTCTATCGGGACAATATGGATGATATTGTGGGGATTCTTCATTTGAAAGATGTGATGATTGCAAATGAAGATCCGGCCAAAGGCGATCTTATGCTGAAGGATGTGGAAGGTCTTTTGAGGGAAGCCTATTTTATTCCGGAGACACGAAACATTGATGCGCTGTTCAAAGAAATGCAGTCACAGAAGATGCATATGGTTATCGTAGTCGATGAATACGGGCAGACCACCGGCCTGGTGACGATGGAAGATATTCTGGAAGAGATTGTCGGAAATATCATGGATGAATATGATGAGGAAGAATATTCCATCACAAAGCAGGAGGACGGCAGCTACCTGGTAAAGGGCGTCGCGGCACTGGATGAAGTGGAGGACGCCGTGGACGGGCTGGAGTTTTCTGATGATGATTACGATGAGTATGATACCCTAAATGGTCTGCTGATTGCTCAGCTGGATCGTATTCCGCAGGACGGGGAGCAGCCGGTGATCCAATATAAAGGATATGAGTACCAGGTGGTGCTTATTGAAAATAAAACCATCCAGACGGTGCGGATAACGAAACGTCCTGAACCGCCTGAAGAAGAGCAGGAATAAATCGATACTACGACAAACGCATGAACAAATAATTTCAGGCCGGAGAGAACGAACCTTTTTCACTGAGCGAGAGCGCCCCGACAGGGAAAAGGTTCGTTCTCTCCGGCCGTCCGGATTTCCATTTTGTTCACAATTTATTTACTCATGCGTCTCTCCTGGATGCCGATGAAAAAAGAGTTGCCAGAATGAAATTTTCATGATAAAATTTATCGTTAGTATATTTGAATAATCGAAAGAAAAGGAGCGAATACCATGTCAGGACATTCCAAGTTTGCAAATATCAAACATAAGAAAGAAAAAAATGATGCAGCGAAGGGAAAGATTTTTACCAGAATCGGCAGAGAAATCGCTGTTGCAGTGAAAGAAGGCGGAGCCGATCCGGCCAATAACAGCAAGCTGCGCGATGTCATTGCCAAGGCGAAATCCAATAACATGCCCAACGATACCATTGACAGAAGCATCAAAAAAGCGGCCGGCGATGCCAACGCTGCCAATTATGAAGTGGCTGTCTATGAAGGATATGGTCCCAATGGAACCGCCATCATCGTGGAGACCCTTACGGATAATAAGAACCGTACGGCTTCCAATGTCAGAAACGCGTTTACAAAGGGCGGCGGTAATGTTGGAACACCAGGATGTGTTTCTTTTATGTTTGATAAAAAGGGACAGATCATCATTGATAAAGAAGAGTGCGATAAGGAAGCCGATGATCTGATGATGATTGCGCTGGATGCCGGTGCAGAAGATTTTGCAGAAGAGGAAGACAGTTTTGAAGTGGTGACGGATCCCGATGAATTTTCCAAGGTAAGAGAAGCATTGGAAGAGGCAGGCATCCCCATGGTAAGTGCCCAGGTAACCATGATTCCGCAGACTTATGTGGAATTGACAGACGAACAGGATGTGAAGATGATGAACCGCATTCTGGATCTTCTGGATGAGGATGACGATGTTCAGGAAGTTTATCACAATTGGGATGAATAATTTAATTCCCGGCGTGACAGATAAAAAGGGAGCAGCAGCCTTCGCATGGCCTTGCGCGGTGTGAATGCTGCTGCTCCCTTTTCTTATTATTCCTGCTCATCCGTCTAAACAAATATCAGAAAGCTATTTATTCCGGATAATGAAGATTCTGAGGCGTGAGGCTGTTCAATACTTCCATGAAGTATTTGCGGGCTTCATAACGGGCCATGGGAAGATTCATGTCCAGATAATTCCCGCAGGATTTGGGATCCGCTCCGGGTACTTCCCCTTCGTAGGAAGCAATAAAATCAAACATTTCCCGGATAACCGGAACCACATCCTCCGATTCCAGATCACCTGCAAACAGGACATAAAAGCCTGTCCGGCAGCCCATGGGGCCGAAGTAAATGGTTTTGTCTTTATACACGGGATGATTGCGCAGAAATGTGGCCCCAAGATGCTCTATGGTGTGCATTTCCGCAGTATTCATGACAGGTTCCTGGTTGGGAACTTTCATGCGCAGGTCAAATGTGGTAACCGTCTGATCACCGATAAGATCTTTTCGGGAAACATAAATCCCTCTTTTTAACGTCAGATGATTGACCTGAAAACTTTCAATTTTATTCATGACATCCTCCATTCTGAAGCGTATAAAGTAAGAAGCCGTCTCGTTGACGCTTCTGCAAAAAACGGCTGTGTCAAATGATATTTTAACAGATTTTTGAAGGAGTATCAATTATGTTTTTACGAAAATACATTGACAACTGATGGGGGAATGTTTAAAATATAGGTATCTGTGAGATAAGTTGAAATAGGCAGGAAAAAAGAAAATTTTGTCTGTTTCTGCGTGGGTGTATTGTTTTGGTTTTATGCTTAATGCTCACAAATTTATCAAGAAGGAGAGAAGTCATCATGAACAAAGAACAGGTTATCATGAACATGAAAGAAGAAGGCATCGTAGCAGTGGTACGTGCTGAAAACCAGGAACAGGGCGAAAAGATTATTGATGCCATCGTAGCCGGCGGAATTAAGTATATCGAAGTCACCATGACGGTACCGGGTGCTGTGGATATCATCAAGGCTTTGGCAGCAAAGTATAAAGGAACCGATGTTGTAGTAGGCGCTGGTACTGTACTGGATCCGGAGACAGCAAGAAGCGTAATTCTGGCTGGCGCTGAATTCGTAGTATCCCCTGCATTAAATCCTGAGACAGTTAAGCTCTGCAATCGTTACAGAATCCCTGTAATGCCGGGCGTTATGACTGTTAAGGAAGCTGTGGAAGCTCTGGAGCTGGGCTGCGACGTAATCAAAGTATTCCCAGGCAATGCATTCGGACCATCCATCATCAAAGCATTCAACGGGCCATTGCCGCAGGCAAGATTTATGCCTACAGGCGGTGTCGATGTTGACAATGTGGGCGACTGGATGAAGGCCGGCGCAGTTGCTGTAGGTACCGGTTCTAACCTGACCGCTGGCGCTAAGACAGGCGACTACGCTGCTGTTACAGCAAAGGCTGCTGAATTTGTCGCTGCTGTACGCAAAGCTCAGGGTAAGTAATACAGATAATAGAAAATACATTAATTGTTGAAGGAGAATCAAACAATGGCAAGAGTTATTACAATGGGTGAGATCATGTTAAGATTATCCACTCCAGGAAATGAAAAGTTTATTCAGGCAGATGAATTCGATATCAATTATGGCGGCGGAGAAGCTAACGTAGCGGTTTCTCTGGCAAACTATGGCCATGATGCAGCATTTGTGACAAAGGTTCCGGAGAACCCGATCGGTGAGTGCGCAGTAGCTGCTTTGAGAAAATATGGCGTTGATACAAAGTTCATCGCCAAGGGCGGAGAAAGACTTGGTATCTATTTCCTGGAAACCGGTGCTTCCATGAGAGCATCCAATGTCGTTTACGACAGAGCGCATTCTTCCATTGCTACTGCCGTAGCAGAAGATTTTGATTTTGATGCCATCTTCGAAGGCGCTGACTGGTTCCATTTCACAGGTATCACACCAGCTGTATCCGATGCTGCTGCTGAACTGACAGAAGCTGCATTGAAGGCTGCTAAGAAGCATGGCGTTACGGTATCCGTAGATTTGAATTTCCGTAAGAAACTTTGGTCTTCTGAAAAAGCTCAGAAGGTTATGACAAATCTGATGCAGTATGTGGATGTCTGCATCGGCAATGAAGAAGATGCCGAGAAGGTTCTTGGATTTAAGCCGGGAAATACAGACGTTACAAGCGGAGAGCTGGAACTGGCTGGTTATGTTGACATCTTCAAGCAGATGGTTGAAAAGTTCAACTTTAAATATGTAATCAGCTCCCTGAGAGAGAGCTATTCCGCATCCAACAACGGATGGTCCGCATGCATCTACTCCCGTGATGACAAGGAATTCTATCATTCCAAGAAGTACACGATCAACCCAATCGTTGACCGTGTAGGCGGCGGAGATTCCTTTGCCGGCGGTGTTATCTGCGGATTCCTGGATGGCAAGGATTACAAGTCCGCTCTGGAATACGGTGTTGCTGCTTCCGCACTGAAGCACACAATCCCAGGTGACTTCAACCTGGTATCCCGTGCAGACGTTGACAACTTAGTCGGCGGTGACGGTTCCGGACGTGTTCAGAGATAATCTGCGAAATAGATTGTTTTTCTGCCCTTTCCTCGTGCAAAAGCATGGGGAAAGGGCAATTTTTATTGAATGAAGTTTTTTTCGATGATTTGGGAATATACTGTCAGAGAATTTTTCACCATGAACATCAATTGTCCATTGCGTGATAGAAAAAGAAGGGGTATGATAGATTACGTATGACAATTTTCAGCAAAAGAAAAGGACTATGAGGGCATTATGAGAAAACCGAGGAAGCGAAAGGATATTTGGGTTGACTGGGCGATGGAACTGCAGTTTCTGGCCCAGACAGGTCTTACCTATACAAAAGACCCCTTTGATAAAGAACGTTTTGAGCGAATCCGTGAAATTTCAGCGGAAATCATGGCGCATCAGAGTGATATTCCTCTGGAAAAAGTGAAAAATCTGTTCTGCAATGAGACCGGATTTCAGACGCCGAAACTGGATACCAGAGCTGCCATATTTGAGGATGACAAAATCCTTTTGGTGAAAGAAAAGAATGGGAAATGGTCCCTTCCGGGCGGCTGGGTGGATGTCAATCAATCGATTCGGTCCAACACGGAAAAAGAAGTGTGGGAGGAGGCAGGGCTTATGGTAAAAGCAGTCCGCCTGATTGCGCTTCAGGACCGCAACCAGCATAACCTCCCGCGGTATGCCTACGGAATCTGCAAGGCCTTCGTCCTGTGTGAGATGCTTGGGGGTGAATTTCAGGAAAATAACGAAACGGTATCCAGTGATTATTTTTCTTTGGATGAACTGCCGGAGCTGGCGGAAGAGAAAAACACCAGGGCACAGATTGCCATGTGCTTTGACGCATACAGGGATCAGAATTGGATGGTTAAATTTGATTAATAAAAAGAGGGTGTTTCAAATTGAAACACCCCATTTATTTTTATTGAAGAGCTTCTGTCAATGCCACCAGTGCCAGAGACTGACCGTAGGCCATGGGAGCGATGATAATATTTTTGTAATGATCTGCATCATATCCCATACCTGTGCCGCCGGATACGTTCAGCACCGTACCGTCGTCTGCCACATTATCGCAGATGGCGTTGACCGCCTTGTCGGCACATTCTTTATAAATCGGATCCGTCAGGATGCCCAGCTTGATTCCCTTCAGGATACCGGCTGTGATACCGGCTGTACCGGAGACTTCTTCATAGCTGGTGTCATCGGTGAGTACCGTATGCCATAAACCATCTTCAGCCTGCAGTTTTACCAGAGCGTCCACCTGCGCTTTGAATTTGCTTACCAGGAGATCTTTCAATTCCGGATCCATGGTTCCGTGGAAAGCTTCGATATAATCGATGATACCGAATGTGAACCAGCAGTTGCCGCGGCACCAGAAGATTCCGCCGAAGTTGTTCTTGGCATCGAAGGTGTATCCATGATAGAACAGTCCTGTCTTTTCATCGCAAAGATACTGGATATGTTTCTTAACCTGGTAGATACCCTCATCAATCCAATCCTGACGGTTATATCTCTGTCCCATTTTGTTCAAAAACAAAACGGTCATAAACAGCGTGTCAATCCACATTTCGTTTTCATTTAAGCGGACCCCCTGTCTGTCGCCGATGGCGCTGGTAACATGCTGGAACACGCCTTCGTCCGTACGCGGGAGACGCTTCATCAGCCAATCCACACGGTCAAGGCAAAGCTTTTCATATTTGGGATCATTCCACTTATCCAGCAAGTCAACCAGCGGCAGATAGGGAGCTGTAGTGTTGATATTGCGGGACGGAAGGCCGATTTCCAGATTGGTTTCATACCAATTCTTCAAAAATTCATCAAAACGGCCATCTTTTGTATGTTCCTCCAGCTTCATCAGACCATAAAGGCCAACGCCCTGGGGCCAGTCCCATTCCTGGATACCAAAGTCACGGACAATCATTCCCTTTTCCTGTGTATTCTTGTCGGACAGATCACCCTCCACTTCCGGTGCGCCCAGATTCATCAGCTTGTTCACAACTAAGTCGATCTTTTTCAAAAGTACATCGTTGGAAACTCTCATATTTATTACTTCCTCCTGTTTCGGTATATGGCAAAGATACTTCTGCGGTATTTAAGCCACCTACAGTATATCAGATATTCAGAGCCCCCGCAATATCAACCGCCTGTTTTATGGAAATTTGATAATAGGTCAAAAATGCAAAGTTTTTATCCGTGAATGGATTGAATTAATCCTGATTTCAAGGTATCATATACCATGCAGAAGAAGAAATGCAGGTTTCTTATGCGGAACTGCGGTACATGTTTGTACCGTTTCGCGGTAATAAAGATAACAGGAGGAAAAAGAAATGGCAGATTTTACACAGGGCAGCTTTACGCTTCCGGGAGAAGCCGGATATGAAGATCTTACGCTTCGTATGGCAAAGAAATGGGGAGCGGATGTGATCCGTGACAGTGATGGTACAAAACTTTCGGATGAAATTACAAGTGCAGGATACGGAATCTATTCCACCATCTGTATCATCCGTGCCGACAATGCATGGGCGAAGAACAATATGGATAAGCTGCAGCAGAACTTCCTTATGAGCATTCCGGTGGTGGCAGAGTCTGATACCGTAGTGATTCCTCTGATGCAGGGATATTTCAAAGAACAGTTTGTCGTAAATAAAAAGGATGACCCGAAGGAATTCTGGCAGGTGTTTGACCGTACCACAGGGGAGGAAGTTGGTCTTGATCAATGGAGTTTTGATCCGGAAACAGAGACGGTAACCGTGACGGACGTGACTCCCTGGCATAAATATACAGTGAATTTCCTGGCTGTGCGTATCTGGGAAGAGATTTCCATGTACAATCATATCACCAATGACTGGGGAAATAAGGAACATTTAATGGCCACAGAACCAAGATATCCGGAGACCCAGGAAAATATGATCCGCTGGTTAAAGGATTGGTGTGAAAAGAATCCGGATACCACCGTTGTTCGCTTTACTTCCATGTTTTACAACTTTGCCTGGTTCTGGGGAGATGATCTGAAAAACCGTTCTCTGTTCAGTGACTGGGGTTCTTATGCCATGACAGCCAATCCGCTGGCCCTTCGTGAATTTGAGAAGGAAAAAGGATACAAAATGACCTCTGAGGATTTTGTCAACGGAGGAGAGTATACATCTACCCATAATGTTCCAAGCAAAAAATACCGTGAGTGGATGGATTTCATCAATCGTTTTGTAGTGGAATTCGGAAAGAAACTGATTGATCTGGTTCACAGTTATGGAAAGAAAGCCTATGTCTTCTATGATGACAGCTGGATCGGTGTGGAACCGTACGGAAAACGATTCAAGGAATTTGGATTTGACGGAATCATTAAATGTGTATTCAACGGTTTTGAAGCACGCCTTGGCGGCGGTGTGGAAGGGGTAGAAGCCCACGAGCTTCGTTTCCATCCTTATCTGTTCCCGACAGGTCTGACAGGGGAGCCCACATTCGCACCGGGCGGAAATCCAAAACTGGATGCCAGCAAGTATTGGGTAAATGTAAGACGTGCCCTCCTGCGTAAACCGGTGGATCGTATCGGCCTGGGCGGATATCTTCACCTGGTGGAGCCATTCCCGGATTTCTGCGATTATATCGAAGAAGTGGCCAATGAATTCCGTCTGTTGAAGAGCTTCAATGCCAGTGCAGAGCCTTATACCGTGGACGGAAAAGTGGTTGTCCTGACCGCCTGGGGATCCCTGCGCTCCTGGATCTGCAGCGGCCATCTGCATGAACATCCGGAAGTGGATCTGACCAACATCCTGGAATCCCTGTCCGGTCTGCCGCTGGATGTGGCATTTATGAGTTTCGATGATGTGCTGGAGCATGGCATCCCTGCGGATACGAAGGTCATCATCAATGCCGGATGGCAGGGTTCTGCCTGGAGCGGCGGCGATTACTGGAAGAATGCGGATCTGATCGCAAAATTGACCCAGTTCGTGGCAGAAGGCGGTGGATTCATCGGCGTCAATGAGCCAACCGCGGCGGCTGCCAACGGTACTTATTTCCAGCTGAGCCATGTCCTGGGTGTGGACCGCGATCTGGGCTCCAAGAAATGCATCGGAAAGTATCAGTATCGTGTGGAAGAGAGCAGCTTTGTTACAGAAGACACAAAGAATATCGGTGATTCCATGAAGGTGGTGGAAGGCGTATATGTCCTGAATAAGGATGTCAAAGTCCTGGCTGAGAAAGAGGGAACGCCTGTCATTACCATGAACACCTTTGGAAAAGGATGCGCCATGTATCTGTCTTCCTTCCGTTTCTCTCTGGAATCCACCCGTTTCCTGATGCGTGCCATCTGTCAGGTAAGCCAGAATACAAAGGCAATGGATCTGTATATCTGTGACAACCTGAATACTGAGTGCGCATATTATCCGGCCATTGATAAATTGGTTGTGATCAACAATACGGGAGATGAGCAGAAGGCTGTGATCGAAACCGAAAAGGGTAAGGTGGAAGTGACGCTGAAGCCGTTTGCTACGCATATTCAGTAATTGGCAGGATTCCAGGTTTCGACCCAGACGACGTTTTGTAATTATCTATTATTGATTAAGGAAAGGTGCAATTATGTTGAAAATTAATTATGATAAGGATCATGTACTGGACGTGATCGACAGTGTGGTAAAGAAAACGATGACCATGGATCTGATATGGGACTGGCCATGCGGGGTGGCGTATTATGGGATCACCAGAGCTTATGAGGCCACTGGGAAACAGGAATACATTGACGCACTGATTGAGCGTGTGGATGAATATATTGAACTGGGACTGCCGGACTGGAATGTCAATACCTGCGCCATGGGACATACGCTGATTACTCTCTATGAAGTGACAGGAGATCAGAAGTATTGGGATATTGTCATGAGCAAGGTGGATTATCTGAGAAACCGTGCCCTTCGTTTCGGCGATCATGTGCTGCAGCATACCGTATCTTCCAAGAATGATTTTCCGGAACAGTGCTGGGCAGATACCTTATTTATGGCAGCGTATTTCCTGCTGCGGGTGGGCGCAAAGCTGAAGGATCAGGATATCATCAATGACGCTTTGAATCAGTATTACTGGCATATCCAGTATCTGCAGGATAAGAAGACCAGCCTGTGGTATCATGGATACAACAATATCAATAAAGATCATATGTCCGGTTTTTATTGGGGAAGAGCAAATGCGTGGGCTGCGTATACCATGTCCCGTGTAGGAAAAACAATTGAGGCTCCATACCTGTATCCCCAGTATATGGATGTGGATTGTTCTCTGCGCGATCAGTTGTCTGCCTTGAAGCTGATTCAGGGAGAGGACGGATTATGGCATACAATTTTGGATGATCCGGAATCCTACGGAGAAGTATCCGCGACGGCAGGAATCGCCGCTGCCATGATTACAAACGGAAATCCGCTTCACACAAAATATATTCAGAAAGCGCTGGACGGCGTTTTGGACAATATCTCAGACGACGGCAGAGTTTTGAATGTGTCAGGCGGAACAGCAGTTATGAAAGACCGTGAAGGCTACCGCAATGTGCCGAAGGCATGGATCCAGGGATGGGGACAGGGCCTTGCGCTTGCCATGCTCGCAGCTCTGATCCGTACATGCTAGTCACTGCTTTTTCAGGAAAGATGCGATACTTATGAAGACATATCAAAATCCATTCCTGACAGAACGCGCAGACCCTTTCATCGGCAAAGGGTCTGTGTCTGTTATGGGAACAGAAAAAATATATTATTTTTTTACCTCTTCTTATCCGGCGGTGGGAGATGCCGAACATGGATATGACCGAATCATTCTGCGGAGGGCAGAAACCGTGGAGGGACTTCGAAACGCCGAAGAAGTGACGATCTGGGAGGCTCACAAAGAAGGAGAGTTTTGCCAGCATATCTGGGCGCCGGAAATCCATAAAATCGGGGAAATCTGGTATATTCTTTTCACTGCTGCTCCAAAACATGACCGCTGGCATATTCGTCCCTGTATGCTGCGCTGTATGGATGAGTCAAATATAATGAAAAAAGAAGGATGGGAAGAACTTGGGCATGTGAAAGCCCTGGAAGAAGATACGTTTTCCTTCCGGGAATTTTCCCTGGACATGACCTATTTTGAACATCAAGGCAGACATTATCTGGTTTGGGCCCAAAAGGGAGAATTATCCAGCATCTATATGGCAGAAATTCACCCGAAGACGCCCTGGAAACTGGCGAGTCTTCCCATTTTACTTACGAAACCGGAATACCCATGGGAGCTGGTCAATGAAAAGGTCAATGAGGGACCATTTTTCTGGAAAGCCAATGGACGGGTCTATCTATTCTTCTCCGCATCGGGAACTGGTTCTGAGTACTGTGTCGGATGTCTTTATGCCGGAGAAAATGCTGATCTGATGAATCCTTCCTCATGGACCAAGCTGGATCATCCCATTTTGTCAACCGGACATGTCCCGGCAGAGTATGGACCCGGACACAACTGCGTGGTGGAAGACGAGGAGGGGACCCTTTTGTTTGTCTATCACGCCCGGCCTGCGGAACATGAAAAGGGGACTTGCGGCTACAGCCAATGCCACCCTCTTTATGATCCCTGCCGTCATGCACGAATCCGTAAATTAACATGGACAGAAGAAGGAATCCCTGAAATTTGCACAGCAGAATAAAACAGCCTCCGGACGACAGTTAAAAAACACTGTCGTTCGGAGGCCTTTCCTTTCAATATCCCCATCTCTGCCTACGATCGCTGATACACCTGATAATGACAGGCGGACAGGATCTCTGCGGCTTCTTGACATGCTTCCTCTTCGTAGAATTCGATTTTCAGTACACCCTCTTCAAATTCCCGGTTATGAATAATACCGATATTTTTGATACTGAGCTGATGGACGGAGAGGGTAGTGGCGATGGTGGCGATGGCGCCGGCCTGATCCACGATATCACAATAAATCGAGTATTCCTTCGGAAGCGGCCCGCTGGAGCGATCCTGTATGGAATTTCGGTATTCCCCAGATTCCTCAAAGAGACGGCGGATGGCAGACGCATTGGCATGCTCAATATCATTCAGGATATGATTGAGGGAGGCAATGTATTTTTTTAAGATATCCGCCAGATTGGAGCGGTTTTCCATACAGATCTGTTCCCACATGACAGGAGAAGACGAGGCAATGCGGGTGATGTCCTTAAATCCGCCTGCTGCCACCTGTTTCATCGTTTCTTCCTTTGTATCCGAATCCCTTACCAGATTGACAAGGGCAGAGGCGATGATATGGGGAAGGTGGCTGGTAGCAGCCACAATCTGATCATGCAGTTTATCATTTAAAATCAGGGGAATGGCTCCCATGTCCGTCACAAGATTTTGGAAAGTCTGGACATCCTCCGGTCTGCTTTTGGCCGTGGGCGTGATGACATAGTAGGCATTTTCCAGAAGGATATCACTGGAAGCTGCATAACCGGTCCGTTCGGAACCTGCCATGGGATGGCCGCCGATGAAGCAGTCTTCCATGGACAGGCGGATCACCGCTTGATGGATATTTCCCTTGGTACTGCCCACATCCGTTATGATACATCCTTCTTTTATCAATGGCTTCAGCTTTTCCAGATAATCTGCATTGAACGAAACCGGAGTGCATAAAAAGACATAATCACAGGAGGAAAAGGATGCATCCACCTGATCCCAGATCTCGTCAATGGTGTGATCCTCCAGCGCCTGTTCCAGGGAACTTCTGGTTCTGGAATAGGCGGCCAGCTTATAATCCGGGTGAGCCTTTCGAATGGATTTTGCGATGGATCCGCCGATGAGGCCAAATCCGATAAAACCAATGGTTTTCATGAGATATCTGCTCCTTCCTAAAACGTTCTTCCTGCCAGAGCGGCATAGGGCCGCAGCTCGGTACAAAGTTCCTGGAACTGATCAAAGGTCAGAGACTGGGGACCGTCGGAAAGCGCACGTTCCGGGCATGGATGGGTTTCAATCATAAGTCCGTCTGCTCCGGCAGCAACAGCCGCTTTGGCCAGAGGCGCCACATAGGCCCTTACACCGGTGGCATGGCTGGGATCTACGATAATCGGCAGATGGGATTTTGCGCGGATGACCGGCACGGCGCTCAAATCCAGCGTATTGCGAGTGGCCGTCTCATAGGTGCGGATTCCCCTTTCACAGAGAACCACATTATAATTGCCCTCCGCGATGATATACTCTGCGGCATTCAGCCATTCGTCAATGGTGGAAGAAAGCCCCCGCTTCAGCAGAACAGGCAGACCAGTTTTTCCCGCTTCCTTTAACAATTCAAAATTCTGCATATTGCGGGCGCCGATCTGCAGCATATCCACATATTTGACGGCTGCTTCAATGGCTTTGGCGCTGGTCACCTCGCAGACCACTGCCATACCGGTTTCTTCTCTGGCTGTTTTCATATAGCGAAGTCCTTCTTCTTCCAATCCCTGGAAGGAATAGGGGGAAGTGCGGGGCTTATAGGCGCCGCCGCGCAGAATATTGGCTCCTGCGGCCTTGACCGCTCTGGCTGTGGCCAGCAATTGTTCTTCGCTTTCAATGGCGCATGGGCCGGACATGATGGTCAAATTGTTGGGCCCGATCTCTGTGGCGCCCACTGATACGATGGTCGGTTCCGGATGAAATTTTCTATTCGCCAGTTTATAGGACTCCGTGACAGGGATAATCTTATCCACTCCGCTGGCGATCTCCAGATTGGAAGCGCTCAAGCGGCTTTTATCACCTACTACACCGATTATGGTAACTTCTGACCCTTCTGACAGATGGGCCGTCAGTCCCTTTTCTTCAATCATATGTACAATATGTTCCACATCCCGTTTATCCGCCTGCGGCTTCATAACAATAATCATAAATCCAATTCCTCCATTTTTATGCAATCCTATTGCTGATTAGCTGTGTTTCATTGTAGTACGGATTGTCAGGTTTGTCAACGCTTTTTTGCTTTAAAGCGTAACGGTTTAAAGCGAGTAAAGGGCCTTTCTGTTATGCAAAAGGCATAAAAAGTTTGGTCAGCATCTTAACCATACATTTTTAATAAAAAACAGACGAAACTACGCAACATTATGAAAATATTCGAAATAAAGCAAGAAAAAATTGATGAATTGCATATTTATATTGCAAGTTTGATAAGAATTTAGTATAATATCAATATGCAGGTTCCGCTGTTTGGGAACAATAGACATAGCATTGGAGGTAGGCAAAATGAACATTTATGAAACAAGGCAGATTCGTAATGTAGTTGTATTGGGGCACGGCGGCTGTGGAAAAACTACGATGGTCGAAGCCATGGCATATGTGACCGGCGTTACCAACCGCATGGGAAAAGTTTCGGATGGAAATACAATCAGTGATTTCGATAAAGAAGAAACCAAGCGGCTGTTTTCCATCGGCACCTCTGTCGTTCCGATTGAATGGGAAGGGATTAAAATCAATTTATTGGACACCCCAGGATACTTTGATTTCGTCGGTGAAGTGGAAGAGGCGCTGAGCGCTGCCGATGCAGCCATCATTGTGATAAACGGAAAATCAGGCATCGAAGTGGGCACCCAGAAAGCATGGGATTTCTGTGAAAAATATGATCTTCCCAGAATGTTTTTCGTGACGAATATGGATGACGACCATGCATCCTTCCGTGAAGTAGTCGTGAAATTAAGTGAAATGTACGGAAGAAGAATTGCTCCGTTCCACATCCCGATTCGTGAAAATGAAAAGTTTGTCGGATTTGTAAACGTTGTAAAGATGAAAGGACGCCGTTTCATCGGCAATACAAGTGATTACGAAGAATGCGAGATCCCGGATTATTCCGAAAAATATCTGACCATCAGCCGTGAATCTCTGATCGAAGCCGTGGCAGAGACAAGCGAAGAATATATGGAGCGTTATTTTGCCGGTGAGGAATTTACATACGAAGAGGTTTCCAGCGCACTGAGGGAGCACGTATTGGATGGACAGATCGTCCCGGTTCTGATGGGATCCGGTCTCTATGCACAGGGACCTAAGATGCTGCTGATGGCCATTGAAAAATATTTCCCATCCCCTGACATGTGTTCCATTTATGGAAATGATACATCCAATGGAGAGATGGTTATGCTGAATTATGACTGCACCAAGCATGTCTCCGCAAAAGTATTTAAGACCATTGTGGACCCGTTTATCGGAAAGTATTCTTTGATAAAAGTGGTGACAGGCGTTCTGAAAGCCGGTGACACCATCTATAATATCAACAAAGATTCCGAAGATAAGGCCTCCAAGCTATACGTTCTTCGCGGAAAGGAGCCGATTGAAGTTTCCGAACTCCATGCCGGCGATATCGGCGCTTTGACAAAGATTGATAAACTGTCCACCGGCGATACCATCGCTCCAAAGGGCGCGACCGTTATTTACAATCCTCCGGAGATTTCCACTCCATATACGTATAAGAGTTATAAAGGAAAGAATAAGGGAGATGACGATAAGATCGCAGGCGCTTTGGCAAAGATCATGGAAGAAGATTTGACGTTAAAGACTGTGAATGACTCGGAAAACCGTCAGACACTTCTGTATGGCATTGGTGACCAGCAGCTGGATATCGTGGTGAGCAAACTGCTGAACCGCTACAAGGTGGAGATCGAACTGAGCAAGCCCAAATTTGCATTCCGTGAAACCATCCGGAAGAAAGTAAAAGTACAGGGAAAGCACAAGAAACAGTCCGGCGGCCATGGCCAGTATGGAGATGTATGGATGGAATTTGAGCCATCCGGCGATCTGGAAACCCCTTATGTTTTTGAAGAGAAAGTGGTCGGCGGTGCGGTTCCAAAGAACTATTTCCCGGCAGTGGAAAAAGGACTTCAGGAATCGGTTCAGAAGGGACCGCTTGCCGGATATCCGGTGGTGGGAATCAAAGCGACTCTGGTGGATGGTTCTTATCATCCCGTTGATTCCTCTGAAATGGCATTTAAGATGGCTACAATCCTGGCATTTAAGAAGGGCTTTATGGAGGCTTCTCCAATTCTTCTGGAGCCGATTGCTACTCTTAAGGTTACTGTGCCGAACCAGTATGCCGGTGATATCATGGGTGATCTGAATAAGCGCCGCGGCCGTGTCCTTGGCATGGATCATATTCCGGGCGGAAAGCAGACGATCACAGCCGATGTGCCCATGTCAGAGCTGTATGGATATTCCACGGATCTTCGCTCCATGACAGGCGGAAGCGGAGAATTTGAATATGAATTTGCCCGCTATGAACAAGCTCCAATGGATATTCAGAATAAAGAAGTGGCAGCGAGAGCAGAGGCTGAAAATTAATTTGGCCCTGGATTTGCGGATATCCAAATAGCAGCAAAGAAAATGCCTGAACCATCTTATCTCATGTGCAACAAGATGGTTCAGGCATTTCTTTACCTGTTCAAAGATAAAAAAGAGAAAAAACAGAGGGCAAACATCGTTTCCTTATTTCTGTTTATCTACCAGCTTATTTACCGCGCTGATCAATGCGGCAGCGGATGCATCGATGATGTCGTTTCGGATTCCGGCTCCCCAGTAAACGGTTCCATTCTGATCCTGGATACCCACGTAAGCGCAGGCCTGTGAATTGGAGCCGCTCTGAAGGGCATGTTCCTCATATGTGATCAGAGAGAAGTGGACATCAAAATGGCGCATGATGGCGTTGCTGACTGCATCCAGCCGTCCATTGCCTCGGCCGTGATAGATCTTTGTTTCACCGTTTCTCTGGATGGTAATCTCTGTGCTGATACCATTATTCTGGATAAAATGAACCTCCTGAAGACGGATGGGCGATTCAATATTAATATACTGATCGTGGAATACCTGGTATACCTCTTCGGCAGTCAGTTCCTTGTGCTGATGATCGGATACATTTTTAACCGCATATCCCACATCCTCACGCATTTTAGCCGGGAGATTAAATCCGTACTTTTGTTCCAGAAGATAGCCGATCCCGCCTTTTCCGGACTGGGAATTGATGCGGATGACATCTCCGTCATATTCCCTTCCGATATCTTTTGGATCCAGCGGAAGATAGGGTACGGTCCAGTACTGACAATTGTGATCCTCTCTCCATTTCATTCCCTTGGCGATGGCGTCCTGATGGGAACCGGAAAATGCGGCGAAAACCAGCTTTCCTGTATAGGGAGAGCGTTCATATACATGCATATTGGTCAGACGTTCGTATGTTTCGGTGATGGCGGGGATATCGGAAAAGTCCAGTTTCGGATCCACGCCATGGGTGTATAAGTTCATGGCCAGGGTGATGATATCCACATTGCCGGTGCGTTCGCCGTTTCCGAATAACGTTCCCTCGATACGGTCAGCGCCCGCCAGAATCCCCATTTCCGCATCGGATACCCCGCAGCCGCGGTCATTATGCGGATGAAGAGAGACGATGACACTGTCCCTGCGGTTCAGATTCTTGCACATATACTCAATCTGGCTGGCGTATACATGCGGCATGGACATTTCCACCGTGCTGGGAAGATTGATGATCACCTTTTTATCCGGGGTCGGTTCCCAGACATCGATGACAGCGTTGCATACTTCTGCAGCATATTCCGGTTCTGTACCAGTGAAGCTTTCCGGAGAATATTCAAACAGAAAATTCCCTCCGTTTTCTGCGGCAAGCTGTTTTAAAAGTTTCGCGCCGTCCACGGCAATCTTCAATATCTCTTCTTTGGATTTTTTAAATACCTGTTCTCTCTGGGCATAGCTGGTGGAATTATACAGATGAACCACCGCCTGCTTGCAGCCTTTTAAGGACTCAAACGTCTTTTTTATGATATGTTCTCTGGCCTGGGTCAGTACCTGAACCGTGACATCGTCAGGAATCAAATTCTCTTCAATTAATGTGCGAAGGAATGTATACTCGGTCTCAGATGCCGCCGGAAATCCCACTTCAATTTCTTTAAATCCCACTTTTACAAGCAGTTTGAAAAATTCAATCTTTTCTTCCAGGCTCATGGGTACAATCAGCGCCTGATTTCCATCGCGAAGATCGACGCTGCACCACTTGGGAGCTTTTTCAATGTATTCCTTTTTTGCCCAGTCCATGCATTCCTGCGGCGGCATATAATAACCGCGTTTGTACTTATGATAATCCATAAAAAATCCTCCATTTCCGCGCCGATGATACAGCGCACATCTAATTACGAATAAGAAGTCAGATTGAAACCCATGGCAGGGAAAGTTCCCGAAACTTTCCCGAACGTTTCCCGGAAAATTCTCCTTCGTCCCTTTGGCATAAGCTTTTGGTAAATAAAAAAGCCCTGCTTCTCTAATCACTTGATAGAGACGCAAGACTGCTTACGCGGTACCACTCTATTTCATACGTTTGTATGCTCTCAACAGATACGGATGATCCCGACCGATCATCTTATATCTTTCTGCAGTAACGGACAGAAACCGGCGACGCTTACTGTAGGTTCAGCGTGCTACTCAAAGGCCAGTTCAAAATTCCTTCCCAGATGCCTCGCACCCACCGGCACCTCTCTGAATGTTCAGGAAAATTTACTAACTCCTTATCATCGCGTTGATGTTATCCTATCACAGGAACGCTGGTCTGTCAAGACAGTTCTCGATTTCCATGGCTGATATGCGTTATTTATTTTTCGTTTAGACCTTGACAAATATTCTGGATATGCTAAAATGAGGCATGTAAATGGAAAAGAAACGCTGCGAAGAAGAGGAAAAGTAAGTAAAGCAAGGTGTCAGAGAGCTGCCGGAAGGTGCGAGGCAGTACCCCATACTACTGAAACTGGCCTTGGAGCACCCGGCTGAAGGAAGAGTAAGCACGGGCGGGACTTCCCGTTACAGAAGACAATAAGTGCATGTGAGAATATGGAATCGCATCAGAAACGTGTTTTTGGCTCGATGGATTCGACACATGAAATAGAGTGGTACCGCGGATTTTCCCCCTTTCGTCTCTATGGCAGTGAGAGACGAAGGGGGATTTTTAGATTTCTTGAAATTTGCTGATACATGAAGGGCATTGATGCGAAAGATTAGGAGGAACATTTGATGAGTAATGCGTATTCGCCAAAGGAGATTGAGGCTAAATGGCAGAAAATCTGGGAAGATGAAAAAGCGTTTGCTGCCACAACCGATTACAGTAAGCCTAAGTATTATGCGCTGGTGGAATTTCCATATCCGTCCGGACAGGGACTGCATGTCGGCCATCCCAGACCGTATACCGCGCTTGATATCGTAGCCAGAAAGAGAAGAATGCAGGGATACAATGTTTTGTACCCAATGGGTTGGGATGCCTTCGGCCTTCCGACGGAAAACTATGCCATTAAAAATCACATTCACCCCAAAATTGTAACAAAGAAAAACGTGGCACATTTCAAGGAGCAGCTCCAGTCTCTGGGCTATTCCTTTGACTGGGACAGAGAAATCAATACAACGGATCCCAATTATTATAAATGGACCCAGTGGATTTTCCTGAAAATGTTCAAAGCCGGTCTGGCATATAAGACAGAAATGCCCATCAATTTCTGTACCTCTTGTAAGGTCGGCCTTGCCAACGAAGAAGTGGTCAACGGACACTGTGAGCGCTGCGGCAGTGAAGTCATCCGTAAAGTAAAAAGCCAGTGGATGTTAAAGATCACAGCATATGCGGATAAATTGATCGACGATTTGGATTCCGTGGATTACATTGAAAAAGTAAAGGTTTCCCAGAAAAATTGGATTGGCCGTTCCCAGGGAGCGGAAGTGGATTTCCAGCTGAAGGGAAAAGAAGAAACGCTCCGCATCTATACTACACGCCCGGATACATTATTCGGCGCCACCTATATGGTACTGTCTCCGGAACATCCTTACATTGATAAGTATAAGGACGAGCTGAAGAATTGGGATGCCATTGCGGCATATAGAGAGCAGGCTGCGAAAAAATCGGATTTTGAGCGTACCGAGCTGGCAAAGGATAAGACCGGCGTGGTATTGGATGGTCTGAGTGCGGTAAATCCGGTAAACGGAAAAGAGATTCCGATCTGGATTTCCGATTATGTTTTGATGACCTATGGTACCGGAGCCATCATGGCGGTACCGGCTCATGATGAAAGAGACTGGGAATTCGCCAAGAAGTTTGACCTCCCCATCGTCGAAGTGGTGGCCGGAGGCAATGTTCAGGAGGCAGCGTTCACGGATGTGGCCACCGGTAAACTGGTTAATTCCGGCTTCTTAAACGGTATGGAAGTGGCGGATGCGAAAAAGGCCATGATTGCATGGCTGGAAGAAAAAGGCATCGGTCATGCCAAGAAGAATTATAAATTAAGAGACTGGGTATTTTCCAGACAGCGTTACTGGGGGGAACCGATTCCGCTGGTACACTGTGAGAAATGCGGCTATGTGCCCATTCCGGAAGATCAGCTTCCGCTGGAACTACCGGATGTGGACAGTTACATGCCGACCGATAACGGAGAGTCTCCATTGGCAGCCATGAGAGATTGGGTGGAAACCACATGTCCATGCTGCGGAGGAAAGGCAGAGAGAGAGACCGATACCATGCCCCAGTGGGCAGGATCTTCCTGGTATTATTTAAGATATACGGATCCTCACAACGATACTGCGCTGGCCAGCCAGGAAGCGTTAAAATACTGGCTTCCGGTGGACTGGTATAACGGCGGTATGGAGCATACCACCCTCCATCTGCTGTATTCCCGTTTCTGGCATAAATTCCTGTATGACAACGGAATCGTGCCTACCAAAGAACCTTATCAGAAGAGAACCTCCCATGGAATGATTCTGGGAAGCAACGGCGAAAAAATGTCCAAATCCCGTGGGAATGTGGTAAATCCGGATGATATTGTCGCTGAATTCGGCGCAGATACCCTGCGTACCTATGAGATGTTCATCGGCGCTTTTGATTTGAGCGCTGCCTGGTCTCAGGAAGGGGTGCGCGGATGCCGCCGTTTCCTGGATCGTGTATGGAAGCTGCAGGATATGGTTGTGGATGGCGACGGCTACTCCAAAGAATTGGAAATTAAAATGCACCAGACCATTAAAAAGGTCAGCCAGGATTTTGAAAACCTGAAGTATAACACAGCGATCGCTGCCATGATGGCATTGATCAATGAGTTCTATAAAGTGGGTAAGATTACAAAACAGGAATTTAAGACATTGATTACCCTGTTAAATCCTGTGGCTCCGCATATCACAGAGGAACTGTGGTCCATCCTGGGATTCGAAGGCCGTTTATATCAGACCGCATGGCCGGAATATGAAGAAGCAAAAACCGTGGAAAATGAAGTGGAAATCGCTGTTCAGATCAACGGTAAAACAAAGGCCACGGTAAAACTGACCAAGGACGCCGACCGGAAAGCCGCTTTGGAAGCGGGTAAAGCAGCTTTGGCTGATAAGCTGACGGGAACCATTGTAAAAGAAATCTATGTTCCGGGGCGTATTATTAATATCGTACAGAAATAAGCGGGACGTGTAAGCGAACATGTTTCCAAGGGGATTTCCTGTTTGGGAGTCCATGGCAGACGGTGCAGATGGTGGATCATTATCTGCACCGTTTTCGTGTCTGAATGGTGCTGTAAGTGTCAATAAAGATGGATACCCGGACGGCAGCAGGGAGTGAACCGGACGCAGGCCAACCAGAGTGTTTTAGAAAATGTCGGTACTTAATTTTTCCAGCCGGATGCGGCGCTGAAAACTCTTATGCACTGCTGGATTTTCAACATGAACGGCCGGAAGAAGTGCCGGAAGAGGTATTCATCGTATATCCGTTTCGGACCCTGCTAGAATAAATATAAATGTTCACATAATTCGTTGCTTTGTGGTATACTAGCCAAAGAACGCTAGTATCACCGGCAGTCGCCAAATGAACAGAAAGGTTCCCTTGGCTCGTTGCTTTGTGATATAATAACGAGGAAAGCGAGGATCATGCCTGCATGAATCCTCATTTGATTCCTGTGGATTGCACAGATCCGCGGGGCAGATTACGAATGAACATTGGAGGGACAACAGGTGAATCATTCCAATATTGAGAAACTGCGAACGCTGTTTCCGGAGGCAGTAAAGAATGGGAACGTGGACTGGGGCGTTTTATGTGGCCTGCTCGGCACTTCTTTTCCGGCGGGCGAAAAGTATGAACTGACCTGGGCGGGAAAACGGGAGGCGAGGAGACTTGCTGAGGAAAGTCTGGAGGGGTATACCCTGAATCTATGCCCGGAAAAAAGTGTGGATTTGGAGACAACGGAAAATCTTTACATAGAAGGGGAAAACCTGAACGTCCTGAAACTCCTGCGGAAAAACTATTTTCATGCGGTAAAAATGATTTATATTGATCCTCCTTATAATACGGGCAACGACTTCATCTATCGGGATAATTTTACCGTTTCTCAGAAAGAGGCGGATGTATGGGAAGGAAACGTGGATGAGAATGGAAACCGCTATGTGGTAAACCAGAAGTCTTCCAACCGATTTCATGCCAGGTGGCTCAACGAAATGTATCCCCTGCTGCGCATCGCCAGGGATTTTCTTCGCAGGGACGGATCCATCTTTATCAGTATCGATGATAATGAAGTGACCAATCTGCGGATGATCTGTGATGAAATCTTCGGAGAAGAGAACTTTGTGGCCTGCGTCATTTGGAACAGAAAACGGGGGCGGGATAATTCGGCGCGCTGGTTCAGCAAGTCCCATGAGTATCTGCTGGTTTACGCGAAAAACAAGCAATCGTTTGAAACCAATTATCTGGAATTGGATGATGAGACAAAGAAAGCCTATAAAAATCCGGATCACGATCCAAGGGGACCGTACCGTATGCTGGCCACTTGGGCCAGAGGAACCCAGGGCGGTGTGGAATACGATTATACCACCGGGGACGGAACGTATTTTCCCAGACGTCTCTGGCTTTTCAGCAAGGAAAATCTGAGAAAACTGGAGCAGGAGGATAAGCTGGTGATCCGGGGAGATCACATTTACCGAAAGCTGTTTCTTTCTGAAAACAAGGGAAAAATACCGGAGACCATTTGGAATCACACGTCCAATGCGGCCAATGCATCGGATGAAATCAAACGCCTTTTTGGCGAGATTGTCTTTGATACCCCCAAACCCACGCCCTATATCCAGGAAATGATAAAAATAGCCACTAAGCCCGGGGATTTGATCATGGACTTTTTCAGCGGATCGGCGGCAACGGCCAACGCTGTGATGCAGCAAAACCGGGAGGACAGCGGAAACAGACATTTTATCATGATTCAGATCCCGGCCGTCTGCGCGCCAAAGAGTGCTGCTTACCGTCAGGGATTTCGAACCATCTGCGATATCGGAAGAGAACGTCTGATACGGGAGGGAAAAAAGATCAAAGAAGCCGGAGATACGTTTGTGGATGTGGGCTTCAAAACATTTGTGACGGCAAAGACAAATATCCGCTGGAATCTTCCTGATTTTGGACACTCGTTGGATGAAGATTCCTTTGACGATCCGGATCGTTTGGATTTTATGCCGGGAGCCAAAATGACGGATATCGCTTATGAGATCATCCTGAAACAGCAGGATGTACTGCTGTCCGAACGAATGGTGCGTCTGGACGATCTGGGCAAACGGACTTTTTTGTACGCCTCTTCTTATTTGATCTGTCTGGAATCCGTCATTGACCGCCGTCTCCTGGAACAGATTTCCTGTCTCGAACCGTTTCCCATGAAAATTTTCTTCCGGGATTCGGCGTTTCAGGATGATTTTGTATTGAAGGATGAGGGAATCCGCTTTCTGGAAGCTGTGATTGAGAAGAACAGCAAAAATCAGAAGCGGACGTATACAGTGGAATTTTTATAACCAGTTGACCGGTCGTCAGGCAAACGATGCCGGGGAGGATTTATGGAACGGTACGAGACAAACGGATTTTGTGAATATTTAAAACAGTATCAAAAACCGCACACTTTTCGATTTTACGATACGACAAAAAGCCTTTTGGTTGTGGCAAAAAAGCAGGATAATGAACCGATGATGCGGATCATCGATGATCGGATCCCAAAAAAGGACCTGTCAAACGAACTGGATGCCTATGAAAAAGACTTTGGAAATATCTGCTATCATATGTCGAAGGTATCCGGACTTCCGCTGTTTTGGCTCCGCTATGCGGATAGAGAAATTTTGACAAATGAGGATTGGGTTACGCTCTGGGAAAGCGGACATCGAAGGGATTTTCGGCCCATACAGATGAAGGATCTGGTATCCGTTTTCCGAAGTTACAACATTGAAGCGAAGCTGGAAAACCGGACGCCGCAGAAACAGAAAAATGACAGCCTTTCCAGCGCATTTCACATCTGGCAGAGGGAGTGTCTCAGAGTGGGCGTATTTGCTGATATTGACTTAATACGGCTGGATAAAACGAGAACGCATGTGGCATCAATTATAGAATTAAAACGCTCCCATTATTCGCTGGAACAATGGAGACCATTTGCGTTTGATCTGAATAATTTTTCCATCATCTCCAATTTCTGCAGGAAACTTGGGAATATTCCGTTTTACATTTTGTATCATGAACAGATTCCCCGCAAGTCTGCAGCGATAGAAGAACCGAACAGGCGCTTTTATTTTCCAACACAGAAAAAGGGGGTTCCTTATTTTGATAAAGTGGATCGGTTAAAAATATTTCAGGTGGAGCAAAGAGAACATGTTTATTTTTACAGCCTTCCCTATCCGGTATGCCGCGGTATTTATCGAATCGACGACTGGATTGAACGGGAAACCGATGACCCGATGGACGGGGAATGAGATTAATTGAGAGGAACGATTGGATTTATGGCAGGAAGGATAGTATTTCAGTTTGACGATAAGCTGGAGTATCAGCAAAAGGCGGTTCATTCCGTGACGGCATTGTTTCATGGAATGCCCAGGAAGATGGAAGGGCTGTACGGCGGAGCAGGAAACGCTTTGGAAGCATCGGATGCGGACGGAAGAAAAAATCGGGAGATTTGTTCCGAAGAACAGCTTCTTAGAAATCTTCAGCAGGTGCAGAAGGAAAATCGCCTTTTTCCGGATGATACTTTGGACGGCGACTTGAATTTTACCGTGGAGATGGAAACTGGAACCGGAAAAACCTATGTCTATCTGCGCACCCTTTTGGAATTGAATCAGGAGTATGGCTTCACAAAATTCATCATTGCGGTGCCCTCCATTGCCATCCGAAAGGGGGTGGAGAAGTCCATGGAACAGCTCAGGGACCATTTTCTGGCTCTGTATGGTCTGGATCTGCAAAAGCACAGTTTTATCTATGACAGTACCAATCCCCAGAGAATACAGGCAGAGCTGGTGGAATCTCAGGAGCTTTGCATCTGTGTCATGAATATCCAGGCCTTCAATAAGGATACCAATAAGATCCGGACAGAAGATGAGTCCGGAAAAATTTTGTGGAAGGAAATTCAGGCCATCCGTCCCATTGTGATCATGGATGAACCGCAGAAAATGGAAGGGGAAAGCAAAAAAAAGTCCAAATCACTCCAGGCACTGGAAGAGCTCCATCCCTTATTTACCCTGCGGTATTCGGCGACCCACAGGCAGCTCCACCATCCCGTCTACAAGCTGGATTCCTATGAAGCCTATCGGCAGCATCTGGTGAAAGAGATTCAGGTCAAAACGGTTCACGGTATCATTCCAAAAGACTATCCTTATATCCGTTACCGCTCCTTTACATCGGATCTGAAGGCAGACATTGAATTGTTCCGCCGAAAAAAGGGCGGACAGACGGAACTTATCTCTGCATCGGTCCGCGGCAATACCTCTCTTTTTGAACTGTCCGGAGGGCTTGCCGCCTATAAGGATATGCGGATCACGGAAGATCCCCACCGTCTGAAGCCTCTGACCATAGAATCTCCCAGGGGGACTCTCCATCTGGCAGCGGGGCACAGCAATTATGAGATGAATCGGGAGGAGGCCGTTCGGATTCAGATCCGATTGGCCATACAAAATCACTTCGAAAAGCAGCTCTCCATTTTAAAAGCCGGAAAGAAGATCAAAGCATTGACGCTTTTTTTCATCGATTCCGTGGAAAAGGTGCGGGATTTTGAACAGGCCGACGGGCGCGGAGAGTATTTGAAACTGTTTGACGAGGAGTATGAAAAGGCGGTTTCCGGATATGCAGCCGCTTTTCACGAATTTCAGGACCTGTTTCCAAGACTTACGGATACGTATGCCGTGCGGGAAGGCTATTTTGCCGTGGACAAAAAAAGCCGGGCTGTGGAGGTGGATACAGTGGGAAAAATCAAGGCCAAATCCCAGGAAGATATCGACAGAGGGATCAGCCTGATTTTGGAAAAAAAGGATGAACTGATTTCCTTTGATTCTCCTCTTGCCTTCATTTTCTCCCACTCCGCTTTGCGGGAGGGATGGGATAATCCCAATGTGTTTACCCTTTGTACCTTAAAATCCAGCGGTTCTGAAATTGCCAAAAAACAGGAAATCGGCCGTGGGCTTCGTCTCCCTGTGGACAGCAGCGGAAACCGCTGCATGGATCCTTCCATCAATGAGCTGACGGTCATAGCCAATGATTATTATGATCATTTTGCCAGCGCCCTGCAGGCAGATTTCAACAGCAGCATCCATTTCAACCCGAAGGAGGTGACGGTGGACACCTTATTTTCCGCTCTTTTGGCCGCCGGAGTGGATCGGGCACAGATCTCTGATGAACTGGTATTTGCGTGGAAACAGGATATGGTGCAAAAAGGAATTTTGTCATCGGAAAACTTCCTGACATCCGATATCAAAGCTTTGGAAGAATGTATCGAAGAAACCATTAAAACGATTCCTGCGCTGGAACCCCACGCAAAGGAAATCACATCTGCTTTTGAGGAACAAATGCGCAAACGGCGGTCGAGAACCATTTCCATCAGAAACGGAGATCAGCCAGCATTGGAAAATGACCTTCAGCCTTATATGAAGGAAACCGAATTTCAGAAATGGCATCAGAACCTGTGCAGTATCCTTTCCAAGCCGACCATCTATAAAGTCCAAATGGATAAAAGAGAATTTATTCGGCTTTGCCGGGAACGGCTGAATGAATATCTCGAAAACCGCGGTCGGATAAGAGAATACCAGATCGAGACAGGGCGGGGCCAGTATGCGGACTCCGGCAGCTTTCAGATGGTAAAGACGGAACATATGCTGGAGGAATCCAGTGCATTTGGCCGCATCAGTTATGAAACAAAGCAGGAAGCCAAAGCCAATGCAAAGCCGATGCAGGAAGCGGTCAATTCGATAATGTATCATACCATGCTGCCGCGCCGGACGATTATCCAAATCCTTCAGGGTGTTAAGCAAAAAGAACTGCTGAACAGTCAGGAAATTCTGGAAGAGGTCACACAGCTTCTGCAGATGCTGTTTGAGGAAGAAAAAGCATCCCATGTCTCCGGATATGATATCATCCCCGGATATGAACGTGACGTCAGCGGACTATTTTGTATCGAACCCATCCGGGAAGGAGAGACAAAAAAACCATACCACATCTTTGCCGCAGAGGGAAAAAAGGCCATGCACAAATATTATCGGACATGCTGCAAAGAAGAATATGAGTTTGTCAAACGACTGGAGGAGGACGAATCGGTCCTTTTCTTTGCCAAGTTTGCGGAAGAATCTTTTTTGGTCGGGACACCCTATGGAGACTGGAAGCCTTCCTGGGCCGTGGTGTGCGGAAAAGAAGAAGCCGAGGAATATTTTATTGTGGAATGGCAAAAAAAGAACGGGAAGCGTATGGAAAAGGGGGAAGAGAAAAAACGGCTGTTTTGTGCACAGCTTCATCTGGAAGCCGTAAAAAAAGCGCTCCGAAACGAATCCATACATTTCATTCAGATAGACAGTTACCAGGCTTTTTTACAGGAGCGAAAAGAGGAAGAATAAAAAATTTAATTTTCCTCTTGACTTATGCTGCAATAGAAGGTAAACTATAGTCAACAATTAAATAATTGTTTAATTGAAAAGCAAATTGCAGATGAGCCGAAAGGAGCCGGAAACGATGAAAAAAACGTATAAAATTGATGTGGACTGTGCAAACTGTGCAAATAAGATGGAAGATGCTGCAAAGAAGACAGCGGGCGTAAAAGATGCCACTGTAAATTTCATGACATTGAAGATGAACGTGGAATTTGAAGAAGGAAAAGATCCCAAGACCGTCATGCAGGAAGTTCTTAAAAACTGCAAAAAAGTGGAAGATGACTGCGAAATCTTTTTATAATCATCGGATGGAATGCTACTATTGCACCCCTTGACATTTCCGTGCTGGAAGAAAGGGGTGCAAAAAACGAATCAACATATGAATAGTTATTCATACTTTATATAAGTGTCAAAGCAAACGGAAACATCTGCTTTGACAGATGGAGGGGATGTCATGAATAAAAAACAAAAAAAGATGCTGATCCGAATCATCATTGCGGCGGTTTTGCTGGTGGGATTTCACTATCTGCCCTTTCAGGGACCGATTCGATTTTTCCTATATCTGATCCCATATCTGGTGATCGGATACGATATTTTAATCAAAGCATGGAAGGGAATCAGAAATAAACAGCCCTTTGACGAAAACCTTTTGATGGCCATCGCCACCATCGGAGCCATGGCCATCGCCGTCTATGAGGATGGAGATTATACAGAAGCCATCGCCGTTATGCTGTTTTACCAGGTGGGCGAATGGTTCCAGAGTTATGCCGTCGGAAAGAGCCGCAGAAATATCAGTGAATTGATGGATATCCGCCCGGATTACGCCAATATAGAAGTGGATGGGAAACTGGAACAGGTGGATCCGGATGAGGTGGAAATCGGATCGGTGATCGTGGTACAGCCCGGAGAAAAGATTCCCATCGATGGAATCGTGGTCGAAGGAACTTCCAGTCTGAATACCAGTGCCCTGACAGGGGAAAGTCTCCCAAGGGAAGTGAATGCGGGAGATGAGATTATCAGCGGCTGCATCAATATGACAGGCGTACTGAAGATTCAAACCTCCAGGGAATTCGGAGAATCCACCGTATCAAAGATCCTGGATTTGGTGGAAAATGCCAGTTCCAGAAAGTCCAAATCGGAAAACTTTATCACCAAATTTGCCCGTGTGTATACACCGGCCGTGGTCTGCAGCGCCATTGCGCTGGCCGTCCTGCCGCCGCTTGTGCGCATGATTGGCATGGGGCTGCCTGCCGACTGGGGGACATGGATTTATCGGGCGCTGACCTTCCTTGTCATCAGCTGTCCATGTGCGCTTGTCATCAGTATCCCCCTCAGCTTTTTCGCCGGAATCGGCGGCGCCAGCAATGCCGGAATTCTGGTGAAGGGATCCAATTATCTGGAAAGCCTTTCTCAGGCAAAATGTATTGTCTTTGATAAAACCGGTACCCTGACCCAGGGTGTGTTTGAGGTAAACGGCGTGCATCACAATAAACTGAAAGAAGAAAAGCTTCTGGAATACGCCGCTTTGGTGGAGAGTTCTTCCTCCCACCCCATCAGCAAGAGTCTCCAGCGTGCCTACGGAAAAGAAATTGACCGCTCCCGCGTGTCGGATATTCAGGAAATCAGCGGAAACGGCGTGACCGCAAACGTGGACGGCGTTTCGGTGGCAGCCGGAAACGCCAAGCTGATGAAACGTCTTGGCATCCAATACATTGACTGTCATCACGTGGGAACCATCATTCATATGGCCATCAATGGCGCGTACGCGGGACATATCGTAATTTCCGACATTGTGAAGCCCCATGCAAAAGAAGCCATCGCTTCCCTCCGGGCAGCAGGGGTGGAGAAAACAATCATGCTGACGGGAGACGCGAAAAAAGTGGCGGATCAGGTGGCTGCTTCTCTTGGCATTGATGAAGTCTACAGTGAACTGCTTCCGGCTGATAAGGTGGAAAAAGTAGAAGCGATCATGGAAAAGAAACAGTACAAAGGAAAGCTGGCCTTTGTCGGCGACGGCATCAACGACGCGCCGGTACTTTCCCGCGCCGATATCGGTATCGCCATGGGAGCCATGGGTTCGGATGCCGCCATTGAGGCAGCGGATGTGGTTCTGATGGATGATGACCCGCTAAAGATCGCGAAGGCCATCAAAATATCCAGAAAATGTCTGCGTATTGTTTATGAAAATATTTGGTCTGCCATAGGAATTAAATTGATTTGTCTGTTCCTTGGCGCCATCGGTATCGCCAATATGTGGGTGGCCATTTTCGCCGATGTGGGTGTCATGATTCTGGCCGTATTGAATGCAATCCGTACCTTGTTTGTAAAAAGATTGTGACAGAGAAGAGGAGGAATGGGGTTGACAGAAAAAAATCAGCCATTATGGGAGGGCGAAGCGCAGCAGCTGGCCGAATTATTTAAAATTTTCGGTGATCCGACCCGCATAAAGCTGCTGTTTGAACTTCTCTCCTCGGAATCCTGCGTGGGAGATTTGGCATTGGCTCTGGACATGAGCCAGTCGGCCGTATCCCATCAGCTCAGAATCATAAAAGAGAGCCGATTGGTAAAATGTCGGCGTGAAGGAAAAAACATGATTTATTCTCTTGCGGACGATCACGTAAGAACCATCCTCTCTCAGGGACGGGAGCATATTGAAGAACGATGGGAAAATCCTTGATTTACCGTCCGCTCCAGGGAGAAAATCAGCTGGAGGAAAAAATTAAAATCTATAGATAGTGATAAAAAGAGGAAATGGCAAAAAACAGTCATATTCCTCTTTTTATATGCATAAAAATAAATATAGGAATTCAAAAGATTTACTCGCATTTAACAGAAATAAGCCGTTTTCTTTATATGGACATGCTATTCTCTAAATAGAACTGCCGGATACGATCTATTTGGTGCATTGCTGCACAGAAAATACCGGCTGGATACACAGAAACCAAGAAACGGTAATAGGCGATTGCGAAACTCATTGGAAGAGAGAGAAGTTTTGAAGCGAGAACCCGGACGGCCGAAGGGAGCGAACCTTTTCCCTGTCGGGGCGCTCTCGCTCGTGAAAAACGTAGCGGTACTAAGATTTTTC
>DVJD01000035.1 GCA_018710785.1 Candidatus Fimimorpha excrementavium
GATTCCGGCTCTGGGCATTTTTGCTGCCTATTTTTATTATATAACAGTGCTTTCCATGAAGAAATTCACGGAAGCGCTATTTTTTTACCCAATCCCTTTTGTTTGAGTAAAGGATGTGGTAAAATAACGAGGAAAGTGAGGATCATGCTTGCATGGATCCTCATTTGACGAGAAAAACATTGAAACGGCAGTTGATATGGTAAAATAACGAGGAAAGCGGAGAATGAGAAAGGGCTATGGCTACTATGAAAAATAAAATGATCTATGAGGAATTGAAATCCTATGCGAATTCTGACTGGTATCCATTTCATATGCCGGGACATAAGAGACAAAAGTATCCCTTTGATGAATCGTATTCCATAGACATTACAGAAATTGATGGATTTGATGATTACCATCATCCGGAAGGCATCATCCGGGATGCCATGTGTCATGCTGCCGAAATATATGGAGCAGATGCTTCCTATTTTCTGGTGAATGGGTCCACAGGAGGTATCTTGAGCGCTGTGTCAGCTGTGACAGAGATGGGAGACTCCATTTTAATGGCGCGCAACTGCCATAAGTCCGTGTACAATGCTGTATTTTTAAGGAATTTGATGCCCTATTATGTGTATCCACAGATGACGCAGGAATTGGGGATAGTCGGCGGGATATTGTCGGCGGATGTGGATAAAGCGCTTTCGGTTCAGCCGGATATCCGGGCAGTGGTGATCGTATCTCCCACGTATGAGGGAATCCTTTCCGATGTGGACGGTATTGCCCAGGTGTGTCACAGACATGGGGTTCCTCTGATTGTGGATGAAGCCCATGGAGCGCATCTGCCATTTTGGAAGGAAGGACCAAAGTCGGCCCTGGAATGCCGCGCGGACTGTGTGATACAAAGCCTTCATAAGACGCTGCCGTCGCTGACGCAGACAGCGATTATCCACTGGAAAAAGGGATGGATGAAGCGGGAGCGGTTGGAACAGTATCTTCACATCTATCAGAGTTCCAGTCCTTCCTATGTTTTTTTGGCAGGAATGCAGGCCTGTGTGGAAAAGATGGATCGTGAGGGCAGAAATCAGCTGACCCTTCATGGTGAGCGAATGAAACAATTCATTCACAGATGCAGCGTCTTTTCGGTCATTCGCGTGCTGAATTCCTCCATTATTGGAAAAGCCGGGGTTCATGATTGGGATTGGACGAGACTTGTCATCATGACAAAGGGACATCAGGGGGAACGCCTGTATCAGATGCTCAGGGACGGATATCATCTTCAGATGGAGATGGCAACACCGGATTATGTGGTGGCCATCACATCTATGGCAGATACAGAAGAAGGATTGGAACGGCTGTTTCGGGCACTTGCGGAAATTGACAGAATATGGTGCAGAGAAGAAATTTTGGATGGGGATATCATTTATAGAAGCTCCATGGATAGGAGGGGCGGCCGCCAGGTAATTTCACCCTATGAGGCATCCCTTTGTGAAAAAAAGAAACTGGACTGGAATGAGGCAAAGGGAACGATTTCGGCAGAAACCGCCTATATTTATCCGCCGGGAATTCCATTTTTGATGCCCGGCGAGGAAATTTTGCAGGAACATTTGGATGTTTTGAATTTTTATAAAGAGATGGGCATTCAGATTAAGGGAATTTCTGATCCATCCATGAAACAATTACAGGTGATAGAAAGGCTAAAAGGCAAAAATGGGTAAAATATTTTATTTAATGGGAAAGAGCGCTTCCGGTAAGGATACCATATATCAGAAATTGATGCAGGACGAGGAATTAATGCTAAATCCCATTGTTTTGTACACGACAAGACCGATCCGGGACGGGGAACTGGATGGAGTGGATTATCATTTTGTTTCGGAAGAGCAGGTGGAAAAGCTGGGGAGAGAAGGCCATATCATAGAAATGAGGACATATGATACGGTATATGGGCCATGGAGATACCTGACAGTGGATGATGGTCAGATCGATTTAAGCAAAAAGAACTATATTGTCATAGGAACGCTGGAATCGTTTTTAAAGGTTATGGATTATTTTCCGGCAGATCAGGTGGTTCCTATTTATGTATATCTGGATGATGGAAAACGTCTGGAATGGGCCATGGAGAGGGAGAAGAGACAGAGGATTCCGCGTTACAGTGAAATGTGCAGACGTTTTTTGGCCGATGAAAAGGATTTTTCCACAGAACATCTGAAACGGTGCGGACTAATCCACAAGATCACGAATCGGGACGGGGAGGAACTAATCGAATATACAGAAAATGCCTTTTTCAACAGCAATTCTGAGGAATGCACGGCGCGCATTAAAAAATTTATCCAGAGTTTTGTAACCGTTCAGCCATAGAGGTGTTTGTGATGGCTACAGAGGTTCGGCAGCTGATGGACACTGAAAACTATGTGTGTTATAATATACGCGGACACAGAAGCCATGAAGAGGTTTTTCTGTTGGGAGCATGCAGCGAAGCAGATTGCGAATATCTGATTGACGAGAAAAAAGGAGGGGTATTTATGGCTGGATTTGATTCGGTGGTAGGAAATAAACAGATAAAAGAGCATTTTGAGAAGGCAATTCAGTTGAATAAGATATCCCATGGTTATATTTTAAACGGGGAAGACGGCATGGGAAAAATGGAGCTGGCAAAGTCCTTTGCTCAGATGGTGCAGTGTGAGGGCACAGGAGAAAAACCATGTATGAACTGTCATTCCTGTAAGCAATTCTTGTCCGGGAATCACCCCGACATTATTTATGTCAGGCATGAAAAGCCGGGAGTCATCGGTGTGGATGACGTCAGAACCGGAATCAACAGTGATATCCTGATCAAGCCATACAGCAGTCCATATAAGATTTATATTGTGGATGAAGCGGAAAAGATGTCAGTACAGGCCCAGAATGCGCTGTTGAAAACCATTGAAGAACCGCCCAGTTATGGTATCATCATGCTTTTGACATCCAATGCCGAGGGATTTTTGCCTACGATTCTATCCCGCTGTATCGTACTGAATTTGAAACCTGTCTCAGATGAGGAGATGGAGGCGTATCTGAATCAACAGAATATTCCCAGTGACTGCATCCCCACATTGGTGAAGTTTTCCAGAGGAAATGTGGGAAAGGCCATGCGGATGGCTCAGTCAGAATCGTTTACTGCCATGATCGATCAGATTATGACGGTATTAAAGCGGGCTGATCAGATGAATATTCATGAATTGCTGGGATTCATCACAATTCTGACGGGGTACAAATTGGAAATCAAAGACTGTCTGGATTTTATGCAGATGTGGTATCGGGATGTACTCATGCTGAAAGCCACCAATGATCTGAATCTTTTAATATTTAAAGAGGAGTATGCTGCAATTCGGGAAGTGGGAAATAAAAAGTCCTATGAAACGATTGAAAAAATCATACAGGCCATTGATACGGCCAAGCGTCGTTTGGACGCCAATGTTAATTTTGAATTGACGATGGAGATTCTTTTATTGGCAATGAAAGAGAAGTAGAGCCGTGTGCACGGCAGAATGAGAGGAAAGAATGGTTAAAGTAATCGGTGTACGGTTTCGCCAGGCAGGAAAGGTGTATTATTTTGATCCGCTCAGTTTTCCCATTGAAGCAGGTCAATATGTCATCGTGGAGACTGCCAGGGGAATCGAATATGGAAAAGTCGTGCTGGGAGTCCGGGAAGTAGAAGAGGAAAAGGTGGTGCAGTCACTGAAACCGGTTTTGCGGATTGCCACAGAAGAGGATAGACAGCAGGCAGAGCGTAATAAGAGAAAAGAGAAAGAGGCGTTTCAGATCTGTTTGGAAAAGATTGCCAAGCATAAATTGGAAATGAAATTGATAGATGCGGAGTATACCTTTGACAATAACAAGGTACTGTTTTATTTTACAGCAGACGGCAGAATCGATTTCAGGGAGTTGGTAAAAGATTTGGCTGCTGTATTTAAGACCAGAATTGAACTGCGCCAAATCGGTGTAAGGGATGAGACCAAGATTCTGGGCGGAATCGGAATCTGCGGAAGACCGCTGTGCTGCAATACGTATCTGTCTGAGTTTGCTCCGGTTTCCATAAAAATGGCAAAAGAGCAGAACCTGTCTTTGAATCCCATAAAGATATCCGGTGTATGCGGAAGGCTGATGTGCTGTCTGAAAAATGAAGAGGAAACGTATGAATATCTGAACAGTACCCTTCCGAATATCGGCGATTATGTAACCACGGACGATGGTCTGAAGGGGGAAGTCTCCAGTGTCAGCGTATTGCGTCAGCTGGTAAAGGTGATTGTAAATATCAATAAAGAGGATAAGGAAATTCGGGAATATCGTGTGGATCAGCTGAAATTCAAGTCCAGGAGAAAGAAAGATCACGCCAAGATCAGCGATGAAGAATTAAAGGCTTTGGAAGCATTGGATAAAAAAGAAGGGAAGTCAAAGCTGAATGACAATTAACGTATTGGAAGAGGAACGGGTGGATGATCTGGGAAGGATGGGATACCGGATCATTCAGAATAAAAAGAAGTTTTGCTTTGGAATGGATGCGGTGCTTCTTTCTTGGTTTGCAAAAACAGAAGAGAATGACCGGGTTTTGGATATGGGAACGGGGACAGGGATCATTCCCCTTCTCATGAAGGCCAGGGCGGAGGAAAGCGGCATCCACTGCAGTTTTACTGGTTTGGAAATTCAGGAAGATATGGCCGAAATGGCAGAAAGAAGCGTTCGGCTGAACGGACTTACAGAAGAAATTACAATTGTACATGGAGACATTAAGGAAGCCTCGCAGATATTTGGGAAGACTTCCTTTTCTGTTGTTACCTCCAATCCGCCCTATATGCCTGGAAATCATGGGTTAAAGAATTCCGATGAATCCAAAGCCATTTCCAGGCATGAAGTACTCTGCAGCCTGGAGGATGTGGCGGAACAGGCGGCGGCAGTTCTGCAGCCGGGAGGGCATTTTTATATGGTACACCGGCCGTTTCGTCTGATTGAGATTGTGGCGGCCCTTCGGAAATGTCGGCTGGAGCCCAAAAGGATACAGTTTGTCCATCCGTTTTTGGATAAAGAGGCGAATATGGTGCTGGTTGAGGCAGTCCGCGGGGGAGGAGTGATGGTGAAGGTGGAGAAACCCATCATCGTTTATGAACATCAGGGGGTATATACCCGGAAGATTTTGGAGATTTACGGAAAAGCAGAGAAGTGATGATTATGGATGGAACGGAGGAGGAAATGGCTATGGCAGGGACGCTGTATTTATGTGCGACGCCCATAGGAAACATGGAGGATATGACATTTCGGGCGGTTCGGGTGCTGAAGGAAGTGGATTTGATTGCGGCAGAGGATACCAGGCACAGCATCAAACTGCTGAATCATTTTGATATCCATACGCCGATGACGAGTTACCATGAATATAATAAAGTGGATAAGGCCAGGTATCTGGTGGGACTTTTGACGGAAGGAAAGGATGTCGCATGCATTACCGATGCCGGAACACCGGGGATTTCGGATCCCGGGGAGGAATTGGTCAGACAGTGTCATGAGGCGGGGATTCGTGTCACCTCTGTGCCGGGACCGGCGGCCTGTATTGCGGCTGTGACCATGTCAGGACTTCCCACACGCCGTTTTTGCTTTGAAGCCTTTCTCCCCTCGGATAAGAAGGAAAAGAGCCGGATTTTGGAGGATTTGAAGAAAGAAACACGGACCATTGTGTTATATGAAGCGCCCCATCGGCTGGTCCGCACACTTCAGGAACTTTTGGAGTGTCTGGGAAATCGGAGGATCAGCGTGCTGAGGGAGCTGACCAAAAAGCATGAGACCGTGTTTTTGACGACCATGGAGGAAGCCCTTGCCCATTACCGGGAGCAGGAGCCGAAGGGAGAATGTGTCCTGGTGATTGAAGGGCTGAGCTTTGAGACGATTGAGAAAGAAAAAGAAGCCTCCTGGCAGGAAATCAGCGTACAGGAACATATGGAGCGCTATCTGTCTTCCGGCATGGATAAAAAAGAAGCCATGAAGCAGGTGGCAAAGGATCGTGGAATCAGCAAACGGGATGTGTATCAGATGCTGCTGGAGGAATAAAAGTTTTTTAGCAGAACAAATCCATTGGGAGGGGGCGATTACATTTTTAAGCCCATCAGAAAAAAGGTTCGCTCCCTCCGGCCTGAGAATGCTTTCCGAAAATAGAAGAGTTGGTGAGGAGAGTGTGTTCCGATGAGGAGCATACTCTTTTTTTCATTTAGGAATGTTTTTTCCGATCTATTAGTTTGCAGAAGATGATGCCGACGAGGGTGCTGATCGATGTGGCAAGGATGGCAGGGGCGACGATGGAGGCAGGGTTGACGCTTCCATATTGGCTCCGGTAAGCGATGAGATTGACTGGGATCAGCTGGAGGGAGGAGATATTCAGGATTAAAAAGGTACACATTTCGTTGCTGGCAGTATGGAGAGGACCGGACAGCGGAGAATTTTGGGCGCGGCGTTCCTTTTCCAGATCGGATAGTTCCTGCATGGCTTTGATGCCGGCGGGGGTGGCGGCCCAGCCCAGGCCGAGAAAATTGGCGATACAGTTGACACTGATGGATTCCTGGGCCGGATGATTTTTGGGGAGTGAAGGAAACAGAAAGTGGATCAAGGGCTGAATTTTTTTTGTCATGTTTTTTATGATTCCGGCGCTGGATGCCACTTCCATAAGTCCGGTCCAGAGAGACATGACCCCCAGCATGGTGATACAGAGCGTGACGGCGTCTTTGGCAGAGTCCAGGGCGCCGTTTGTCACGTCTTCCATGCGGCCGTTTACGGCGCCCCATACGACGCCGATGATCATCATGGCTGCCCACAGATAATTTAACATAGGATTCCCTTCCATTGAATGATGCTTGGTTTAATATATGAGTGGGGGAGGAAAAATTATGCGCGCCGATTCCCCGTCACATGGGCCGGAACCAAAAGGCAGGAGCCGTGATGGGAAAAAATGGGATGTGCAGAATTTTATGACATATTTTTTTGCTGAAAAGGGACAAAAATGGGGGAAATATGCATGAAATTTTTGATGATTGAAAATTGAGGGGATTCGGAGTAAGGTTAGGGTATGCAAAAAAAGCGAATATTGCTTGAGATGAGAGTCAGAAGAAAGGGGAAGACGATGATCAGGAAGGAATTGATACCGGAAGAATATTACAGTGGGTGTGAGACGTGCAGCGAGTGCACGATGAAGCAGAGGAAGAATACACCGGAAGAATATGCGCAGAAAGTAAAAGATATGCACCTGTTAAGACAGAAAATCGGGGCGGCTCCGTTCCGGGAGGGAAGTTACCGGGAAATCATGCAGAAAGAGGAACTGGATTATGAGACGCTTTTGGGAGAGGATGGAAGATTTGCGGATCTTTCCGATGATGTGCCGGGAACGCAGACAGCCATTCAGCGATTGGCCCTGATGGGATCGGATTACCACAAATCCCAGAACCGGGCCTGGCCCACAGGACTGAAAGCACGTGTATTGAAGGGAGCGGCCCATTACTGCCGCCTGGAGGCGGACCGGACGGATTTGGGCGGAAGCCGGTTCCATGCTTCTATTTTCATGTTTCCATCCTGTGCGCTGAATCTTTTCTTCGACCTCCAGGAGGATATGGAAACATTCGAAGCCTATGAGGAGGGAAATACAGAGGTTTCCTTTGATGTTCCGGTGGAACTGGTGGAGGATGCGTACCGCCAGCTGCTTCGGATCGCTGTTCAGACCTTTACGCTGCCCCAGAGGGGAGACCATACGGATCGGCATCCCATCAGCATTGAGCGTTTCCGGAAACATGTCTGGTGGGTGGGCGGCAACGCCATCGCCTATCGCCCGGTTTTTTATGCGGCCATCGCCCTGCAGAGTGTGGAATTGATGGATGTGATGGAGACCGTGCTCCACGGCTGCCTGACGCCGGTCTCTGCTGTGACTTTGGATGAGGCGTTTTGGAGTGAGGGTATCTGTGCCGACGGGTTTGGATGGGGACATGGACGACAGAGTTATAACACCGGATATGCCTACGACGGCTCCATCAATGCGCTGAAGATGCTGGATATTCTCAAGGGAACGGCGTGGGAGAGGAAAGAATCCATAGATTTTTTCTGGCTTTTCAACTACATCCATGGATTGAGCTATATCACATTCCGGGGCGAATGGGTTCCCATGCAGACCAGACATGCCTTCAAACACCGTCATGTCCATACGCCGGGAGCGGAGAAATGTATCCGGGATCTGGCAAACGCCCTGCATGATCATTTTTCCGCCCATATGACGGCAGAACAGAGAGAGGAAGTAAACCGCATTCTACAGACCAAATATATTGATGAGATGGAACGTTACGGGGAGGAGTATGGAAGTGACTATCATGGAATCCGCTATTTTTTCAACAACGATGCCCTGATTGCAAAACAGAACAATCGGTATCTGTATGTCAACATGGCTTCCGCGCGGACTGACGGCGTGGAATTTGCCGACGGCATGGCGGATAAGAGAAACTATTTTATGGGCGACGGATCCTATATGCTGATGAAAAAGGGAATGGAGTACGATGTGGCCAGAGGAACCTGGCAGGTGAGCCATATCCCCGGTGTGACGGAGAGGGATCTGAAAAATAGCGAAATGGCAACGGAGACCAACTGGACCGGATACCATAGCCGGTATAACTTTGCTGCCGGAGTCTGCCGGGAAGAGGGCGGCGCCTGCGGATTCCTGTTTGAAAAGGATGACAGCAGACAGGCAGACGGAAGCGGCGTTGTGCGCCGGGATTATACGAAAGAAATGATGGGGATTTTCGCTGCCAAGTCCTATTTTGTGCTGGGCGATACCATCGTATGCCTGGGCGCCGGCATCACAGACAAACATCCGGAATACGGCCATGCAATCATCACCACCGTCAACAATACGCTTTGTGAGAGCGAGCCGGTGAGGGTTTTGTGTGAAGAGAACGCGGACATGGATTATATCGCACAGGGCGGCGTGCTCTATGGGGTGCGCAGACTGCCGGGCAATCGTCTGATGGTGCAGGCAGAGGACAGGAAGACTCACTGGACAGACTTAAATGGCGCCAACACCGATGTAAAGGATGAGATGGTACCCATTTTTGAACTGGGTATCTCCCACGGAGAAGCGCCTGTTCAGGCATCGTATGAATACTATATGTACTGCGGCGGGGAGGATCCCAGGGCCTATATCCAAGACAGAGAACCGGTGGTACTGGCCAACAGCACAAAGGTGCAGGCAGTATCGGATCATGATGGAACCTGTATCGCAGCGGTATGCTATGAGGCCAATGCGGCGGCGGACAGCAAGGGGATTTATCTGACCATGGATTATCCGGGAGCAGTGATGCTTCAGAAGACAGAGGACGGTGTGTATGTGACTGTCTGTGACGGCATCCAGCTGGAAGAGAGAAGGGAAATCAAGGTATCCTATCGGCTGCCCGGTGATGCCCAAACCCATGAAGTGACCATTACCCTTCCGGAAAAAGAGCTGACCGGAAAGCCGGTGACCCGGCTGGTGACGGCCGTCTGATAATCGTAGGAGAGAAGAGAATTCCATGAAGGGGATCTCTTTCTCTCCTCCCGTCTTTCATTGACGGAAGAAAAGGAAACGATTCCTTTCTGCCATGGGAAACGCTGAGATTTATATAGACAGTTTTTTCTTTTGAACAAAATCCATGCGATACTGGCTGGGAGTCGTATGGCACTGGCGTTGAAATACCCGGTTAAAGGTGCGCTGGTTTTCAAACCCGCATTCCTGGCTGATGGTCAGAATGTCCAAGTCGGTATTGCACAGCAGATTCTGGGCCAGATTTAGCCGGAAACTGTTGACATAGCTGTGAAAGTCGGTATGCAGCTTGGAGGAAAAAATGCGGGAAACATGACATTTGCTGGCACCCACCTGTTTGGCCACGTCATCCAGGGAAATGGGCTGGCGAAAATTTCCGGAAATATATGCAATCACCCGGCTGGGCAGGTCCAGGGCGCCGGGGGAGGGTCTTTCTTCCAGCTTCAGTAAGGGCATGGCCCTTGCCAGAATCAGCTGGATCAGGGCACGGCAGACTCCATGGGAGGCGGCATCGGACTGCTGTTCTTCTGTCAGCCGATTTATGGCGTAGGGAATATCTTTATGAAGAAAGGGGGCACGGATGACCGGGGAGGAGGGAGCTGAATGCATCAGGTCATTTAGGTAGTCGCCGAATAACCTGGGATGACAGATGATCATGGAATAATAGGCGTTCTCTTCCGGCGCATTATAGGCGTGCATGGTATTGGGAAATGTAATCAAAAAATCGCCGCCTCCCCGGCGAAGTGGAACAGGCGGTACAGATGGCGGATAAGGCCGATGTGATCCTTCTGGTTTTGGGAGGATCCGGTATGAATTCTGGAGGAATCGGATGGGGAGAAGATGGCGTTGAAGATGAAGTTACAAGCGGAGAGGGCTTTGACAGCGTGGATATTCGCCTCCCCGAAGTCCAGATGGAGCTGGCCAAACGGATTCTGGATATTGGAAAACCGGTGGTTTTGATTCTGGAGGATGGCAGGCCATGCGCGATTCCGGAACTGTATGACCGGGCCGAGGCTGTGGTTCAGGCCTGGTATCCCGGAAATGAGGGCGGAAGAGCGTTGGCAGAGATTTTGTTCGGCAGAGTAAACCCCTCCGCAAAACTCACGGTCAGTATACAAAAACATGTGGGACAGATTCCCATGTGCTACAACCATAAACCATCGGCAAGAGGGTTTTACCATAAGCCCGGAACTCCCGAAAAGCCCGGCCGGGATTACACAACCATGGATCCGTCTCCCTACTATGAATTCGGATATGGGTTGTCCTACACCGAGTTTGCATACAGCAATTTGCAGATAAAAGTAAAGGGAAGACAGGCAGAAATTTCTGTGGATGTGGAAAATGCGGGAGAGATGGAGGGAAAAGAGGTTGTCCAGGTTTATATCAATGATATGGTAAGTTCTGTGACAACTCCGGTGAAAGAATTAAAAGCATTTCAGAAGATTGATTTAAAACCGGGAGAGAAGAGGACGGTAATCTTTGTGCTGGGGGAAGAAAGCCTGAGTTTAATTGATAAGGATATGAATAGGGTGATGGAACCAGGATGGTTTGAAGTGTATATCGGCAATTTAAAAGAGAAATTTTATATGCAGTAAAATCATGGAATATTGGATAAAAAAATGAAAAAGGAATCCGGACGCAGAAGGGATGCGCCGGGTTTTCTTTTTTGTGTGATAAGCATGCGGCAAGCATGGAAAACGGCAGTATGCAGAAATTTATTGCATAATTTTAGTATAAAATATCCATTAAAATTTCGTTAAAACGAGAAAATTTGTATAAAATTATTGACGATTGAAATGCTGAAAAAATTGATGTAAAGTCATGACATGCGAAAGCGACAGCGCAAATCGACACAGAAAAGGAGATGGTTGTATGGAGTCACAAGCAATAAAGTTGCCGCAAGCTCCAAAAAAGACGGTTGGCCAGAGAATACAAAAGCATATCGCCAGAAACTGGCAATACTACCTGTTATGTCTGCCGGCACTATTATATGTTTTTATTTTTTGTTATGGACCGATGTATGGAATTCAGATTGCGTTCCGTGACTACAAAGTGAAGGATGGTATTTCCGGAAGTGAATGGGTGGGATTGGATTGGTTTATACGTTTCTTCCAGTTACCAAATTGCTGGAATCTCATTAAAAATACGATTGGAATCAGCGTCTATCAGCTGGTAGCCGGATTCCCTCTTCCCATCATTCTGGCACTGTTGATCAATCAGTGTCCGGGAGTCAAGTTTAAGAAAGTGGTGCAGACCGTTACCTATGCGCCCCATTTTATTTCCGTGGTTGTATTGGTCGGTATGCTTCAGCTGTTTTTGTCTCCCACAAGCGGGATCATCAACCATCTGTTGGGCTTCCTGGGAATTGATCCTGTTTTCTTTATGGGAAAACCGGAATACTTTAAATCCGTATATGTATGGAGCGGTATCTGGCAGTCCACCGGATGGGGAACCATTATTTATATCGCGGCATTGAGCGGTGTAAATCCGGAATTGTACGAGGCTGCTCAGATCGACGGCGCCAGCAAAGGACAGCTGGTACGCTACATAGATATACCGAGTATTCTTCCCACCGCAGTACTTCTGTTTATCCTGAATATGGGAAGTTTCATGAATGTCGGTATGCAGAAAGCGCTGCTGATGCAGAATGCTACGAATATGGCATCCTCGGAAATTATTTCCACCTACGTATATAAGATCGGTCTTTTGAAGAGCCAGTTCAGCTATTCCACAGCCATCGGCCTGTTTGAGACAGTGATTAATATCATTCTGCTTGTAACTGCAAACCAGATTTCAAAACGAGTCGGTCAGACGTCATTGTTCTAGTCTAGGAGGGAAATTATGAAAACAAAAGCAGAGGCTGTAACAGTGGCCCAAAAGAGAAGAAAAAAACTGACAAAGTTTGATGTTATCGCGATTATTATCCTGGCGTTTTTCGGATTCATCACCGCATACCCCATGTACTTTTGTGTGATTGCGTCGTTTTCCGATCCCACCAAGGTCATGCTGGGGGATGTCATACTCCTTCCCAAGGACATCACCTTTGATGGGTATGAGAGAATGCTGCAGGATGAAACCATCTGGACCGGTTATATGAATACCATCCTCTATGTGGGAGTCGGTACCTTTTTATCCGTGCTGACCACCATGATGATCGCATATCCCCTGTCCCGCAAGGCATTTGCCGGAAGAAAGGCTGTGACCGTGATTCTGCTGATCACCATGTATTTCTCAGGCGGTATGATTCCATCCTATATTCTGGTGGGTAATCTGGGTCTTAGAGATACTCGCTTCTATATGATGATCGCCGGTCTGATCAGTGTATATAACGTAATCGTGGCGCGCTCCTTCCTGTCCATGAATATTCCGCAGGATCTGCAGGAGGCGGCTGCCATGGACGGATGCTCGCCCATCCGTTTCTTTATCCAGATGGTATTGCCGTTGTCAAAGGCAATCATGGCGGTGCTGATGCTGTATTACGGCGTGGGCAAATGGAACGATTATATGACTGCCCTGATTTACCTGAGTGACGAAAGTAAGTTCCCTCTGGCATTGGTTCTGAAGGGAATCCTGATCACGACGACCAGCGGTCTGTCCTACGATACGGAGGATCCCATGCTGATGATGGAACGCATGAAGATGGCGGAATCCATGAAATATGGTGTGATGATCGTTTCCACGCTGCCGATCATGTGTCTGTATCCGTTCCTGCAGAAGTATTTCGTAAAGGGCGTTATGATCGGTTCAGTAAAGGAATAGAAGATGTCAAACATTTTCCAGAAAACTGGGAATTGCAAGAATATATAACAATAAAAACGAAAAGGAGGAAGAAACATGAGAAAGAAAGCTTTGGCAGCTGCGTTTATGAGTGTTATGATGGCAGCGGGAGTGCTGAGCGGCTGTGGAGACAGTTCCACCCAATCTACGCAGAACAATGCGTCCGGAGATGAGGCGCAGAAGGAAGATACCGGCAACGAAGATGGTCAGGACGAAGGAGGAGAATCATCCGGCCCGGTGGATATCACCATCATGGCTCTGCGTGACGATTCCTATACGCCCTGGTCGGAGACAACCATGATCAAGGAGATTGAGGAAGAGTGCAAGGATCTGGTAAATATCACCTGGATTGACCTGCCCAGCTCCATGAAAGCGGAGAAACTGAATCTGGCATTTTCCGGCGGTGACTACCCGGATCTGGTCATGGGTTCCTGGGCAATTGGGGGCACAAACGTGGTGGATTATGCCAATCAGGGGATCCTGCTTCCCATGGATGAGTACATCACACCGGAGATCATGCCGAATCTGAGCGCCAAGCTGGAGGCGCGTCCGGAATGGAAAGAGGGGATTACTCTGGATGATGGTCATATCTACGAGCTGGTCAGCAGAGCGGAGATGGGTGCCGCCTACGACAGAACCTTCAACGATGAAATCCTGATCAACACCGAATGGCTGGAAGCAGTGGGCAAAGAAATGCCGACGACCACAGATGAGCTGTACGATGTACTGAAGGCCTTCAAGGAAGCCGGTGATCTGAACGGCAACGGCGAGGCCGATGAGATTCCCATGAGCGCCTGCTACGGAACAACCGGATGGGGCGATCATATCAATGGTATGTACAGTATGTTTGGATGGTTTGGTATCGCGCAGAATCAGAAGGGCATGCAGGAAAAGGATGGAAAGATCATCTTCAACGCCATGCAGCCGGAGTGGAAAGATGCCGTGTCATTCTTCCATAAACTGTACTCCGAGGGCCTGCTGGACATGGAAACCTTCACCCATGACGGCAGTACCTACAACGCAAAGACAATCAACTCAGAGACACCGATGGTGGGTGTTTACGCGACCTGGAACAATATCAGTGTAAATAAATTACTGGGAAGCGATGTATATCAGGTAATGCCTGTTCTCAAGAGTTCCAACGGGGAAGAACCTCAGTGGGCAAGACGTTATACTCCTATCACCTTTACCGGTACTGTATGGATGACAGACAAGGCAGAGGGCAAGCAGGAGCAGATCATGAAATTTTTGGATACCTTCTTCTCCACCGAGAGAAGTATTGAGTCCAACAACGGTAAGCTGGGCAAATATGTAACTCATGTGGAGGGCAATACGTATCATGTGGAAAAGGATGAACAGGGAAACACCTTTGCGGATGATGTGAAGAGTGCGGAGAGTACAATAAAATACGGACCATACATGCTGCTGGCGGATGAAGTGGTCTTTGACGAAGTCAGCGAATCCGATATGAATAATGCGGAGGTTATCGAGGTTTACAAGGATTATGTACAGCCGGAACCTACTTTCGTAAATAACTGGATGAGCGCAGAGGACTCGGCAGAAGCGACACTTCTGGAGCCGGATATTCAGGATTATGTGCGCTCCACCATTGCAAAATGGATCACCGAAGGCGGTGTGGAAGAAGAGTGGGATTCCTATGTTTCCACACTGAAGGACAATCTGCAGCTGGAGAAGTGGATGAAGATGAAAGTGAATGATAGCATGGAGGATAAGATCTCCATTGAGTAAACATACTTTTTGGAAAGGTAGTTTTAGGGGTTTGTAGTACAAGGATATAAAACATAAGAAACGTATATGAGGGTGCTGCGGTTGCAGCACCCGAATTTTTATGATATTTTTTTAATGATGAAAGAGAAAATCGGTACCGATGGGGTGCCGCAAAATTCGCAGGTTATGGAGGTATCGGATGATCCAGTTTACTGAGGAAGAGAGAAAAAATCTGAGAAGACGGGCAGAACGCCAGCCGGAAGTGGTGGCGTGCTTGAAAGAAAGTGTGAGGGAAGTCATGGAACGGCCCGTGCGTGTACCCGCAACCGGAATCGCCAATTGGACCCATTATTATTATTGTCCAAAATGTTCCGTACAGCTGGAATTTGACTGGGAACAGGAAGGGAGGCATCGCTGTCCGGAATGCGGTCAGAACTATGGCGGGGAGCCATATGACAGCGCCTGGTGGGGGATGGTAAACGGAAGAAATACAGGCGCTGCCCATAAAATGGGACTGATTTATGCCGCTACCGGAGAAAAAAAGTATGCGCAAAAATGTGCTGAGATTCTTTTGGCTTATGCCAAATATTACCCCGATTATGAGGTACATGGAAATATCCCATATAACGGACCGGGGCGTTCCGGCGCGCAGACCCTGGATGAAGCCAATTTTCAAAGACAGCTGGCCATGGCATATGACCTGGTGGAAGAGATTATGCTGCCGGAAGAAAAAGAATATGTAAGAGACCGGATGTTTTTGCCGGGAGCGGAGTTTTTGATGGAGCACCGTCATAACCAGATTCACAATCATGAAGTGATCATCAATTCTGCCATCGCTGTAATCGGTCTGATCTTTGGCCGGGAAGAGTTTGTTTCGTTTGCTGTTTATGAGAAATATGGAATTTTGTATCAGCTGGAGCACGGAATGCTGCCCCATCACATGTGGTTTGAGGGAAGCTTCGGGTATCATTTCTATGCCCTGACCAGCTTCTTTGATTTTGAAAAATTTGCCATTCATACCAAACACAGCCATATAAACCATCCCAACTACTTGGCGATGATGGAGGTGCTTGCGGATTATCTCCAGCCTGATGGCCAGATGCCCATGTTAAACGATACCACATATGGCCATACCAATGGCAGTTTGTATCTGTATGAGTTTGCATACCGCCACATGAAGAGTGAAAAACTGCTCTGGATTCTTCAGAACTTGTATCAGGGAAAAGAAAGAAATAATGCGGAGGCATTTTTCTACGGGGAAGAAACTCTGCCGGAGGCATCCGGCATGGCACCGGGGACGCAGCCGGATGATAAGGCCTGGGCAATAAATAATTATCATACGCCGATAGGAACCTTTGGACATACCATATTGCGGGGGACAGATGGGCGTTATCTTTTGCTGAAGCATGATACCTATGGCGGGGAGCATGATCACTATGACCGTTTGGGTATCAGCTATATGGCCTTTGGAAAACCGATTTCCGTGGATATGGGGACCACGGGATACGGTGCCGTTCTTCACTACGATTATTACAAAAATACGGGTACCCACAACACGGTGGTGATCGGAGAAGAAAATCAGGCACCGGCCAGCTGTGAACTTCTGCAGTATGAAGAGAAGGATGGCGTCACCTATGTGACCGCCCAATGTGATTGGACCGCTCCCTATGAGATGCCGGACAGCTTTACCATCGTTCAATGGAGTGAAGAAAACTACAGGCATGTGACCATGACAAGAAAAATCGCCTGGACCGATACCTATTTTGCAGAAGCCTTTTATGTCAACGGCGCCGATGAAACATTGCCGGTGGACTGGGTGATGCATCTAAAGGGAGAGTGGGAAGGCAGGCAGAGAGTGGAACATACGGGCCCGTTTTCGGAAAAGAAACCATTTTCTCATTTTCATGACGCAGTGGAAGTGAACAGGAAAACGAAACGGATTCGGACCTGCTTTGAGGGAGTCACCACCGATTTGTACTGCGCGGATCTGGATGGCCAACGGTATGTGGCCAGAGGAGCGGATAATCCGTCTACAAAGGATCTGAATCACGTGATTGAGCGGTGCAGAGGAAAAGACCTGTGTTATCTTCACGTTCTGGAAAGCCATCTTGGGGAACCCGTGATCGATCAGGTGACATTTGAGAAAAATGGAGAGGGATATCGGATCTGCGTGACGAAAAAAACAGGGGAAAAGCAGGTTTTGGATTTTTGAGAACAGGAAGCGCCTGATTTTTCCGGACAGACATAAAAGGGGATGCCGCAACATTCGCATAGATCGGTAAGGCGCGGATTTTGCGGCATCTCGGCGGATAGGGGGAAGCGTTTCTTTCCCTATCCGATAAAAATGGCAGAATTATTATTTTTTATGTATGGAATTTATGTGTCCCGCTGTCCGTGTTTTGACTCGGTGCGTTTTGCTGGGCAAAGGCTCCCGGGCTCATGCCGGTCAGCTGTTTGAACCGCCGGATAAAACTGGAGGTGTTGGTGTAGCCCGTCATGGAGGCGATCTCATCGATCTTGTATTTATGCTGGGATAGGAGTTCCCTGGCCAGATCCAGGCGAAGCATGGTGTAGTATTCGATCAAAGTCTGACCGGAGTTTTTCTTAAAATACTGGCTGAGCCCTGTCATGGACATACCGAAGTATTCGGCCATGATCTGGAGAGAAAATTCCGGATCCGTGTAATGCTTCTGAATATAATGTTTCATCTCTGACAGGGTATCCTGCTTGGTGGCGGTCATGTTTCCGGATAAAACGATCAAATTGTGGTAAATATTATAAACCGCATCGGCCAAATCCTGTATGGTGGTAAACTTGGCCAGGGAGCTGATGTAGGAATGGCTGCTGCTCAGTTCCTCGTCATTGAGGGAAGAAAGCACCATATTGACGATATCATAGGAAATACGTCTTGCCACAAAAAGAGGAACGCCGCATGTGGTGATAAAATCCAGGATGGAGCGAAGCTGCTTTTCGATGGCGTTGAGATCATGCTGGATGAAGCAGTCGTGGAGACGCTCCAGCTGCTGGTAAGGGTAGTTGTTGAACGATTCATCCTGGGTACTGATCTCACTGTAGTAGATCAGACAGTCGGTACTGGTAATATAACGGTAATCCATGGCATAGATGGCTTCCCGATATGCCTGATAGATCTGGCCATAGTTCTCATAAATGCCGCCTGCGCTTAACGTTACAGCGCATCCCAGTTTTTTCCCGATGCGTTCCCGCAGTTCTTCCAGGCGCTCTTTGTATGTATCTTCCGAATCATCAAAATTGGTAATGGCGACAAAAGAAGACCGGTTGATGGTGCGGACGACATAGCTGGTACAGCAGCCGGAAAAAACCTGCCGCAAAAATGCCAGGACATCGGTGCCGGACCTGTCTTCCTGTTCCATCTGCAGACAGCAGACAGAAAAATAGGGCTTGTCAAATACAATTCCATGGGAAGCCAGCTTGTCTGCCAGCTCTTCTGGATGGGAGGATCCGTCCAGAAGCTGACGCAGCAATTCTTCCTGGGTATATTTCCTGGAATTCTCCTTCAGGAGTATATTTTGCTGTTCAAGATTTCGGACGGCCTGCTGTGCGGCCTCAATCCGATTCAGGTTTTTCTGTTCCTTGCTGAACAGATGCTCCATGGAACCAAGCAGCTTGTTGATGGGGCTGTAGTTATAGCGGATCATCACAAAGATCAGTATGCTGGCCAGGGCAAAGGTGATAATGATGACGAGGATCGTCTCGTTTCTCAGTTCCCTTGCCGGTTCCAAAACCAGGTTGGAGGGGGTGATGCTGTAAAAGGTGAGATCCCCGGTTTCCAGATATTCAACATTTAAAAGGTAGTCATTGTTCGATACAAACAGGCTTATGGGGGAGGTAGGGCTTAGACCGGCAGCGGCCATTTTCTCCTGGATTTCATATAAGACTGAGTCCCCATAAATTTGATCCTCTTTTCCGGCGCACACATACAGCTGCGGATCCGTTTCATAAGCCATGGGAAAATTCGCCATAAGCTGATCCGGAGCTTCGGCAAACAGCAGGTATCCGCTGATTTTTTGAAGAGAGGAATAATTGGCAGTGAATGGGATCGCATATATAATAAAATACGAATTTTTTTGTTGAGACATCATAGGATAAAGATCCGATAAAAAAATTTGTATTTCAGATGTCTGTGAGCTTAATTTACTGCGCAAATTTTCAGAAAGCAAACGAAAGGCACAGCTGCCTGTATTTGTGAAAAGAAAATCTGAATTTTCCCAGTATACAGCCACAAAAGGAGCATTTGCGGCAATGGCGTAGGAGTTCATTTCTTCCTTTACTTCCAGATAATCCTCTGGTTTCGAGGGATCCAGTGGGGAATAGAAGTATTCATTGATGGACATCTGCTGCGAGATCCGCTGGTAGGTTTCGATCTTCTGTTCTGTTTTTATGGCCAGTGTAGATAAGGATTGTCTGCTGTTGGTCTGAAGTTCTGAGATCAGTGCCGACTGAAAGCGCAATTGGATAAACAGAACAAGTACAATCAAAGGAATAAATAGAATGATTATATAGGAAATCAGATATTGGATCAGCAGGGATTTTGTCATATGCCCATCCTTTGGGAAGAGACGATGGGAGATCGTATGGAGCTTCACTTATGCACCTTCTTTCATAGATTATATTCTGTTCACATATTATTCATAATTATAACAAAAAAATGAATGGGAGTACAGTAATTTTTTGTAAGAAAGGGATGAAAATAGTCCCCGTCTCTATCCTCAGGACATAGGCGGGGACTATTTTCATGAAGTTAAAAGGGCAGTGTGATTTTGTCGGCAAAATGAGCAAATGGCCCTGGGATGGCGGTTTCTTCTCTGCTTTGTCCCAAGCAGTCTTCATCGATTACGACAGGGGAGCCGTCGCGGTTTTCAAAGCTTTGTTCCGATTCAAATGCCCTTCCCAGCATCTCGGTGGTTACCCGGGCAGCCTTCAGATCCACAGGGGCATCATAAAGATTGGTGGAAAGGATATAGCGGCCGTTTTCATAGGTGAGGGAGAGTTCTGCCTGGAAATTTTCTGCGGTACGGGCGCCTTCCTCTTTGTTCCAGGGTTTTGCACCATTGAGATACAGATTGTCATGGATATCGGTGGGCAGGGTTTTTTGCACATCTCCCATTTGGCAGACATCGCCGACGGTTTTCGTCTCTCCGATTTTTTCATAACCGTCAAATCCGGCGGTTCCATATAAAGGACTGCCGTCATTCTTTCCGATGAAAATATTGTTGATGATGCGGTCATCGCCGCCGTAGATAAACATGACACCGCCCACCATGGTACTGTGGGGCAGATGGTACAGGGTAAAACGGCTGGTTTCACGGGAGGAAGCGAACTCTCCGTAAAATAAATTGTGGATATAGGCAGTTCCCTGGGACACATTGTGAACACAGCGCTTGGAAAGCATGATGTTGTTTTCCACCATGCACGGGCCATGACACACTTCGATAAACAGATCCTCCAGGATATTTTCATAGAACAGATTTTTTTCTACCGATGCTCCCTGGGCTTCCCAGTCCAGCCAAAGCCCGCGTACACAGTTGTGGATACAGTTTTTTTCCACAACTGTGTCAATGGCAGCGTGAAGCTTGATACCGGCCACTTCGGCACCGCTGAACTCTTTTCTCACATTACAGTGGTAGATATGGTTTCCTGTAATGGTGGAGAAGGCGCCGCCCATACAGCCGACGATGCCTGTCTGGCCGCAGTTATAGATGATATTATTGCGGATGACATGGCTGCCGATATGTTCTCTGTCCCAACCGTCATTGATATTTTGGAAGATGATTTCCGTATAGGTCTGGGAACCGCCCTTGTATGGATCGATGGACCATATATTGTCCTTATCTTCGGCGCGTTTTCCAAGGCTGATCCCACAGCATTTGGAATCGTGGATGGTACAGTTTTCAATGATCCAGCCTTTGCTCCAGTTTACGCCGATGAGACCCGGCTGAAATGCGGTGGGCGGCGCCCACTGGGTGGCAGCCCGGCAGAGGGTGAGACCGGATACTGTGATATAATTGCGTCCTTCACGGCTGGGGAAGAAACAGTAGGGCCGCACATTGATTTCCGTGCAGGATTCATTGGGATTTTTATCGGGGAATGCGGCGAAAATAGTGGTATTCTCCCGGTTTACCACAGAATACCAGCGATAGGTTCTCTCCGGCTTTTCGGAAGGGGCATAGAGGGCGTCCAGGGATGCTTCCTCATACATGGCCTCTCCGTCCAGATAAACTTCGCCGGTGTGGTGGACCTGACCCATGGAATCGTACCAATCCCCAAAAATTTCATCGGCGTAAGGGTTGTAGTCCCCAAATAAGGCGTTGTCAATGACAATTTTCCACACATCGTTTTTTTCCTGCTCCCATCCGGTTACGATTTCGGCTCCGCTGATGATGGGATGGGTATTCTCGGCATTTTTGTAGGTAATGCGCTGGTGGCTTCCCGTGCCTCCTTGGACGGGATTTACCCATTCCCGGTAGATACCGTCGCCGATGATAACCGTATCTCCTGCCTTGGCAATCTGGGCCGCCTGATTAATTGTCTGAAAAGGATTTTCTTTTGTTCCGTCTCCCGGACATGCATTTTTTTGTGATACATAATAAAACATATACCGTTACCTCTTTTCATTTTGGTTCTTTCAGTTTATCATGGAAAGCAGGAAGTTCACATTTATTATCTTGCCGAAAAGATACATTATTTTGCGGTTTTGTGAGATATTTCAATTAGGTGATTGTGAAAGGCATGTATATTTGAAAATGAGAACCCGGACGGCCGGGAGGAACGAAACTTTTCCCTGTCGGGACGCTCTCGCTCAGTGAAAATCGCAGCGGTACTAAGATTCTTCGGCGGATCAGAGATCCTGGAAGAATCAAGTACCGGCGGTTTTCAAAGCCCTCCAGGAAAAAGCTATGTTCCTCCGGTCTGTGAAATTCTAAAGCAATAAAAGAATTAGTGAGGAAAGTTTGGGATAGAGAGATTCGAGAAGTTAGAATTTACAAGGATTTGAGAGTTCTGTAATTGCCTAATATATCAATAATGGGAATGGTCGGGAGGTGGTTCTGCCATGAAGGATCTTGTATTGGAACGGATTTGCCCTGTTTTTGTGGGGTATTATGATACTTCCCATGTGCTGCATACACACAGCAGGGAGACGTATGGAAAACGGACGGTGCGTCATTATGAACTGGAATATATTGTCTCTTCACAGGATGGCTATATTGTCACAGACAGTATACCGGTTCCCGTTTCTAAGGGAGATCTGTTGTTCCGGTATCCGGGCATGGAAGTGGAGGGAATCGGTATTTATCATTCCTGTTTCATTGAATTTGACCTGAATGAGTTTGCTGAGGAGTCGGATACGCTGAAACGAATTCCTGTGATTTTTCATAACAGGGAGGAGCTGGCGATACTCTCCGGCTACAGTACCTTTCATTTTTGCCGATTATTTAAGAGTATCACCCAGCTGACTCCGATGCAGTATATTGTGCGCTATCGTATGCAGAAAGTCAGGGAACGTCTGATTTTGACAGAGGACAAAATAGAGACCATCATGACGCAGGTTGGCTTTCATAACTACGGCTATTTCTGGCGCACCTTTAAGAAACTGTATGGTTTCTCTCCCAGAGAGTATCGGTCATGGATTCTCCGGCCTTAAAACACCATTCTGCAGCAGGATTTCCTGGAGTTTAGAAACAGAAATATTCCGCACTTCCTGGTGATTTTGAATGGCGATGGCTGCGGCAGTTCCGGCAGCCTGCCCTAAATTTACACAGATGGGCATAACGCGGTAACTGGAGTGGGCCATATGGGTTCCTGAAATATTTCTTCCGGCCAGCAGCAGTCCGTTGACGTTTTTGGGAACCAGGCATCCGTAGGGGATGGTATAGGTTTTATTCTGGGGAAATTTTGCCTGACAGCCGGTTTCATCCAATCCGCGTCCGGAAATATTGTGTACGTCAAAAGCGAAGTGGGCATGGGTGACGGCCCAGTCGTCAAACACTCTGGCCTGTAAGATATCCTCGGCAGTCAAGGTCTGTTCTCCCTGAAAATGCCGTGTTTCTCGAACACCCAGAATGGAAGCGCTGCTGATGATGTAGCAGTCTTCAAAGCCGGGGACAAATGCTCGGAGAAAGTCGCGGATCGGTTCCATCTGCTGACGGCATAAATAATGAGCTTGGGATAGTTCTTCGGCATTGGTGCCGTCGATATCCAGCACATTGGTCATGTTTACCGTAATCACACCGGGAATGGTGGAGGGATAGAGAAGGACATGGCCAATGGGGGATTTCAGATGGGCTTTTCCCAGATCCTGAATGGGTCCCAGGGGCGTTTCCGGATTGCTTTCAAACGTAGCTGGCAGGACAAGGTCAGGGTTATTTTCATGGACACCTGCCACCTTAAACATGAGGGTTACCGGCTGCATTTTTCCGTCGGTTTCTCTGCCTTTATGGTAGGGGACTCCGGCCTGGGCAGCGATATCGCCATCTCCGCTGCAGTCGATGATGACCTTTGCCAGAAGGGCTTCTCTTCCGGATTTGCTCTCAGTGATCAGTCCTTTCACCTGATTTCCTTCCATAATGGGGCGGCAGGCAAAGGTGTAGGTGCGTATGATGACATGCTCCTTTAAAAGCATGGACATCAGGATGGTTTTCAGATGTTCGGGATCAATGGTATGCCGATCTTTTTGGCCTTCCTGTAAGCTTTGTTCCAAAATTTCTTCATACAGCCCTCCGGCGGTGTCTCCGGTCCAGTGGCTCATCAGACCGGTGGTGGCGACACCGCCCACATCTCCGGCCTGTTCCACCAAAAGTGTCTTCATACCCAACCGGGCGCTGCTGAGAGCGGCGCCTATTCCCGCCGGTCCGCCTCCCACTACGATGACGTCCGCTTCATTGGTGATGGGAAGCTGGCGTGCTTCTTCCAAATACGTATTCATGCGGTATCCTTTCTACGTGTTTTGTCACGATTCTCAAGATTTATTTTTTACCTTATTCTGACATATTTTAGATAGGAAGACTTTAAAAATACGGCACAGGAAGTATAAAATAATGCACAGTTTTTGGGAAAAAGAAGAAACTTATTGGGCAGTATCCGCTCCATTTTTGTATTGAGTGGGAGTGCAGCCGCATTGGCTGAAAAATACCTTTGAAAAATAATTGGGGCTGGAGAATCCTAGGCTCAATGCAATATCAGTGACGGAAAGGCTGGTACTTCGAAGTAAAGTTTTTGCTTCGTTGATACGAAGCTCATTCCGATACTGATTGATATTTTTTCCGGTCCGCTGTTTGAAAATATGGCTCATATAAGAACAGCTGCAGTGACAGAACTCGCACAGACGGCTCAGAGTAACCGGTTCACGATAATAGCGTTCCATATAAAGTAATGCTTTTAGAAAAACCGAGGATTCCTCATGGGCTTCCATATCAAATTGCTGATAAAGTTCCTGCTGTTTGACATACAGGTATTCCAGCATGGTGATCAGGGGAGCCATGAGTGTGAAGACAAATTCCTGGTCCGGTATATTGGGATTGAGATATTCAAAATACAGCTGTTTCATCTGAGAAAAGTTCAGCTGAAATTTATCAGATGCATGGAAGAGCTTTTGAAGGGCAAGATCAGCATTTTGCCGATATCCGCTGACGCTGACAAAACCGATTTTCTTTTCTTTATAGGTGATGGGCAGGATATATTCTTCCACACCGCAGTGGCACATTCCAAACTGAATGGGGGCATGGAGCTTGTTTAAAAGATCCGCCTGACGGCAGATGCAGGTATCCCATACTTCTCTTGTGTTTTTCAGCTGGATGCAGAACGGATTACTATGTATATGATATGGGGCAAAAAGCGGTGCAAAGCGTCCGGTAATGTGATGAAAATCATGAATGGTAATCTGCCAGTGATAGGTATCTGTGATGTAACCTAAGTAGGATAAAATTTGTTTGATGTATGCATCCATAACAATTCTGCCTTTCTGCTGAACCAATTGGACAGCGTTTTTCTTCTGCTGGTACATTAAGTATGCGCTATTTACACGAAGAAAACAATACGTTGCACGAAAATTATATATATACCGGTAACAGTTCATCCATAGGACTGTGTGCCTGTCAAAGATCTGTCTTTTCTCCTGACATCATAAAAAGATATATAATTTGAGGAATCTGTGATACAATTGATGTAGGGGAATAAGAAAAAGAAACGATTGCAAGGAGGGGTTCGGATGAAGAAGTATTTTTTGTGTATTTGCCTGTGCATGCTCATGCTTTGCGGCTGCAGCTTTAGTGGAGGGAATGGAGGGGAAACGGACGCCGCAGATGTGCCGGGAAGTGTTTTTTCGGGCCGTGTTGCCGCGGTGGAACATGACACGGCTTATCTGTCCGGAGATGAGGGAGGCGATCTCATATCGCTGTCTCTGAAGGAAATTGCCATTACCAATGAAACCGGCGATACGCTGGCAGCGGAGGATGTGCGCGGCGGTATGACGGTGGAAGTGGCCTTTGATGGGATGATTATGGAATCCTATCCGTCCATGCTTTCCAACCCGACGAAGCTGACCATTGAAAAACAGGGATGGGATGTGGTAGGTCTGTACCGGCAGGCCATCCGGGATATTTATGAGGAAGATCCGGGATTAAATGGGAATACCTATGCGGCATTTGATTTGAAAAAAGCGGCAAATCTCACAGAAGGGGAAAAAAGCGCTCTGATCTATCTGGTTGGAAATGATCTGAAACTGGAGACACTTTCCGGCACCATGGAGTCTTTGGCAGAAGAGGGATACATTGATGAAGAGAATCTGTTCTTCGAGGACGGCGTTTTGATTACCATAGGAGATGAAGAGCCTGACAAAGAAGGAAATTTTTCTTTTGATATCCAGAAGTGGAGAAGCGGAATCGGAGCTATTTTCTACCAGGACTGCCGAGCCACATGGGATGGGGAGGCGTATTCCTATGAGGTGGGGGGATTTGCGATTTCTTGAAATATCTTGACACCCGGACGGCCGAAGGAAAGGGAACTTCCCTTGGCCTGTGAGTATTCAAAAGAAGTGAAAAAATTGGTCAGGCCGGATTAGATATAGAAGGGTTAGAAAAGTCAGAGTTTACAAGGCATTAGGATTTTTGCAATTATTTATTGAAACTGTGGGGAAAAGGAGAAAATGATACATGGGAACTTTTGAGATCAAGGATAATTTTTATCTGAATGGGGAGCCGTTTCAGGTTATATCGGGGGCGATTCATTATTTCCGCGTGGTGCCGGAGTACTGGAGGGACCGGCTGGAGAAATTAAAGGCCATGGGATGCAATACGGTGGAAACCTACATTCCCTGGAACATGCATGAGCCCAAAAAAGGGGAATTCCATTTTGAGGGAATGCTGGATGTGGAACGGTTCATTGAGACGGCCCAGAGTCTGGGATTGTATGTGATCATCCGTCCATCGCCCTATATCTGTGCGGAATGGGAGTTCGGAGGGCTTCCGGCGTGGCTTCTTGCGGAGGAGGGGATGCGGCTTCGGGTCAGCTATCCGCCGTTTTTGAAGCATGTGGAGGAGTATTATCGGGTTCTGCTTCCAAAAATTACCCCCTGGCAGATTGATCAGGGCGGTCCGGTGATCCTGATGCAGGTGGAAAATGAATACGGCTATTATGCCAATGATCAGGCATATCTGGAAGCCATCCGGCGTATGATGACGGACAATGGCGTGACCGTTCCCCTTGTCACCTCGGACGGACCGTTTGAAGAAAATCTGAATGGGGGAACCATGGAAGGAATCCTTCCCACAGGAAACTTCGGATCCAGGACAAAAGAGCGGTTTCAGACCCTTTCCCAATATACCAAGGGCGGTCCGCTGATGTGTACAGAGTTTTGGGTGGGCTGGTTTGACCACTGGGGAAACGGCGGCCATATGACGGGGAACCTGGAAGAAAGCGTGAAGGATCTGGATGACATGCTTTCCATGGGTCATGTGAATATCTATATGTTTGAGGGCGGCACCAATTTCGGATTCATGAATGGATCCAATTACTATGATGAGCTGACGCCGGATGTCACTTCCTATGATTACGATGCCGTGCTGACCGAGGATGGCCGGATCACCGAAAAATATCGGCGTTACCGGGATGTGATCGCCAAATATGCCAAGATTCCGGAGGTTGCCTTTTCCACAGAGATCAAACGGAGGGAATACGGCGTCCTTACGGTGCAGGATAAGGTCAGTCTGTTTTCCGTACTGGATCAGCTGAGTCAGCCGGTTTCCTCGGTATATCCGGTTTCCATGGAACGGCTGGGGCAGAATTATGGGTATATCCTTTACCGAACCACTCTGCGCACAGAGGAAAGCTTGGAAAAAATCCGTCTGTGGGGAGCCAATGACCGGGCTAATCTGTTTGCGGACAAAAAGCCGGTGCTCACACTCTATGACAGAGAGCTCCTGGAGGAACATTCCATTGAGAATGCCGATGATCGGCTTTTGGCATCGGGAAAAGAGACGGAGCTGGATATTCTGGTGGAAAATATGGGCCGTGTCAATTTTGGTCCCAGGATGGAGCAGCAGAGAAAAGGAATTGACCACTGCGTTCAGATCAACGGTCACATGCATAACGGATGGGAAATTTATCCGCTTCCTCTGGACCGTTTGGATCAGCTGGATTTTTCCGGTGAATATCTGGAGAATACCCCGGCTTTTTATCGGTTTGAGCTGGAAATAGAGGACATGGCCGATACCTTCCTGGATTTTGAGGGATGGGGCAAGGGCTGTGTATTTGTCAATGGATTTAACATCGGCCGGTTCTGGGAGATCGGCCCCCAGAAGCGTCTTTACATCCCGGGGCCGCTGCTGAAAAAAGGAAACAATGAGATCATTCTGTTTGAGACAGACGGAAAGGTCCGGGATACCATCGCGCTGAAAAGCGAGCCGGATATCGGTTAACGATCTTAGAAAGGACGGCGCTGCAGATTGCCGCAGGAGAAAAAGAAGCAGGGAGGATTTTGGTGATATGGAGAGAGTAAAACGGTTAAAAGAAAAGATGGAAAGCGGGAAGCTGGTAAAAGGATTCTTTTTGACCATGGCAGATCCCGTGGTCAGTGAAATAGCCGGATTTGCCGGGTACGATTATGTATGGATTGATGCGGAACATGGCCCGCTGGGCAGACAGGAAATCCTGCATCATATTATGGCAGCACAGGGAAGCGGATGTGCCGCGTTTGTTCGGGTGCCGGGGATAGATCGAACCATGCTGAAGGCGATTCTGGACATGGGGCCGGATGGGATTATTTTCCCATTTACCAATTCCGGGGAGATTGCAAAGGAGGCTGTGCGGGCCTGCTCTTATCCGGATTTCGGCGGTGTACGCGGTCAGGGACCGATCCGTGCAATCCGTTATGGCCTGGCGGATGAAGGGAAATACATCGAAGGAGCATATGAAAAGGTACTGAAAATTGCCCAGATCGAAACCATGGAGGGATATGAAAATCTGGATGAAATCCTGGAAGTGGACGGCATTGATTCGCTGTTTATCGGAGCCGCGGATCTGTCCCGCTCCATTCGGGCGAGAAACGACGAAACGGATCTGAATACGGTTTATGAAGATATCTGCCGCCGTGTGAGAAGAAAGGGCAGATATCTGGGCGCCGCCATAGGAGCGACAAAACAGGAGGCACAGAGAGTCAAAGACCTGGGGGTCCAGTGGGTGGTGTTCGGCCAGGATGCGAGAGCCCTGGCAGATGCCCTGAAATCCAATCTGGATGAGATAAAAGATTATTAAATGTTTTCATTCTCTCTGCCAGGTGCCAAATGAGCGGCCGGATCAAAATAATCGTTTGTCCTGAGCTTTCTGTAGCAGGGAGTTAGCATGTTTTGGGATTTTATGGTATAATATACGCGAACACAAGGAATCAAGCGATGCGAAGCAGCATTTGATTCCTGTGCGCGAACCATGATGGAGCAAAGCGAAATCATGGTATAATAACGAGGAAAGTGAGGATCATGCTTGCATGA
>DVJD01000036.1 GCA_018710785.1 Candidatus Fimimorpha excrementavium
CATGTATAACCTGCGTCGAATGGGCAATACTATTATCAGATAAATAATTCGACAGCAGAAAACCAGAAATTCGGACAATACAATTATACATATCTGGTTCTTATCAAAGAAGATTTTTCCCCATAGACACAGAAAATTTTACGCCCTCGTATTCTTTTGCTGTTACAAACATTCCTTTGTGGATTCCGAAACACGTTTCTTTCGATATTCTTCGATTATGGGTATTTTCACTGGGAAATCTTGTGGCATTTATTCCCTTTGGTGTTTTGATTCCGTTAAATTTTCAGACAGTGAGAAACGTATTTTTAAAATCGCTGGCAATCTTTATCAACCGATTTCTTAGATAGACCCCAATTGATCGAATGCATTAATAACGAAATAACTGCTGGCCCTGCCAGCAACCCCATAAAGCAGGAAATCTTGAAACGGATTTCCTGCTATTTTTTGCCAAATCGGTGTTTGCGAAACCAATTGGGAGAGTGTCAATACTTCATAGTTATTCTATCACATGGACATCAACCAACAGCAGATGCTTTGCAGGAAATTATAGTGTCAATACCTCATAGTTATTCTATCACATTTTACGTGTATGACTGTAAGGTAGAAATTTTCCTGCCATACAATTTGCACGTGTCAATACCTCATAGTTATTCTATCACATGTAAAAACATGGTTGGTATGCATGATACGGAAGAAGAACAGTGTCAATACCTCATAGTTATTCTATCACGCTCATTCATAACAAAAAGGGCTGGTGGGCTACATCGTGTCAATACCTCATAGTTATTCTATCACTTTGATGAGTATGAGTGGATAACACTTTAGTCATTAAACATAAGTGTCAATACCTCATAGTTATTCTATCACATGAAGGAACTTTTAACGGATGAAATTAAACTCTTAAAAGATGGTGTGTCAATACCTCATAGTTATTCTATCACTACTGTAATTCCAGCATTCTCCCCCTTCCCATCTCCAATTCTAACACATTTCCAGCCAAAAATCCAGTTAATCATGGTTTTTAATTCAAATAAATGAGCTTGTTTTCCCTTTATTTTCAAGGAATCTGTTGAGAGCCGGGACAGACGCTGAGACTGACCGGCTTTTGGGCGAAAAGTTGGGCCTTTTTTGCCCTTTTTCGCATGATTTTTGGCCTTATATCGCCCGAAAACCCTGATAAACAAAGGCTTTTCGATTGACCGGTTTTTTTCGGCTGAGACAGCAGGCGCAGAGCGGAGTTTCAGCATCCCGGTCGCTGTGAACAGCAGCAAACGGCCATGGAAAATAGTAACCGTTCAGCCCGCGCCATTCGTAAAACCGCACTGCGTGCTTATCGTGGCCAAAGCCACTGCTCACGCCACTGTTTTACTCATAAACGGGCGCTTTTCTCATGGGTCTGCCCGATTGAAAAATCATGCAAGCATGATTTTCTCTCTCGATCCGCCCTATGGCTGAACGGTTGCGGAAAATAAGCAGAATTGGGAGTTGCCTGTTGCAAAGGCGGCATCTTTTTTGTATAATGGACATATCTGTGAGCAAGCATAAGGTATATAGGGTCGTGTGGTGAAAGGGCTTGTAGGAACAGAGAGTTTAGAAGATGGGAAGTGGATGGTATGATGAGAATCGGTATGCTGACAAGCGGCGGAGACTGCCAGAGCTTGAATGCCACCATGAGAGGTGTGGCAAAGACGCTGTATAACTCCATGGGCGATGTGGAGATTATCGGGTTCGAAGAGGGATATAAAGGACTGATGTATGCAGATTACCGGATTATGAAGAGCAGTGATTTTTCCGGTATTCTGACAGAGGGCGGGACGATCCTTGGAACCAGCAGACAGCCGTTTAAGCTGATGCGTCAGCCGGATGAAAACGGCAGAGATAAAGTGGAGATGATGAAAAACACGTATCACAGGCTGCGTCTTGACTGTCTGGTGGTGCTTGGAGGCAACGGAAGCCAGAAGACGGCGAACCTTTTGAGCCAGGAAGGGCTGAATGTGATCGGCCTTCCAAAGACGATTGACAATGATCTGTGGGGCACAGATATGACGTTTGGATTCCAGAGCGCAGTCAATATCGCGACGAATGCCATCGACTGTATCCACACGACGGCAGCTTCCCATGGGAGAGTATTTATCGTGGAGATCATGGGGCATAAAGTGGGCTGGCTGACGCTTCATGCCGGTCTGGCCGGCGGGGCGGATATTATTCTGCTTCCGGAGATTCCCTATGATATCAATATTGTGGCAGATGCGATTAAGAAGCGCGCAAAGGCGGGAAAACGTTTTTCCATACTGGCCGTGGCAGAGGGCGCTATTTCCAAAGAGAATGCGGCGCTTTCTAAGAAAGAACTGAAAAAATTGCAGCAGAGTAATCCTTACCCGTCCATTGCCTATGAAGTGGGAGCCAGAATCAAAGAACTGACAGGCCAGGAAGTCCGTGTGACGGTGCCAGGCCATATGCAGAGGGGCGGAGCACCATGTCCATATGATCGTGTGCTTTCCACACGTCTCGGTGCGGCTGCCGGTAAGATGATTATGGATGGAAAGTTTGGGTACCTGGTGGGGATCAAGAACAATGAGATCACCAAAGTCCCGCTTTCCGATGTAGCCGGAAAATTGAAGATGGTTTCTCCGGATAATGATATGATAAAAGAGGCCAAGCTGGTAGGAATCAGTTTTGGTGATGAATAAGAGGAATCCTTGGGAGAATGGCAAGAGAGGACTCGGAGAGAAATCTGCCCGCGGGCTTTGATTTTGAAGCCTGTGGGCAGAACGGATATATGGGAGCGAAACGAATGGAAAATATTCGACAGGACAATTCGGACGGCCGAAAGGAGCGATCCGTTTTCTTGTCGGGGTGTTTTGCACTGAATCATGAACCAATTATAGAATATGGCGTGTGTAAGTCTTTGGAGGTTCATGTTGGAAATGTAACGGTATGAATGAGTTTAAGGATAATGAAGTTTTTATTATTTTGCGCCTCTTTGGAGCTGGAAAATCAAGTACCGACGTTTTTCAAAACCCTTCTGGGAGAAGGTTTGTTCCTCCGGCCAGTGAATAGTCTGCGAAGACAGAAGACCCGGTGAGGAGAAGTGGTACTGCGGAGCTTAAATATGCAGGATTTGTGCGGTTTTAAGAGCTTCGCAATCCTATAACAGATAGAAAGAAAAAGGAGCGAGGAAGAATGGCATATACTGCGCTGTATCGAAAATGGCGTCCAAGCCGTTTTGAAGATGTGCGGGGGCAGGAACACATTGTGCGTACCCTAAAAAATCAGATTTTATCGGACCGTGTGGGCCATGCATATCTTTTCTGCGGGACGCGGGGAACGGGTAAGACGACCATTGCAAAGATATTTGCCAGGGCGGTCAACTGTGAGCATCCCGTCGATGGGAGTCCGTGCAATGCGTGTGCGGCCTGCCGGGCGATTGCGGCTGCGTCTTCCATGAATGTGGTGGAGATCGACGCGGCTTCCAACAATGGCGTGGACAATATCCGGGAGATTCGGGATGAGGTACAGTATTCTCCCACAGAGGGAAAGTATCGCGTATATATCATCGACGAAGTGCACATGCTTTCTCCGGGAGCGTTTAACGCTCTGTTAAAGACGCTGGAGGAACCCCCGTCTTATGTGATTTTTATCCTGGCTACAACGGAAGTGCATAAGATTCCGATTACGGTGCTGTCCCGCTGTCAGAGATACGACTTTAAGCGGATCAGCAATGAAACCATTGCGGATCAGATTGCCCGTCTCCTGCGGGAAGAACATGTGGAAGCCGAGTACCGTGCCATTCAGTATGTGGCGAAGGCGGCGGATGGTTCCATGCGTGATGCATTGAGTCTTTTGGAGCAGTGCATTTCCTTTTACTATGGGCAGCAACTGACCTATGAAAAGGTGCTGGATGTCCTTGGAGCTGTGGATACCGGCGTGTTCAGCAGGCTGCTGCGGGAGATTATCCGTCAGGATGTGGCGGCTTGCATCGCACTGTTGGATGAGATTGTGGCGGGCGGCCGGGATCTGGGCCAGTTTGTCACGGATTTCACCTGGTATATGCGCAATCTTCTTCTGGTACAGACGGCCGATCATGCGGAGGATGCGCTGGATATGTCGGCGGACAATCTGGAGGCGCTGAAAGAAGAGGCGGAGATGCTGGATGTGGATACGCTCATGCGTTACATCCGTATTTTTTCCGAATTGTCTTCCCAGATCCGTTATGCCGCTTCCAAGCGGGTACTCATAGAAATTGCGCTGATTAAGCTGATGAAACCGGCCATGGAGACGGATCTGGAAGGTCTTCATGCCAGGATCCGCGCTCTGGAAGAGCGTATGGCGAAAGGCGGCGTCTCTTCTGGGGAAGGCGGTCAGAGGACCGCGGGAGAAATGCCTGCTTTGGCGCAGGGTACCCAATCTTTTGGAGGACAACCTCCGGAAATACAGTCCTCAGGCATCCACTCCTTACAGGGAGAGGAAGAGGCAAAAGTGGTGGAGATCGGTGAGGCCGAGTATGAAGATTATGAGCGGTTAAGCCGGGATTGGAACAGAATTGTGGCCAGCCAGGGAAGTCTGATCGGAAGTCTGTTGAAGGGGACGCGCATCAGTTACGATCCTGCCAAAGGATTGTGTATCCTGTTTGATAATTCGTTTAACCATACGACGATGAACATACAGGGACGGATGGAAGCGCTGAACGAGGAGCTGTCCAGACAGTATCAGAAAACATTTAAGATTACAACAAAATTGATAAACGCCGGTGAACCCAGGACGAAGGTGGTAAAAGGCAACCGTCTTCCCGGGATCAACATGGATATCGGTGTGGAAGAATAAAAGAATGCCAGGGTCAGGAGGTCATGTGTTTTGCATAAAAAGCGTAGCTTTAGGCCCTGTAAAACATGGGAAAGCAGCCCGAGCAGGGTGGATTTCGAATGCTATTAGGATTTCGGGAGCACACAGTGCGGAGAAATCGGTTGGATTAGTGGGATAGAAGACCTTTTGTTTTCCACATCCAATAATAAAACGCAATCATATATTTGGGAGATTCCTGTATCATTCCAATATGGGAAAGTTTAAGAAAGGTGGTAAAAAAATGGCAAAGAGAGGCGGTTTTCCGGGTGGGATCCCAGGAAATATGAATAATCTGATGAAGCAGGCACAGAGGATGCAGAAGCAGATGGAAGAGCAGCAAAGAGAGTTGGAAGAGAAGATTTTCACTTCCACAGCAGGCGGCGGAGCCGTGACGGTTACCGTATCCGGAAAAAGGGAAGTGACGGAGATCAAATTATCCGAAGAAGTGGTGGATCCGGACGATATTGAAATGCTGCAGGATCTCATCATCGCAGCCACCAATGAAGCGCTTCGCCAGGTGGATGAGGCAGCCGGTGCAGGCATGAGCAAGCTGACAGGCGGCCTTGGCGGGCTGGGCGGAGGGTTCCCGTTCTAATGGATTATTACAGCAGTCAGATTACAAAATTAATTGAGGAATTGTCAAAACTTCCCGGGATCGGCGCCAAATCGGCCCAGCGTCTGGCTTTTCATATCATCAATATGCCTGAGGATCAGGTGAAGCGTCTCTCCGATACCATCGTGGAGGCAAAAGCCAATGTCCGTTACTGTAAAGAATGCTTTACCCTGACGGACAGGGAACTCTGCCCCATCTGCAGCAGTCCGAAAAGAGATCACAGTGTGATCATGGTGGTGGAAAATACGAGGGATCTGGCGGCCTATGAAAAGACAGGCAAGTACAATGGCGTTTACCACGTCCTTCACGGAGCGATTTCCCCGATGCTTGGAATCGGGCCGGGGGAGATTAAGCTGAAAGAACTGATGCAGCGGCTTCAGGGGGATATCCGGGAAGTGATTATAGCGACGAATTCCAGCCTGGAAGGGGAGACGACGGCCATGTATATCAGCAAGCTGGTCAAGCCAACCGGGATTAAAGTGACACGGATCGCCAGCGGCGTTCCGGTCGGCGGAGACTTGGAGTATATAGATGAAGTTACGCTTCTGCGGGCCCTGGAGGGGCGTGTGGAGCTGTAGCGTTCAGGAAAGAGGGAGTCAGGCAAATGGATAAGTATGAATACAGACTAAAGACGGAGCATATCAAGCGGCTGGCTGCGAGAAAAGAATATGCATCGGCGGTCAAAATATGCGACGGTATCGACTGGAATAAGGTAAAAGATGTAAAGATGCTGACAACAGTTTCCGATATTTATGAAGCAGTCGGCCGTTATCAGGAAGCGATCGACGTTCTGATTCAGGCATATCAGTATGCCCCCATCGGACGCCGCATTGTATATCGTCTGACCGAGCTGGCCGTGGACTGCGGAAACTATCAGGATGCAGAAGAATACTATGAAGAATTCTGCAATATTGCCCCAAACGATATGGGAAAAATCATTTTAAAATATAGGCTGGAAAAGGCAAAAGGGGCAAAAGTCGAAGAGCTGATCAAGATACTGGAAAAATATAAGGAAGAGGATTTTGACGAGCGCTGGTCCTATGAGCTGGCAGAATTGTATGCCAAGGCCGGGCGCAAACAGGACTGTGTGTCTCTGTGCGACGATATTATCCTCTGGTTTGGCCTTGGAAAATACGTGGATAAGGCGCTCTATCTGAAAGCAAAGTTTGCTCCGCTGAGCGATGTGCAGAAGCAGAAGCTGAAAAACGGACAGAATTTTTACGAGGGAGACTCCAATGTAACCTTCGTACAGCTTCCGGATGAAGAACAGGAGCATTTCCAGGCGGAACTGGCAGAGTCTGTGGTATCCATCACCGAAGGAGAGGAAAAGGAAGAGCAGGAAAGTCCGGTTTCCATCCGGGTGGAAGAAGTACATAATGAAGAAACAGAGGATCAGCCGGAATATTTTGAACCGGAAATGGAAATAATGGAAGAAGAGAGCGCGGGAGATGCGGAAGACACCGACAAGGAGGAAACAGAGTCGCCAGCTGTGGCTCAGGAAGGGACGGAACCGGAGACAGCACCTGTGATTGAGAAAGAGGAAGAACCGGAAGCGGCGCCTGAGGTTCGGGAAGAGGAAGAACCGGAAGCGGCACCTGCGGCTCAGGAAGGGACGGAACCGGAGACAGCACCTGTGATTGAGAAAGAGGAGGAACCGGAGACAGCTCCTGTGATCCGGGAAGAAGAATCGGAGACAGTCCCTGCGATTCAGGAAGAAGAGGAACCGGAGGCGGCACCTGCGATTCAGGAAGAAGAGGAACCGGAAGTGACTCCTGCGATTCAGGAAGAGGAAGAACCGGAAGTGATGCCTGCGGTTCAGGAAGAGACGGCGCCGGAAGATGCGGCGGACGATGAATCTGTGTCCCCGGCAGAAAAAACGGAAGGGCAGGACATTTCTGAGGGAACACCGGCTATGGAAGCGCCTGTGATCAAAGAAGAGGAAGAAATCGCCGCATCCGGCGAAGAGACGCAGAAACCGGAGACGGAATCGGCACAGGAAGTATCCGCGGCCGAAGAGACAGAAGAAAAGGAAGAATCCGGTCAGCTGAAATTTACAGAACCTGGCTCATTTTCTGTGGAGCAGCAGATACAGGAACTGAACCGGATCATTGAGAAGAAAGAAAATATCGGCGATCAGGCCGGAGAAGTAAAAACAGCGGAACCGGAGATGCAGCCGGAGAAGCAGTCCGAGGCCCCCATGGTTTCCGTGGCAGTGGATCCGGAGGATGAGAGCAGAGTATGGCATTTCTTTGTTAAGAGTGATGATCCGGATGCGGGATTCCGCTTTGCCGTGGATAAGCTGCGGGCCATGAAAAACGATGGAAAGAATCGTCCTTCCACCATTGCCAGAACAAAAGGAAGCAAGCTGAATGGAAGAAGCATCATAAAGACATTGGACAAACTGCTTGGAAAGGCGGTAATCGTAGAGCAGGCCGGAGGATTGGACAAACCTGTTTTGGATGAATTTTCCATGGTTTTGGACAAAAACGATAGGAGTCTGATCGTGGTATTCATCGATACGGAAAAGGAAATCGACCGTATCATCAGGGAAAACCCGAAATTGGCGGATGTATTTTCTGCCCAATTCCATGCGAAAAAATATACGGTGGAAGAGTTAATGGAATATGCCAAGGGATATGCAGACAGGCAAGACTGTGCCATTGATGAATCCGCCAGACTTCTTGTGACGACAAGACTGGAAAAGATCCTGAAGGATAATCCGGTGGGATGGCAGAACCAGGTGGAACGAGTGATGGACGAAGCGATGGAAAAAGCGAATAAAAAATCCGTCGGCAAGGCGTTCAAAGGATTGTTTGTCATCCGCTATGACGATGAAGGAAGACTTTTGCTGAAGGAAGAAGATTTTAAGTAAGGGCAGGTAGACTATGAATTGGTTGACAGTTGCAGTAATCCTATTTCTGCTTGTGGAAGTGCTCATTGGATGGAAAAGAGGTTTCGTCAAAATGGCACTGTCCCTGTTTGCTGTGGTGATCGCGCTGGTAATCACATCGGCCGCAGGACCGTATGTGAAGGAAGGCCTGAGCGCGCATACCCCGTGGCAGACGAATATTCAGGAGAGTATCCGGGAATCCTTTGACGGATATCTGATGGATCAGATGGAGACAATGGAACCGGATCAGGAAAATGCGCTTCTGGATCAGCTCCCCATCCCGGAGGTTTTGACGAACCTCTTAAAGGAAAATAATAACAGCGCGGTTTATGAAAAACTTGGCGTGGATACGCTGACAAGCTACGTCAGCTCCTATCTGGCCAATATGATCATGACTGCCATTGCCTATGTCATTATATTTATTTTTGTATTTATCCTGTTAAAGATTGTGTTCCATTTCCTTCATTTGGTGACACGGATTCCCGGTCTTAAGCAGTTAAACAGCGCTGCCGGCGTCATACTGGCGCTGGTGCAGGGACTGATCCTTTTATGGGTTCTGTGTCTGGTGCTGACCGCGTTTGCCAACACCGATTGGGGAATGCAGGTCATGGGAATGATAAAAGAGAGCAGTTTCCTCAGTCTCATTTACAATCATAACCTGTTACTGCAGCTTTTGATGGAAATTATGATGAATCTGTAAATTTCCGAATTGAATACAGGCAGTCAGCGGAGCGGGCTGCGAAGATCCGCTTCCCAATTGCGGGATGTAAAATTTACACGCCGCAGAAAGCAATCAGCCGTTTGAATCATCAAACTGCAGAATTGTCTTTTTGTATCCGTGTGAATGTTACATCCTTTTTTGTTTTTACTCCGGCTTCTTTTGCGAGCCTGTTTCCCTGTCAATAAATACATGACGCAAAACAGATTTTTTGTACATACTATTCAATGCCGGTTACAAAAGTATTGCTGAAATATAAAAATAGTATGCGGCAATGTTAAGCAAAGATGAAACGCAAAGACGATTTCCGGGCGATAGAATCAGAAAAGAGGAAAATGGTGAAAAAAATGAATGGTAATGGGAACGTACATGGGGAGGGGAAGAAAAAAGCAGCGGTACTGTTTACAGAAATGATTCTGATTTTGAACATTTGGAAACTGGGAGCGGAAGGAAAAGAAGCGGATATCAGTTCTTTTTTTGCGCATTCCGGAGATACCAGGCTTCCGCAGACTATTGTAAACCATGTGGTGACGGATTTTCTGCAGGATCCTTTGCCGGAGGGAAAGGATACGAAAAAAGTGATCGTATTGGGATATGACGGATTTCGGGAGGACGGCCTGGAAATTATTTTGGATGATCCTCAGAGCTCTGTCCGCATGGCGGCAGAGCAGGGAGGGCTCTATCATACCTATGCCGGCGGAGAAGGGGAACAGAGACAGGAGACGACGACCGGACCCGGATGGGCCTCCATCCTGACGGGAGGATGGAGCGGCAGTACCGGGATCGACAGCTGTGCCGATACGAAGCGCGGCAGCGCCAAAACCTTTCTGATGGATGCTGCACAAAAGGGATATCCATCTGTCTTTGCCGCCTCCTGGGCAGAGCATTTTACAGTGACCTACAAACAGGATATCGAATACGCTTCCCGCAGACAGCTGCCCTTGCGGTATATTCAGACCATGGGGGATGAAGAAACGTATGAAACCATTCTGCAGCTGGTGACAAAACGCCGGGGACAGGAGAAAAGTGAAATGCAGGACCCGGATGTGATCTTCTTTACCCTGGAAATAACCGACCGGGCAGGACATCAGACGGGATTTGAAAATCAAAATCCATCTTATCGGGACGCCTGCATCATAGCCGATGCCTGCGGAAGAAACATTATATGGGAAATCAAGCATCGGGATACGTATGAAAGGGAGGAGTGGCTGATATTGATCACCACGGACCATGGGGGGATCGGAACCTCCCATGGAGGACAGACCGAAGAGGAGCGGAATACCTGGCTGGCAAGCAGCAGAAAAATAGAAGGATGGGAGTTCGAACAGAGAGCCGTGACAGAATACTGAAGTTGTGCTATAATCCACTGTAATCGGCCGCGGCATTGCGGCGGACAGGGGGCGATTTTCTTCCCCTGTCGATTGGATAAAAAGCAGCGGAGGTGGATTATGTTTTCAAAAACATACACATTTGTGGATGATCGTGTGTCAAACGAAGGCGTGTATTATGACAGAGAAAGGGGATGGGGATTTCTTCCGTTTTATTTTGAGGAAAAGGCGGATTCGTATACCGGTACTGCCGGGTGGAATCCCGATGGAAGGTTTCCCGGGGAAACGCGGCCGGAGATTTCCTGGGGGAAAGAGGGAGCCAGGGTGAGCGAATCCGGATTCCCGCTTCGATTCCGGGCGGATGTGCCGGAAAATGGTGTCTACGCGGTGACGGTGACGATGGGCGGAGGAAACGGCAGGGTTTCCGGGATCCAGCTGTATACCGGCAGAAGAAATCTGGTAAGGCGGGATATTGTCATGGAGCCGGGAGAGACGTTTACCTGCCGGTTTTTTACCCATGTGTGTGAGTATATTCCTGTCATGGGGAAACCGCCTGTGGAAGACAGGGCCGTCTATGTCAGTGTGATGGGAAGCGGTGCCGGACTGCTCTCGGTCTCTGTGGAGCGGGCAGAGGCCCCCACGCTGTTCATAGCCGGAGATTCCCTGGTGGCGGATTATATTGGAAGATATCCCTATAACCCAATCGTAAACAGGGGAAGCTGGGGGCAGAATATGCTGCAGTATTTTGACGGACTGGCTGTATGCAATCAGGCCCACGGCGGGATGACGACGAATTGTTTCCGGGATGACGGCCACTGGGATATCGTATGCCGCAATATCCGGCCGGGCGATATTTTTATGATGGAGTTTGGCCACAATGACCAGAAGAGAAGGAATCTGCGTCCCTATGGGGAATATGCGGCCAATCTGCGCTGGTATATCCATGAGATTCGGAAACGGGGCGCCTATCCGGTGATCGTGACTTCCCTGAGCCGGATCCCCAGCCGGGATGAAGACGGGTATTATGATTTGCTGGAGGAATACGCGGACAGCTGCAGAAGAGTCGGCAGGGAGTGGCATGTGCCGGTTTTGGATCTGCATTCCCACAGTTTTGAGCTTCTCTGCAGGATGGGAGTGGAGAAGTGTAAGGTTTATTTCAATGATGTGACGCATACCAATGATTACGGGGCGCTGCTGGTTGCAGACTATCTGGCAGAGGAAATCCGCAGCCAGGGGATCGGGCCGCTTACTGCCTGCATGAATGGGTTCGCCGGGAAACCGTGGGAACCGGATACCAGCCTTTATCCGGATCATACGGTGTCCAGCGACCAGAAGGAAGAACGCCCGATTCTTTCCACGGATCTGCCGGAGCTTCCCTACGCGGACTGTAAGCACATCCGCCAGCTGAATGGGTTGAAGGAAGCCATGGCAAAGGGGCTTCTGGATCCGTGTCTGAAATTTTATCATCCCTTCGATGAGATGCCCAGGGGACAATTTCTGTATCTGTTTTTCAAAGCCGTGCAGGCGCCGCCGAAACGATCCTATCAGGGCGAATACTGTGACATCTACAAATACGAATGGGATGCCCAGAATGTACAGGCAGCTTTGGATGCCGGTCTGATCGACAAAGAGACGACGAAAAACAGCCGTTTCCGCCCGGATGATGCGCTGACCGGCGGAGAGCTTTTGAGTATGATGATCCGAAGCCTCCATCCGGCGGACGACAGAGAATGGACGATCCCGGAATGTGAACAGCAGGCAAAGAGCCTGGGGCTTGTCTGGGAAGGCTATGAGAGGGACGGCGCGGTCAATCGTGCCGACTGCACTGTGGCGCTGGTACATATGATGAATCTGACAGAGGAGGAAAAAATCTACCTGCCCAGACATCATCGAGGGTTTAGGATTCCAACGGCCGCACATAAAACATGATTTTTGTGATGTACTCTTCTTCGTCGCGGGAAGTCAGGTAGTCATTGATACAAAACTCATAGGAATCGGATATGATTTCCAGGGAATGGGTTTCGCAGTAATCCAACAGTTTCTGATAGGAGCGTGCAATGGACAGATAGTCTCCCACATGGTAAATGCTGACGCAGGTACCGGCAGGAAGCTGTTGGATATTGTCGGCTTTATCGGTCTTTTCAATGGGAAGGAAGACCTTTGTGGCCGCTGTATAATGGCCGTTTCGGATATGCGCGAGCGGCACAATCACACCGCTTTGAAGATAAACCGGCAGGTTTTTCCGGAAGGAATCCGCAAAGCACTGTTTGGTCGCGATGCTGATTTCCGTCAGTGTGTAGGGCTTTTCCACATCATGAGTCAGAATGTAGGGAACATCCATTTCTTCCATGATGACCAGATTTTCTTTCTTTCGATGCGATTTCGCCTGTTCCATCTGCTCGCACCGGTGCTGAACTCTGCTGCGGATGAGACGCAGCTGGCGGATCTGCTGATCGATCACAGAAAGCTGCTTTTTTAAAGCGGTCAGGCTGCTGTCGATGGTGTAATGCTGCATATGTTCTTTAATCTCACTCAGAGAAAAACCGATTTTTTTCATGATTAAGATGGTGTCCAGATAATCAATCTGACCTGCGCTGTAATAGCGGTATCCGTTATCAGGATCCACATAGGCGGGGCGAAACAAGCCGATCTTATCATAAAAAATTAAAGTTTGTTTGGATATATTCTGATATTTGGATACCTCTCCGATGGAAAATAAATGATTCATAGGATTCTCCTTGACATTATAGTTACTATATCCTTTATTATAGCTGGTGGATACCGTATGATGCAAGGAGGTTTTTATGTTAAAGAAACGGCTGTCCGTCTTTGGCCGAAGGCTCATGGACGGATTATCCTGGAAAAAAATTATTTTTATTGCGATCGGAGCGATGATTTGTTCCTTTGGAATCCACAACATCCATCAGCGGACAGGCATCACAGAGGGAGGCGTGATCGGCATGATGCTCCTGACGGAGCATTGGCTTGGCATTTCCCCGGCATTTATCACGCCGGTGCTGGACATTGCCTGCTATCTTCTGGCTTTTAAGTATCTGGGAGGGCGGTTTATTAAGATTTCGGCGATTTCCACCTTAAGCGTTTCGGCGTTTTATAAGGTCTGGGAATGGTTTCCGCCCATGTTTCCCGATCTGTCGGACTATCCTTTGGCGGCGGCCATCCTGGGAGGGATTTTTGTCGGTGTGGGAGTGGGCGTGATTGTGCGGCAGGGCGGATCCAGCGGAGGGGACGACGCGCTGGCCCTCACCATATCCCGCGTGACCCGCTGGCGCTTATCCCGTTCCTATCTGTTCACGGATCTCACCGTCCTGGCACTTTCCCTGACGTACATTCCTTTTGCAAAAATTGTATTTTCCGTTATCACGGTTACGATTTCTTCCTTTTTAATCGACCATATACAAAATTTTCACCTGGAAAAGAAAGAGAAGACGCAGAGGGAAGAGTCCTGTTCTTGATTCGTTTTGCTGTGTCATGGAAAACAAAAACACCCGAGAGACGGAAATCTCTCGGGTGTCTGATGATATAGAGGCGACAACCAGATTTGAACTGGTGATAAGGGTGTTGCAGACCCGTGCCTTACCACTTGGCTATGTCGCCGAACAGTGACTATTATACTGTATGCCAAAGGAAATTGCAAGCACTTTTTTCAAAAATTTAAAAAATTATTTTGCCTGTCGTAACCCTTCCGCCATTTTATGGAAAAGGGACAGCAGTCGGTCGGATTTCAGGTTATATAAAGCGTTCAGAGCATAAAAGCATTCGTTTCGGAGATACTATCTATGGTCCGCAAGAAAAGCGGAATGGCAGTGATCGCTGTCATTCATGTACAGAAGGGAATATCATAAAATAGTAGGGATCAAAGAAGGAAAGGAAGAGTGCCATGATTCACCTGAAAAAATTCACAGACCATATGAAGCAGGACCGGGATCATGGGGGAAGCGCTGCACAATCCCCCTATGAGCGCTGTGTCTGCTGCCACTACCAGACGGATCAGATGAAAAATCAGGACGTGTGGGAGCGAAAATATTATGTGGAAGGCGCCGGACAGTTATGCAGGTACTGTTATGAAAAAGTATATTCCAATGTAAAATAAGAAGATGGGGCTGTAAAATTCGCGTCGTACAGGACTATGCGGAGTTTGCAGCCCTTCCTTTGCAGCCGCGGCACGCTATGATTTTTTTATAAGAACTTTAGGATTGCTTTCTTGTATTTCCGGTTTTAGTATAATAAAATAAAAATGTAGAAAGATACAATAAAGTTTTGACAGAAAACAAAAAATGGTTCAAATGCCGCTGATACGGCGGAGTGAGAGGAAATATGGAAGATTTTGTAAAATTGATAGATGTGAGAAAAACATACCAGATGGGGGAAGTGCAGATCCATGCGGTGGATGGAATCAATTTTTCCATCTGCAAGGGAGAGTTTGTCGTCATCGTCGGTCCCAGCGGCGCCGGTAAGACGACGGTTTTAAATATCCTGGGAGGTATGGATACGGCCACCAGCGGAACGGTTCTGGTGGACGGGGAGCATGTGGAGGCATACAATAGTAAGCAGCTTACCAAATACCGCAGGGATGATATCGGATTTGTATTCCAGTTCTATAATTTGGTGCCGAATCTGACGGCTTTGGAAAACGTGGAACTGGCCCTGCAGATCTGCAAGAATCCGCTGGACGCGAAAACCGTACTCAGGGAAGTGGGGCTTGAAGACCGCCTGGATAATTTCCCTGCCCAGCTTTCCGGCGGGGAGCAGCAGCGTGTATCCATCGCGCGGGCGCTGGCCAAAAATCCCAAATTGCTTCTCTGCGACGAACCGACCGGAGCATTGGATTATAATACAGGAAAACAGATTTTAAAACTCCTGCAGGATACCTGCCGGGAAAAGGGAATGACGGTGATCGTCATCACGCATAATTCCGCTCTGGCGCCCATGGCAGATCGCATCATACATATCAAAAACGGAAAAGTATCTTCGATGGAACAAAATGATACGCCGACTCCGGTGGAAGAGATTGAGTGGTAAGATAAGGAAGTGCAGGAATGGGCAAAAAAGCATTAAGAAAAGATTTGTGGACCGAGATACGAAGGAGCAGAAACCGCTTTGTTTCCATTTTTTTGATCGTGGCTTTGGGAGTCGCGTTTTTTTCCGGTGTGAGAGCGGCTCAGCCGGATATGCGCATGACAGGGGATGCGTATTTTGATAAGTACCATCTGATGGATTTAAGGGTGGTGAGTACTCTTGGATTTTCCGAAGAAAATATAGAGGCAATACGAAATGTGGAAGGCGTGGAAATGGCAGAACCGTCTTATATGGCGGATGTGCTCCACGATACGGAGTCATCCCAAATGGTCCTGCAATTTTTAGCGGATTCCGATCAGACGAATGAAACGTCCGTGATTGAAGGAAGAATGCCGGAAAAGGAAGACGAATGTCTGATTGATGCAAGTGTGGCGGAGGAAACGGGATACCAGGTGGGGGATACCATACAGGTCCATGCAGATAAGGACGCAGATATTTTAGATACTTTTGTTACAGATACGTTTACCATCACAGGAATCGGCGCCAACCCGCTTTACGTTTCTTTTGAGCGGGGCAGCACTACGGTGGGGAGCGGACAGATCAGCGGGTTTGTGATTGTGCCGCCGGAAAGTTTTTCCCAGGAGGCCTATACACAGGTTATGATTCAGGTGGAGGGAGCCTCGGAGCTGGAATCCCACACGGATGAGTACAACGATCTGGTGGAGCAGGTGCAGAACCGTCTGGAAGATATCGCGGATGTTCAGTGCCAGAACCGGTATGACGCGCTCATAAAAGAGACGCAGGAACAGCTGGAAGATGCCAGGAAAGAACTGGAAGACGGCGAACAGGAAGCAGAAGAGCAGCTTGCGCAGGCCAGGCAAAAATTGGATGACGGATATGCCCAGCTGGAATCCGGGAGACAGGAGCTGGAATCACGCAAAGCCCAGCTGGCCGATGCGGAAAGTCAGATTTCAGAAAATGAACAGAAACTGGAAGAGGCCAGACAGCAGCTGGAAACGGGAAGACAGCAGCTGGAAGCAGCCAGAGCTCAGGTCAGCAGCGGAGAGGCAGATCTCGCCGTCGCCCAGGCCCAGGTCAGCTCATCGGAAGTGGATTTGAAAATGATACAGTCCATCTATCCGTCACAGCTGCTGCCGGATACGGATCTGGCACAGCAGCTGGCCGATGCGCAGGCCCAGCTGGAGGCCGGAAAGCAGCAGCTGGCAGCGGCCCAGGCCCAGATTGACGCAGGCAAGGCCCAGATCGCGGCCTATGAACAGCAGATCGAGACGGGAACGCAGCAGATCGCCGATGGGGAGGCAGAGCTTGCCGAGGCGAGACAGCAGGTGGAGGATGCGAGACCGCAGATTGAGGAAGCGGAGCAGCAGCTGGAGGAAGCGGAAGCAGAACTGGCCGACGGCGAGACGGAGTACGCCGATGCAAAGGCAGAGGCGGAAGCAGAGCTGGCCGATGCCAGAGAGCAGATTGCCGATGGAGAGGAGCAGCTTTCTGAGCTGGAAGTGCCCACCTGGTATCTGACCAACCGGAATGATCTGCCCGGCTATGAAGAGTTCGGTTCCAACGCGGACCGTGTGGGAGCCATCGGAAATGTATTTCCTGTGATTTTCTTTTTGGTGGCAGCTCTGGTCAGCCTGACGACCATGACGCGTATGGTGGAAGAGCAGCGGGTTCAGATCGGAACCCTAAAGGCGCTTGGATACAGCAAAGCGGCCATTGCGTTCAAATATATTGTATACGCGCTGCTGGCGACCATCGGCGGAAGTGCGGCAGGAGTCCTCTTCGGCGAAAAAGTGTTCCCCTGGGTGATCATCTATGCCTATAAGATTATTTATCCCTATATGGATACCATGGAGATCCCCTACCGTCTGGATTTTGCGGTGATGGCCTCCGGCCTGGCGCTTTTGTGTACGCTGGCAGCCACGATCCTGTCCTGTTATAAGGAACTGGCCGCCCAGCCGGCCCAGCTGATGCGTCCGGCGGCGCCGAAACAGGGAAAGCGGGTTCTGCTGGAACGGATCGGGTTTTTGTGGAGACATTTGAACTTTACGCAAAAATCCACATGCCGAAATCTGTTCCGCTATAAAAAGCGTTTTTTCATGACGGTATTTGGAATCGGAAGCTGTATGGCTCTGCTGATTGTGGGATTCGGCCTTCGCGATTCCATCGTACATATTGCGGATATTCAGTATGCGCAGATTCAGCGCTATGACGGGATGCTTCAGCTTCATGAGGATGCTTCGGAAGAAGAAATGGATGAGCTGTATCAATATCTGGATGGAAACGAAGAAGTGGATCAATATGTCAAAGTTTCCATGAAAACGCTGGATGCGCAGGCCAACGGAGAAACCCGCTCTCCCTACGTCGTGGTGCCTCAGTCTGCGGAGGATCTGAAAGACTTTATTGTGTTTCAGGATCGAAAGACCAAGGAGGTGTATTCGTTTGATGAAAACAGCGTCATGCTGACCGAGCAGCTGGCAGACCATCTGGGGGTGGGGGAAGGTGACCAGATTCAGATTCTATCCACCGATGGGGAAGAAGCCTCCGTTACCGTGACCCATGTGGTGGAAAACTACATGATGCATTATATTTATATGGCGCCGCAGGTGTATGAAAATGCGTTTGGGGAAAGCCCGGATTATTCGATGCTTTTGATACGGCTGACGGATGCCGGGAAAGAGAACCAGGAGTCCATCGGACGGGAACTGCTGAACTTTCCGGCGGCATTTGCCATGAATTATGTCAGTGAAAACAAAGAACAGATCGAAAATATGCTGGGCAGTCTGAATATTGTCATCGTGGTGCTCATCCTGTCGGCGGGAATGCTGGCTTTTGTGGTTTTATATAATCTGAACAATATTAATATCAATGAGCGAAGACGTGAGCTGGCTACCCTGAAAGTTTTGGGATTTTATGATCCGGAAGTGGCGGCGTATGTGTATCGGGAGAATATTATCCTTACTGTCATCGGAGCGCTTTTGGGAGTCGGGCTCGGCGCCATCCTTCACCGGTTTGTCATCGTGACGGTGGAAGTGGATCAGGTCATGTTCAGCAGAACGGTTTCAGTGCTGAGCTATCTGATCAGCGCCGGACTGACCTGTGTGTTCTCAGCGGTGGTAAATTATGCGATGTATTTCAAGCTGAAAGCCATCGACATGGTGGAATCGCTGAAGAGCATTGAATAGAAAAACATAAATAAGCGGATTGCAGCATCCATGGATCGGAGGCCGTCGCGGCGAGGCGATACGAAAGGTATCAGCCGGTTGGGCGAGGGTCTCCTTTTTATGGGGAAAACGGCTGTTTGCCAGGGGGGATTGGGGAAACGGACAGGGGCTGGATATGCTGTTATGTTAAATCTATGTTAAATTTGTTAATTTTTCGTATAATCTATTGAAAGAGAAAATGAATATAGTATAAACTAAAAAGAGAGTAAAATTTTATCATAATCCTTGCACATAATTTTACAAAAGTTTTACAATCAATATGTGGATTGACGGAGGAAGAAAAAGTGAAAATTACAGACGTATTCAGTCTGCTCGGCGGTCTGGCTCTGTTTCTGTACGGGATGCAGATGATGAGCAATGGGCTGGAGGCAGCCGCGGGAAACCGCATGAAGCAAATTTTGGAGAAACTGACGTCCAATCGGTTCCTTGGTGTGCTGGTGGGAGCCGGAATCACGGCGGTCATCCAGTCCTCGTCTGCAACGACGGTCATGGTAGTTGGATTCGTAAATTCGGGTATGATGACCCTGCGCCAGGCGGTTTGGATTATCATGGGCGCCAATATTGGTACGACGATTACCGGACAGCTGATCGCTTTGGATATCGGTGCCATCGCCCCTCTGATCGCGTTTGCGGGAGTGGCGTTGATCCTTTTTATAAAAAAGGAGAAGGTTCATCACTGGGCTCTGATTGTAGCCGGCCTTGGAATTCTGTTTATCGGTATGGATATGATGAGTACATCCATGATGCCGCTTCGGGATTCGGAAGCCTTTGTTTCGCTGATGACAAAATTTTCCAATCCGATTTTGGGTATTTTGGCAGGTATGATTTTTACGGCGATTATCCAGTCTTCTTCCGCTTCGGTCGGTATTCTGCAGGCACTCGCCACCAGCGGACTGATCGGTTTGCCAAACGCGGTATTTGTGTTGTTTGGGCAGAATATCGGTACCTGCATTACGGCAGTTCTGGCTTCCATCGGAGCGAACCGGAACGCAAAGAGAACGACAATCATCCATCTGATGTTCAACATCATCGGTACCGCAATCTTTACCATCGTATGTATCACGACGCCGCTGACTTCTCTGGTGGAGAGTATTACTCCGGGACGTGTCTCGGCTCAGATTGCAAATATGCATACGCTGTTTAATATTGTGACAACGCTTCTTCTGCTTCCGTTCGGAACCTATCTGGCAAAACTGGCGACAAAGATTTTGCCGGATCGTCCGGAAGAAAAGAACGATGCTATGCATTTGGAATATATTCCATCTTTGGAACTGAAACGTGAAAACCAGATTGGCTTGTCCGCCATTGCTGTAAATGGCATTCAAAAAGAAATTTCCCGTATGATGGATATGGCGAAAGAGAATATCGAGCGCAGTTTTGAGGCGGTTTTGGAGGGAAAGACGACATTGCTTCCGGAAGTTTCTGAGCGGGAAGAATACATTGATTATCTGAACAAGGAAATTTCCAAGTATATTTCCAGGATTATGGTGAATGAACACAACCGGGAAGATTCCAAATATATCAGCGCCTTGTTTAAGGTATGCGGCAATCTGGAACGAATCGGTGATCATGCCATCAATATCTGTGAATATACAAAACTCATGGAGGAAAAGAAAATTCATTTTTCTCCCAAAGTACTGGAAGAGATTGGGCAAATGAAGCAGGTAAGCCTGGAAGCCATGAATAAGCTGGAAAGGGTCCGGATGGGCTCCTCCCGTTCGGATATCCGTGAGATTGAGGAAGTGGAACAGAAAATGGATGACATGACCGAAGAATACCGCAATAATCAGCTGGAACGTATGCAGGTGGGTGTCTGCTCCGACGAGGCCTGTGTCCTGTATTCGGAAATGCTGACAGATTTTGAGCGAATCGGCGACCATATCCTGAATATCGGCCAGGAAATGGGACAGGGAAAAGTCAGCGCATAAATCAAATCAGAAGTGCCCTGGCAGTCAGACACATAGAAGGTGGAGACTGTCAGGGCATTTTGCGCCATAAGCATGCGGCCGGTGCGTGGGAAGCATGCGGGAAGCATGCGGGAAGCATGGAAAGCGGCCGCCCCTTTATTTGCATCGGTTCCGTTCCCGGTATTTTCCGGGGGTCATGCCGGTTTTCTTTTTAAAGCTGCGGATGAAATTCTGCGCATTGCTGTAGCGGAGAAGATCTGCAATCTCGGACACGGATTTTGCCGTTTCGATCAGCCATTTTTTTGCCATATAAAAACGATAATTTTCCAGATATTGGGAAAAGGTCTGATTCGTTTGTTCTTTAAACAGCTGCCACAGATACATGGGATGGCAGTGCAGTTCCTGGGCACATTGCTCCAGAGTAATATCGGTGTCAAATCTCTGCTGAATCATCGCAATCACTTCTTTTGACAAATCGTGCTGATGTTCCATATTTTTATCTTTCATCCATTTTTCCAGAGGTTGAATCAAATGCTTTTTAAAATAATAATTCATGGTTTTGGCATCATGGATCCGGGCCAGTATGTCCAGCAGGTGGGAGGAAAAGATCTCATAGGGCAGCGGGGCTTTTTTCTGAATGCCGGAAAAGAGGGAGGCTGCGCTCCAGATGATCAGGATTTCCTGCTTTCCGGTATCGCCGGATTCCTGAAAGATTCGTTTGGAGATGATATCCATGAGGCGGTCTGTCTCCGCGCCGGTTCCATTTTGCATGGATGCAGCCAGCTGTCCGCACAGCTCTTCCGGACAGAAATCCGATGTCCAGCCGCCGTTTTGATCCAATGCCATGGGGGGAGCGCTGCCGCCCACTCCCAGATCCGCCACAGCAGCCAGATAAGCCGTATGTACCTGGGTGTATTCATGGAAGGCGGGACTGGTTCCCAGGCCAAACAGATAGGATTCCATGGTCATTTCCTGTTTGATTCGTCGGCAATCTTCCCGCAGCCGCTCCGTAAAACGAGTGCGGTAGGGAAGGTTTTGGATCCAAACCACGAGAAGGCCCTGATAAAAGGTGCTGGTGATCACGCAGTCCAGTGGGAGGATGGAGAAAATCTTGCTGGCTGCCGATACATCCGGATTTAAAACGGCCGGATCCGCTTCCAGCATTTGAAAGACCAGGATCGCCATCTCCGTACCGTGGAGCTGTATCCCGGTCCGTTTGGCTTCGTCCAGGATTTTTTGGGGCGGGACAGAGGAAAAACTACCTTTGATCAGCTTCTGAAAGAAAAATTCCTTCAGGCTGTTTTTGTATAGTTCCATCTGTTCTTCATACTGATCCACACCTTGTTTGATCAGCAGCAATTCATTGCCCTCCGTGCTGTCTTTTGTCATCTGCCGCATTTGATTGGCGATGGCAGAGATGGGAGCAGAAAGTTTGCGGGAAAACAGATAAATCAAAAGCAGCAGGACGATGAGGGCAATCCCGCCGAACAAAAGAGCCGTATTCCAAAGGGTGTACATCTCTTGGTTAATAGAAAAAAGGTCTATGATGCTGAAATAGGTCCAGCCATTGTCATCCCGGATCCAGGTCAGATACAACTCCTGATTATCCAGGGTAATGGGCCGCATCCCGGATTTTTCTTCCAGAGAAAGGCTGCAGAGATAAGGAGACTCCGAAAGATTCTGTCCGATTTCATCCGCATTGCTGCTGTAAAGGATGATATCCTCTTCGTTGGCGATCAGGATCTGTCTTTCTGTGTCCGAACGGCCAAGAAACTCGTTCATTTTTTGAGGATCGATGGAGACAACCATGACAGACTGGCTGTTTGTGTGAAACAGCGGATAGGGAACCAGAAGAACGATACCGTCAATCAGAAGCTTTGGATATTTGCCGGGGCGGGTGAAGCCCTCCCACGGAGGCAGATAGGCCCACATGGCGGTCTGATGGGAGTCATTTTCCAGCAAAAGAGTTTGGATGGGATTGTCCCCTTCCTCGTTGGGGAGAAAGTCACCGGCAAATCCGCTGCTTATGAGGAAGGAGTTCTTGAAATTGATAAAATAGGCCCCTTCTAAAATGTCCTGGCCGTAGGAAAAATTTTCCAGTTCTTCCTGGGCGTCATGCAGCATGGTATAGCTGCGAAAATCCAGATCGTTATAGCAATAAGAAAAAAAGACATCCTCCACCGCTTTGGAAGTAAAGTAGGATTTTGCGCTTTCCTTGTACGTTTCCAGCTGCAGGCGGGTTTTGTCCAGGTATTCCAGCTCGTTGGAAAGCGACTGCTTCTGCATGGCGGCAAGGCTGTCGTGGATGGTATAGATGAGCAGACCGAGAAATGGAAAAAGACAGAGCAGAGTCATGGCCAGCAGGATCTGATATTTCAGGGAAAGGCTTTTTACAAATTTTTTAGCTGTCTTCATTCGATGTTCCTCCATTGTCTCGGGTATGGCATTTTGTGTTTCAGGAGTAATTATATCATATGATCCGAAAAAACACTACACTTTTGCGAAATGATACTATGATTATCCCCGGTTTTTGAAAAAATGATTGTGCATAAAGCATAAATGATTATTGAAAAGGACAAAAAAACACAGCATAATTCTGGTAAACGAAAAAGAAGAGAAAACGTGCTTGTCTGAAAGGAGGTATTTATGAAAACATCACAAAAGGCAAATGTACTGCCGATGATGTACCCAAAAAAGGGACGGGGAAAACGGTTCAAAAAGGCGATGTCCATGTACAAATGGCTTTATATCATTATGATACCAGGGCTGATCTACTACATCGTCTTTAAATATGCTCCCATGTGGGGAGTGCTGATTGCGTTTCAGGATTACAATCCCTATACCGGATTCGGACACTCCTGGGTCGGGCTGAAACATTTTCAGCAGTTTTTTACGGGCCCCAAATTTGTACCGGTATTTCTCAATACCCTGGGGATTTCCATCCTGAATATCACGCTCACCTTCCCGGCGCCGATCATTCTTTCTTTAATGATCAATGAACTGCGGATGCAGAAGATGAAACGGGTGGTGCAGACCTGTATTTATATTCCCCATTTCCTCTCCTGGGTGATTGTGGCCAGTTTGACGTATACCATCTTTTCTTCCACGGGAGTCATCAATCGCCTGCTGGAAACTCTGGGAGCGGATTCCGTGGATTTTTTGACCTCCACTTCCCTGTTTCGTCCCATGATTGTCGGACAGAACATATGGAAGGGCACCGGGTGGGGAACCATCGTCTTTCTGGCAGCCATGGCGGGAGTCGATGTCCAGTTGTATGAGGCAGCTATCGTGGATGGAGCCGGACGTTTCCGTCAGATGTGGCATGTGACCCTGCCGGCCATCCGCAGTACCGTGGTGATTATGCTTATTTTGAAAATGGGTTCGGTGCTGGACACCGGGTTTGAACAGATTTTCCTGATGAGCAATGCGCTGAACCGCTCGGTTTCTGAGACATTTGATACCTATGTGTATACGGTGGGGATCACCCAGGGATCCTTCAGTTATTCCACAGCTGTGGGGCTGTTTAAATCGGTGGTAGCCATCATCCTGATTTTCGGTTCCAATGCGCTGGCCAAGAAGGTGGGAGACAGCGGAATCTTCTGACCGCAGGCTTGGGAGATGCCCGGGCCTTTGATATGACAGAAAGGAGTGCACAACGAATGGAGAAAAAAGTGAAGCATCAAAAAACACACCGCAATGATACGGTTTACTCGAGGATATTCGATGTGTTCAATGTGTTTTTCCTGATTTTCTGCGCGGCCGTCACTATTGTGCCGCTGATTTATGTGGTAGCCTGTTCCTTTGCCACCGAACAGGAGATTCTGGAACGGGGGTTTTTCCTGATTCCGCATTCGGTTCAGTTTGAGTCCTATAAATATATTTTTTCCTCTGATACCCTGCCGCGGGCGTTTTTAAACACCGTGGGCATCACCATCGTGGGAACGCTGGTATCCATGGTTTTGACCGTTACTCTGGCCTATTCCCTGTCGAAAAAATATCTGCCGGGGCGCAGGGGGATCCTGACGCTCCTTTCCTTTACGCTGGTGTTCAGCGGCGGTATGATTCCCACATTCCTGGTGGTGAAGGGACTGGGGCTGATTGATTCCTATCTGGCGCTTATTTTGCCCGGCGCCGTAAGTACCTGGAATCTGATCGTCATTAAAAATTTCTTCGAAGGGCTGCCCATGGAGCTGGAAGAGGCGGCTAAGATCGACGGGGCCCACGATCTGACGATCCTGGGAAGGATCATGATGCCGCTGTCGAAACCGGCGCTGGCCACATTTTCCCTGTTTTATGCGGTGGGATACTGGAATAACTATACAAGCGCCCTGCTTTATATCAACGATTCCGATAAATGGCCGCTGCAGATCATGCTCCGACAGATCATCATGCTGGCAAACGGGGCCATCGACGGCAGTGAATTCGATGAATTGGCCACCCGGCCGCCAGAGGAAAGCGTTCAGATGGCAGTCATCGTGTTCGGCACGCTGCCAATCCTGATTTTGTATCCGTTTTTGCAGAAATATTTTACGAAAGGCGTTATTGTGGGAGCCGTGAAGGGATGACGAGCCAAAATAGACGCGGGGATTTCCTTTGCGGAACGCTTAGGGCTTCCATGAATGAAGCCGCCCCATATAAATAATAATTTCAAACAGGAGGATTTTCGTATGAGAAAAAGAAAACAGCAGATCATCGGTATGGCATTGGCAGCGCTGATACTTGGTTCCATGGGACTGACGGGCTGTTCCGGCGACAGCGCGGAAACGAAGGCAGAAAGCGGAGGAGAACATGCAGAGACTGGCGGGCGCCAGAAAGTCAGCATCATGAGTCTGACCTTCAACGGCTCCCCGGTGCCGGATGACAATAGTTTGGTCCAGAGCCTGGAAGATCATGTGAATTACGACATTGACTGGACATGGATCCTGGATGCGGATTATACGGATAAAATCAGCACCATGATCGCAGGCGGCACACTGCCGGAAATCGTGCTTTTGAAAAATCTGGATTCCAATACCATCCAGAACTGCCGTGCCGGTGCTTTCTGGGATTTGACGGATTACCTGGGACAGTATGAAAACCTGTCCCGGATCAATGACACCATTCTGGAAAATATCAAGATCGACGGAAAGGTCTATGGCATTCCGAGAACCAGAGCGCTGATGCGGGACGGAATCGTGTACCGCGAAGACTGGCTGGAAAAGGTCGGCCTTCAGGTGCCGACAAATCTGGACGAATTTGAGGAAGTTCTGCGGGCATTCACCTTTGACGACCCCGATGGAAATGGAAAAGACGATACCTGGGGACTGGTGTCCACAAAGGCCTCCACCAGCTTCGACGAAATCGCCATCTGGTTTGGCGCACCCAATGGATGGGGAGAAGATGAAAACGGAGATCTGCAGCCCATGTTTATGACCGATGAATATTTTGAATCCATGAACTGGCTGAAAGGGCTTTATGATGCGGGCATTCTGAACTCCGATTTTGTGACACTGGAAAATTCCGGTGCCAAAGATGCATTTAAAGCACAGCAGTCAGGGGTATACCTGGGCGGTGTGGATGAGGCAAACGCCTATGATACCTACTTTGAATCCCAGAAGATTGACGCTCCGATGACCGTATCGGCCGCCATCGAGACACCTGGAGGAAAAGTGGCGGTTTCCACAGACGGATTCTCCGGCATGCTGGCCATTTCCAAAGAAAAGGTAAAGACAGAGGAGGATTTAAAGCGCTGCCTGACGTTTTTGGATAAGCTAAACGATGAATACTGTGCAAACCTGTTCAACTATGGAATCGAAGGAACCGACTATGAAAAAAACGCGGACGGAACGGTTAAGAAAAAGAGTTCCAGCATTATTTCCCTCGGCGATAACGATGGATTCAATCAGATTATGATGAATGTGGTGGAAGATTATGTATACGAGCAGGAACCGGTCAATGAATTGGCGGCGGCTGTGGCAGAGGTGCAGGAAGAGAATGAGAAGTATCTGGTATCTAATCCTGGAAAAGCGCTGCTTCGGACCTCGGATACGTATAACTCCACAGGAGCACAGCTGGATCAGATGATTGCCGATGCGAGAATTCAGTATATCGTGGGTGAACTGGACGAAGACGGATGGAATCAGACCATTGAATCCTGGAAACAGCAGGGCGGAGCGGCAGTGATGGAAGAAGTGAACGCAAGTTATGAGGGGGGAAAGACGGAGTAAAGGTTCGCAATTACTTAAAAAAGTTAAGAGGAAAGGAGAAGGGTGCTTCTTTGGGATACGCGGGCGATGCGGGAAGCACGGATGAAGGGTTATGAAGGCATATGAGACGTATCCGTCAGAGGTGACGGAGTATAAGGATAGAATTTCAGGTGTGACGGTTCATCAGCTGACTTCTTATCTGGGACACAGCCATCACACGTATTTTACCAACAATGGATGGTGGGATGATAATAAGCGTTTGGTTTTTAATTCGGACCGCGCCAATGCGTCGAATTTGTTCAGCATTGAGGTGGCGACGGGAAAAATCAGCCGACTGACGGATTTCGGGCCGGGAGAGAAGGATCCGGTTCATTTTGCCAATGATGTGAATCATAAGAGGAATGAGATTTATTTTATACAAAATGACCGCATGTATGCGCTGAATTTGGAGAATTTGGAGCAGAGGTTTTTGTATCAGGCACCATCTGGGTTCCACCTGCACGGCGGATTGACCGGGGCGGATGGGGATTATGTCTATGCAACGCTGGGGGAGGATTTGTCTGACCGGGTTTATGCCAATCTGAGTGCCAGCTATGTGGGGATGCGGGAGACGTTTTATGCAAAACCAGACACCCGCATCATCCGCATCCAGGCGGAGACGGGAAAGACGGAGGAATTGTGGCAGGAAAATTGCTGGATCGGCCATGTCAATCCGTCACCCACAAAACCAGACCTTCTGACCTTCTGCCACGAAGGACCGTGGAATCTGGTGGATCACCGGATCTGGGTGATGGATACGAAAGATTGTAAGCCTTATCCGATTCGCAAAAGAAAAGCGGAGGGAGAAAAGATCGGCCATGAATACTGGTTCGCCAATGGAGAGCAGATCGGCTATCAGGTACACACGCCGGATCACCGCTCCTATTTCGGATTCGTCCGCTATGACGGAACTGGAGAGGTGGAGGCGCCGTGCGTGCCGTTCCCCAGCCCCGATCATATCCATTCCAATGATTTCAGACTGATTGTCAGTGATTCCGGTAAGGCAATCAAATTGTATCGATACAATGGAACAGACTTTGACAGCGCCAGGGTACTCTGCATGCATGACGGCAGCTTCTTCTATGGAAGCCATCATCCCCATCCGAGATTCACAGCCGATGGAAAACAGATCCTGTTTAACAGCAATGTGAGCGGATACTGCAACCTGTATCTGGCTGATGTGCCGGAAGATGTGACGGCGCTTCCGGAGGTGGAGCGTACGATGCAATAGAAGCATGCTGCAAATGGTCAAAGGATTTGGTAAAATCGGCTTGCCAGTTGGGAAAAACGGAAGAAAACGTGTGAAATTGGGAAAAAGGATTGCCTTAAGCGTTATAAATGATATACTAGACGAAAAGGGAAGGGTGCTGCCGTGTGTGTGCGGCGCCCTTTCGGAGGAATCGCGAAAGGAAAATGCAGAAAGGATGCGTTTTGCGGAGAAAGGGGTAACTGGTATTATGGGAAAACAGGCATTTTATGACCGTATCCGCACCGTATTCGGTGTCGATGAGCCAAAGAAAATTGCAGCATACTGCAAAGAAAACTGGAAAGAAGACGTGGAGCATGTGATGCGCACCGCCAAGGATGTGTGCAGCAATACCTTCCTGTTTGACTTCCGCTGGGATATGGAGCGCACCTATGAACCCATTCATTTTGAAAATGAAATTGACTGGAGTCTGATTCCGTTTGGGGATCGGGAGTTTTTGTGGCAGTTTAACCGCCATCGCTTTCAGCTCTGCCTTTCGCAGGCCTATCAGATGACGGGGGATGAGACCTATGCCGAAAACAGTGTGCGACTGATGCGCGATTGGATTCGCCGCGCAGAACCGGGGGACAACATTAACCTGGGTCCGTGGAGAACCCTGGAGACAGGGATCCGCGCGGAAAACTGGCTGAGAACCCTGGCGCTTCTGGAGGACAGCCCGGCGGTGGACGATGCATTCATCGAAGAGGTGGAGGCATGTGTGAAGAAACATGCCAAGCGTCTGTATGATAATTTTCAGCCTCATAAGTACATCAGCAACTGGGGCGTACTGGAGAGCAGCGGTCTTTTGCTGTTCAGCCTTGCCATGGAAGACGGAGAGGAAAAAGAAACCTGTCAGAAGATGGCGATGAAGCGCCTCTTCCAGTGTGCCGATGTGCAGGTTCTGCATGACGGCACCCAGTGGGAGCAGTCTCCGATGTACCACAATGAAGTGTATCACTGTTTCCTGAATGCGTACTACTATGGAACCAGGGCCGGAATCGACATGGAGGGAATCCGCGAGGTGGTCAGAAAAATGGCCCGTGTCAACTATGCCTGGAAGAAACCGGATCACACCCAGTTTACCCAGGGGGACAGCGACGCTTCCGATCTGAGGGATCAGATTACGGCAGGAGCCTATGTGGTATCCGATCCTTCTTTGAAGTCCGGCGGGTATCCGATTCTGGATTATGAGAGCGCCTGGCAGTTTGGATGGAAGGCTTGTGAGACCTACCGGGAGATGAAAGCAGACCATCCGGGTTTTGAATCGGTGGAACTGCCGTTTTCCGGCAATTACTATATGAGAAGCGGCTGGAACGAGACGGATCATCTGCTGCATTTCTACTGCGGCGAGACGGGCGGCGGACACGGTCATGCCGATAAGCTGCATGTGGATCTGGTCATCAACGGAGAGGACATCCTGGTGGATTCCGGTCGGGCTACTTATGTGGGCAGTCCGATCCGCTATGACTTAAAAGAACCGGCTGCCCACAACGTGGTCCTCATGGACGGGAAGCCATTTTCCGTGTGTGAAGATTCCTGGACCTACAAAAATCTCTGCACCTGCCTGAAACAGCAGTATTTTGAGGGGAAAACCGGCGCGTTTGCGGAAGGAAGCCATATGGGCTACATGGAGGAAGGCGTGCTGGCAAACCGGAAGGTTATTTGGATCAAGCCGGATATTTTTGTCATTGTCGATGATTTCTATGGAAAAGGCACGCACAGCTATGAGACCTATTTCCATTTCGGACGCCAGGGCAAAGCGGCGCTTACGGATACCGGGGTGCGGTTTGAGGGAGAAAAGACGACGGCATGGCTGACCAGGGTGGATGTGCCTGCCAAGAGGGAGATCCGGGAGACGGTGATTTCCAGCCATTACAATGAGCATGGAACAAACCAGACCTACTGGGAGAAGGCAGAAGCCGAGGGAACCTTCAGCCGGATTACGGTCATCCATGGAGGGCCGAAGGAAACGGCAAAGCCGGTTTCGGTGGAGCGCATCGGCCTTCATCTGGCCGGATACAAGGATGAATTGGAAGCAGTGCGGGCAGAGGGACTGCGCATCCTGGCGGGAGAAAAGGAATATATTCTGTTCCTGTGCCATGAAGAGGTGATGACTCCGACGGATATTTTATACTGGGAAAATTGTGTCGGCTATGGAAAAGCGGTCCTCTTCGACCGGACAGAAGAGAAAAAGGAAACCATAACAGGAGAGATCTTGGCCTGGTAGTCATGTGGGGCTTGGGAGTGTTGTAAAATTCGCATCGTACTGTGACTATGCGAATTTTACAGCACTCCCTTTTTCAGATTTTGGGCAGAAGCTTCAAATTGTCCAAAAAGGTAACACATTTCGGCAAAGTGTTCCGTTTTCCGACAAAAGCAGATTCTTGTCCAATGAAATACTGGAAAAAGACGGATATGATAGGGGTAGAGTAGCCGGAGAATAGAGAGAGACTGCAGTAAAAAAGAAAGAGAGGAATAAGAACAATGGCAAATCTTGTAGAAAAAGCAAAAATTACAGCAATGTCGGTTTCCCTGAAAAAAGCATGGCAGTATCTGGAAAAAGATCCGGAAAATAATATTCCGAAGCTGATGGATATGGTGGACAAAGTAGCCCCGGAAGGATGGTATGAGTCCCAGAGAAATGCGTTCCGGAAGGCCATCGCCGATAAGACCAATTGGTACGAACTGATCATGAAAGTATGGAATCTGGACCCGGAAGTGCGCAACACATTTTTCAAAAACTTTATCGTAAATGCCAGCCTGTCCGGAAGCGCCCGCCAGGAGGAGATGAAAGAAAAAGAAGGGTGCAATATTCCCTGGGCGATTCTTTTGGACCCCACATCCGCCTGCAATATGCACTGCACCGGATGCTGGGCGGCAGAGTATGGAAACAGGCTGAACCTTACTCTGGATGAGCTGGACTCCATCGTGACTCAGGGGAAAGAACTGGGAACTTATATGTATATCTTTACGGGAGGCGAGCCGCTGGTCAGAAAAAAGGATATCATCGCCCTGTGTGAGAAGCATCCGGACTGTGAGTTCTTAAGCTTTACAAATGGAACACTGATCGACGAGGAGTTCTGCCAGGAAATGCTCCGCGTGAAAAACTTTGTACCGGCCATCAGTCTGGAAGGATTTGAGGAAGCCAATGACGGAAGAAGAGGCAGCGGCGTGTATGATAAAGTAATGCATGCCATGGCGCTTTTAAAAGAACACAAACTGCCCTTTGGCATCTCCGTCTGCTATACAAGCCAAAACTATCAGGATGTGAGCAGCGAAACATTCTTCGACATGATCATAGATGCCGGTGCGCTGTTTGTCTGGTTCTTCCACTACATGCCGGTTGGAAACGGAGCCGCTGTGCAGCTGCTGCCCTCACCGGAGCAGAGAGAAACACTCTACCGCAACCTCCGCGCATACAGAAATACCAAACCAATCTTTTCCATGGACTTCCAGAATGATGCGGAGTATGTGGGAGGATGTATCGCCGGCGGAAGGAGATATCTGCACATCAACGCAAAAGGCGACGTGGAGCCCTGCGTATTTATCCATTATTCCAATGTCAATATCAGAGACTGCAGCCTTCTGGAAGCGCTTAAGAGTCCGCTGTTCATGGCCTATCATGACGGACAGCCGTTTAACGAGAACATGCTTCGTCCCTGTCCGATGCTGGAGAACCCGGAGAAGCTTCGCGCCATGGTAAAAGAAACCCATGCGGTGTCTACGGACTATGAATCTCCGGAAAGTGTGGACACGCTCTGCGACAGATGTGTGCCATACGCTGAGAACTGGAAGCCGAAAGCAGAGCAACTGTGGAACCAGCACTGAAAGACGGGGCCGACGGCAGGAGGAGAAAGCAGATCAATATGGATGTGACCCGCCTGAAACGATTATACAAAGGAGGCTGTGAAAGTTCGTCATGAAAGAAGATATTAAGAGGACGCTCATAACATCCATGCTGCAGAAGATATTCAGAGACGGAAAACGTTCCCCGAGACGCACGGTGAGAAATCTGGTCGATTTGGGGCTGAATGTATCGAAGGGACGATTCCAGACACGTTTTTTGACCTATGCCCAGGAAATGCTGCAGAATCAGGAAAGTGCTTACTATGAGCTGGCGGCCGATGTGATCGCTCACACAGATGAGAGGCTGCTTATCAACTTTGGTATGAATCTGGGCTACAACGGATGCACGAAAGGCGCCTCTCTCATACGGAAAACGGAAAAGGAGCAGGGCGTTCATATTCCATGGAGTCTTTCCATGAACATGGACAGCCGAATGCCGGAGCAGGAGGCGGATGCCTGTCAGAAGCAGATCTGCCGGGGAAAAGAGCAGGGAATCTATGTTTATCTGATGACGCTTACACAGGGGAATCCGGCAGAGCTCTTAAAGGTTCTGAACAGGAATCCGGACTGTGCCTTTCTTGTGTTTCTGGGGGAACAGGAGATATCGGAAACATTTGCAAAAGAAATCGTCGAATGCGGAAATGCCATGGTATCGGTGCCGACCAGGCCGGATTCTGCCCAAAACTGCCGTCTGATGCGGAACAATGGGCTTTTGTACGCGGTTCATGCGGGATATGGGGAAGAAGATGCAGACAGGATGCTGGATGACAGTTGGCTGAAAAAGCAGCTTTTTCTCCATCCGCAGTGTGCTTTTATCTGTGCGGACTGGGAATGCCGCCGTGAAATCCGTCAGAAGGTATATGACCATGTGGTAGATGTGCGCATGAGACAGAAATATCCGGTTCTCCTTATGGAAGTGAGGGAAGACCTTCAGATGATCGATCATATCATATCAGAGAAAAGAATATGAACGGAGTGGAGAGACATTTCGTTTCATGAAATGCCCGGCATGTCATTCATCGCTGCTGTCCGGAGTCATCTGCCGGGCGGGGCGGTCTGCGTGCCGGGCATACATGTGCCTGGATACGCCTAAAAGCGCCTTTTCGATAAAAGACGCGAACTCATGGGGCGGCATGCGGTCTTTTCGCAGAAGCCATTTCTTAATCGCCTGTACGATGGCATCGGTATAAAATTCCACATAGGGATCAATGGACGGCTCAGATGAGAAAACATCAGATAACTGCTCTTTCAGGATCGCATAAACGACGGAGTGAAAAAAATCCGAAAAGGAATTCTGCCCCTCCATGCGGAAGGTATTGACATAGAATTCCCTGTTATTGTAAAAATAGCAGCAGACCGAGTCCAGAAGCTCCAAAGAATCATCATAATGCCGCGACAGAGCGGCGTCCAGAAACTCTGTGCAGTAAATCCAGTAGATCAATTCATATTTATCCTGAAAATGATAATAAAAACTTTTTCTGTTCAGCCCGCAGGCATCGCAGATATTTCCCACACTGATTTTTTCGATCGGACGGGTTTTCATCAGTTCTTTTAATGCCTGCGATAACGCACGTTTTGTAATGTTTGAATTTGACAATGCTTTTGCCTCCCGAAATGTAAATAATAAAAAGACCTTTACTGCATGTGTCAAACATCATGCAATAAAAGCCGGTTCCTCCTTTTTATCCTATTATAATCAAATATAGCGAATTCTGACGGCAATGTCAAGAATTATAATTCTAAAGTCGGGACAAACGCAGGAATGAATAAATTGTGAACAAAACGGAGACCCGGACGGCCGAAGGAAGCGAACCTTTTCCCTGTCGGGTCGCTCTCGCTCAGAAACATGAACGAACATAGACTAAGGCATGCGCAAGTCTTTGCGTGTTCATGTTCAAAACGTAGCGGTACTAAGATTTTTCTGCGCTCCAAAGGAGCTGGAAAAATCAAGTACCGACGTTTTTCAAAGCCCGTCAGGAAAAAGGTTCGCTTCCTTCGGCCTGTGAATGTTTTCCACTCCTCCATTGGGACGCTCGGCAGGATTTTGAAAAGCGGGCATGCAAACCATAGGAAAT